>JBCCMP010000130.1:0-11650 GCA_039026295.1 Pseudomonadota bacterium | reverse complement strand
GTTGTCGGACGCCGACGATCTGGCGCAGCGGCTGGGCGTGACCTGTCAGACGCTGCCGATCTCCAACGGCGTTCAGGCGGTCGAGGACAGCCTTGCCCCGTTTTTCGAAGGTTTGCAGCCCGACACGACCGAAGAAAACCTGCAATCGCGCCTGCGCGGCCTCTTCCTGATGGCGCTCAGCAATAAATCCGGTGAGCTGCTGCTGACCACCGGAAACAAGTCTGAAATCGCGGTCGGCTATGCGACGATCTACGGCGACATGAACGGCGCCTACAACCCGATCAAGGATCTCTACAAGACCCGCGTTTTCGAATGCGCCCGCTGGCGCAACACCGAACACCACCCCTGGATGCGCGGCCCGGCGGGGGAGGTTATCCCGGCCAACATTATTCAGAAACCGCCGTCGGCTGAGTTGCGCCCGGATCAGACCGATCAGGACAGCCTGCCACCCTACGACGTGCTGGACGATATCCTGCGCCAACTGGTCGAAGATCAGCTTTCGACCGAAGAGATCATCGCATCAGGCCATGACCGCGAAACGGTCATGAAGGTGCAGCACCTCCTCTACATTTCGGAATACAAACGCTTCCAGTCGGCCCCGGGGGTCAAACTGACCGCGCGGGCCTTCTGGCTGGATCGGCGCTATCCCATCGTGAACCGGTGGCGGGACAGGTCTTGAGCGAGGGCAGCATTGGCCAAATCGTCGTTTACGCTAACCGGTGGGCTGCTGCATTCATTGGTTCGGTTTGCGGGGTCTTTGCGGTCGGGTGCCTGGCGGAAATTGCGGTTCCAAACCTCTCGTTTTCACTATCGACGCTGGTCCTGAGCATACCATTCTGGCCTGCGGTCGGCTCAGCTTTCTTCGGTGCATTCGCGTTGTGTTGCCTGCGAGTATGTCTTGATCGCAGACCGACATTGATTGCCTCTCAGGACGGACTGGCTCTCCGCTGGCCGTCATTTGGCGCGCTTGGCCCTGTGCCGTGGTCAGAGATCGAACAGGTCGACGCTGTGCCGTCCAAACGCGGTAGACTGTGCCTGCGGATCAGCTTTTCAAACTGTCTCGAACACCATCGCCAGCCGCCTTCCAAGAGGCAAGGAAAGCCGCAATCGTATTATGATCTTGGACCTGTCATGCTTGACCAACCGATCGATAAATTGGCGAAGGCGATTAACGTCAACTTCCTTTCGCGACCGGAACCTGCGTCTGATGAAGCTTCGGCTGGGTCAACACCCCGTGACGGAACGCTGCCAGTCCTTTAATGAGATGTCGTCAGATTCGGACGTGAACGGTCTGGGAAGCGAAGGGGCCTGGGATGAAACATCGCGCAAAATCAGTCTTCGCACTGGCCATGATCGTATCGCTGTCGGCGTGCGCGAGTTCCGTCAAAGAGGTCTACGACGCAAGGATCGATCAGACCTTCGCTGTTGGCGGGGGCGAATATACCTCCGGCCCGAAGATTTTCGTTCTGGCGGGCCTGAGGCAGGAGGGCGACAATACCGTTGTGTGCGGGGCCTGGGCGCAGGACGCCAAGAATGCCGACATTGCGGGATCCGAACTTGAGGTGCTCGAAGGCACCCGTGTCAGGCACAGCGGTGTCACGATAATGAGCGGGGTCGAGAAGTTTCCGCGCCGCAAGTTACGCGCCAACATGCGCAATACGCTTGCCAACTGTTTCCTGACCGACACCGTCTGGCAGGATTCGTTTGCCAACACGCCGCCCAGCGTCGTTGCCAGTCGATACCAGCGTCGAAGCAGTCGCAACAAGATCACCGAATTCGTGCCGGGCTCCGTGCCGAATGTCATCCAGTAAGGCCGGGCGGCGGATCTTCCCATCAATCGGACGATGACACGTGTTCCGAAAACCCGGTCGCGGCTGAAGAAAAAGCGTCCGGCGGCCGAGGCTGTCTTTAATGCTGCGCCCGGCTCCCGCCTTTTGGCTGGCGGTCTGTGCGCCGTGTTGACCGTGATGTTCGCGGTTCACCAGACGCAGATCGAGGGAGAGGCCGTCCTGATACGCCTCTTTGCGGCGCTGATGGCCGGGTTTTTCGGCGCGCTCGCCTGGTACTTCCTGCGCCGCGGATCGCGCCGCGGCCCTGTCCTGCGGGTCGGGCCCGAAGGGTTCGGGATCGCCCTTGGCTTTGACACGTGGCTGGACTTCCCCTGGGAGGACGTCGAAGCCTTTCGCTATTGGGAGCCGACGGGCATCGCCATGCTGGTCAAACGCCGCCAGTCCCGCTGGGTCGGCGTTCTGCTCAACCGCCCGCTTCAGGGCCGGGATCTGCCGCTGGATGCCCGCTTCGAGATCTGGCTGAATACGTTCCACAACCGGCCCGGCTTCTGCATCCTGCATCCCTTTGTCCGCGAGAACATCCTTGACGTTCTGCAGGCCTTCAAGGATCACGCGCCCAAACGCTGCGACGATTACGAGTGGATGAAAAAATGACCGTCACCCGTTTCGCCCCTTCGCCGACCGGATACCTCCACGTCGGCAACCTGCGCACCGCCGTTCTGAACTGGCTGGTCACCGCAAAGGCGGGTGGCACCTTCATCCTGCGCATCGATGACACCGACCCGGAGCGGTCGAAGCAGGAATACACCGACCAGATCAAACGCGACCTGGAATGGCTGGGCCTGACCTGGGATCGGGAGGAGCATCAGTCCGCGCGCCTCGACCGCTACCATGCCGCCGCCGACCGGCTTCGCGCGGCCAACCGGCTCTACGATTGCTACGAGACACCGCTGGAGCTGGATCTCAAACGCAAGAAACAGCTCAATGCCGGAAAACCGCCGGTCTACGACCGGTCTGCGCTGACGCTGACGAACGCCGACAGGGAAGCCCTGCAGCAGGACCGCAACGCCCATTGGCGATTCCTGCTCGACCAGGAAGAAATCCGCTTTCACGACCTGATCCGGGGGGAGGAGAAGGTCGATGCGGCCTCGGTGTCGGACCCCGTGCTGATCCGCGGGGACGGGCAGCTTCTCTACACCCTCGCCTCGGTCGTTGATGACGCCGAAATGGGTGTCACGCACGTTGTGCGCGGGGCCGATCATGTCACCAACACCGGCGTTCAGATCCAGATCTTCAACGCTTTGGATTATGCCGCACCGTCCTTTGCGCACAATTCATTGCTGACGGATGCGGATGGCGGCGCGCTTTCCAAGCGTCTTGGGACATTGGCGTTGAAAGACCTGCGGGAAGCGGGGGTCGAACCGCTGGCGCTGGTCGCCTACATGGCGCGTCTCGGATCGAACCAGCCGGTCGAGGTCGTCACCGAACTGGAGGCTCTTGTGGACAGCTTCGATCTTGGCGGCTTCGGCCTGACGCCCACCAAATTCGACGCCGATGACCTGACCCTGCACTCTGCCAAGACCCTGCGCGCGATGCCCTTCGAGGCGGTCGCCGCGCGCCTTTCTGAAGCCGGGGTGCCTCAGCCGGAAGCCTTCTGGGCTGCCATCGGACCGAACCTCGACCGCATGGACGAGGTCCCGTTCTGGCTTGATCTGCTTGCCAACGGTACCGCGCCCAAAATCGAAGCCGACGATGCAGAGTTTGTGGCAGATGCCCTGAAGGCCCTGCCGCCTCAGCCCTGGGACGACACAAGCTGGAAGACCTGGACTGACGCAATCAAGACCAGCAGCGGCCGCAAGGGCAGGGCGCTCTTCCAGCCGCTTAGGCGCGCCCTGACCGGCCGTGATCACGGCCCTGACATGGGCGCGCTCATGGCGTTGATGAAAGGACCGCCGCCGACCATCTAGGCCCGGCTTCAGTCCGGTACGCGTCCGCCGTCACAGATCACCCGCCTCAACGCAGATGAACTCCATCGTGCTCCACTCGGAATCGCCGTCGTCGTACTGAATGAAGATCTTCTCGTCATCGCGCTGAACGATCATACCCCTGTAGGTCTGGCTTCCCTGCTGCCAGCGGCCCCAGACCCGGTGCCCGATCCTGATCCGGTCGGCGCGCACCTTGTCATCGGCCAGAACGGCGCTGTCCCCATCGTCGAAATGCACCTGAAATTCTGATCCCCGGACCTCGCGGATGACCCCGTGGTACCAGCACCGGTTCTCTGGCCATTCCGCCATGACGCTGTCGCCGACGCCCAGGGCGAGGGCCGGTACGCCGAGTGCCAGCAAGGCGGGAACCAGAAGCGTCAGAACCAATCGTCTCAACATCTCAAAACCTTTCCCAGAATTCCGCATTGGTAACAGAGCGTGGCATCGCCGGTCCATGTCAGTTCTGGGCGCAGACCGCCGGGAACGTTCTTGCATTTACACAGACCCCGGCGCATATACCCACCCATGAACACTGCGCTGTCCATCTGCCGGATCTGTTCGCACCGCTGACATAGCGTCCGCGGCGGTATACCCTGTCATCACGAACCGAAGCCGCGGGCTTGACCCGAAGGGCCAGAATTATGACTGAGATCAAGCTCTACAACACCCGCACACGATCAAAGGATGTGTTCGCGCCGATCGATCCCGGCAACGTGCGCATGTATGTCTGCGGCCCGACCGTCTACGATCGCGCCCATATCGGCAACGCCCGGCCCGTGGTGGTCTTCGATATTCTCTTCCGGCTTCTGCGCCATATTTATGGCTCTGAATCAGTCGCTTACTCGCGTAACTTCACAGATATCGATGACAAGATCATCGACAAGGCGGTGGACGTGAAGAAACCGGGCGAGACACTGGAAGAAGCCACCCGCCACGTGACGGACGAAACCATCGGTTGGTACCATCAGGACATGGATGCCCTGGGGGCATTGCGCCCGAACCACGAACCGCGCTGCACAGACTATATCGGGCCCATGGTCGCCATGATCGAAACCCTGATCCAGAAGGGGCATGCCTACGAGGCCGAAGGCCACGCCCTGTTCTCCGTTGACAGCTTTGACAAGTACGGAGAATTGTCCCGCCGGTCTGTGGACGACATGATCGCAGGCTCCCGCGTGGAAGTCGCCCCCTACAAAAAGGGCCCGATGGATTTCGTGCTCTGGAAGCCCTCGACCCAGGAGCAACCGGGCTGGGACAGCCCGTGGGGCCGTGGTCGTCCCGGTTGGCACATCGAATGCTCCGCCATGGCGGATCACGTGCTGTGGGAAAAACCGGCCGAAGACGGGCGTTTATCGGATGCAGCCCTGGCCAACCCGCATGTCTTCGACATTCACGCCGGCGGCATTGATCTGCAGTTCCCCCACCACGAGAACGAGATTGCACAAAGCCGCTGCGCGCATGGCACCGAACGTCTGGCCAATTGGTGGATGCACAACGAGATGCTGCAGGTCGAAGGCAAGAAGATGTCCAAGTCGCTGGGCAATTTCTTCACCGTTCGTGACCTTCTGGACCAGGGGTATCCGGGTGAGGTGATCCGTTTCGTCCTCGGCATGACGCACTATCGCTCGCCCTGCGACTGGACGGCCAAGCGGGCGGAAGAAGCCGACAAGACCCTCCGCCGGTGGCGCGACCAGATCGATGGGATCGATGCCGGGACACCTGCGCCAGAGGTTATCGATGCCCTTGCCGACGATCTGAACGTCGCGCAGGCGCTGACCGAACTGCACCGGCTGTCCGGTGAAGGTGATGCGGCGACGCTGAAAGCCTCGGCCAATCTTTTCGGTCTTTTGACCGACGAGCTTGACGGCTGGCAGGCCGCGCCCGAAGCCGGTGATGCCGCAACCCTGATCGAAGGTCTGATCGCCGCACGCGCCGAGGCCCGCAAAAACAAGGACTTCGCCCGGTCCGATGCCATCCGCGACGGCTTTGCCGCGGCTGGTGTGATCGTCAAGGACACCGCCGAGGGCGCGGTTTGGGAGCTTTCCAAGGAGTACGATGCGGCAAAGCTGGAGGCGTTGAAGTAAGCGCTCGGGCTCTCCAACGGGGACGCATCTTATGACTGGTGCACTGCTCCCGGCCTGCGTTCGTCCGGCAATTCAACCAGATTGACGGGCCATTCGATGGGCTCAGGCTCGCCCGGCAGTGTTTCGGCTGCCGGCGATGATGCCGCCGGTGCCCGCCCCTGCCACAGCACCAGACCATTGCCTATGATCGCCAAGGGCACGCCGATCAGCGCCAGCAAGGGCCATTGGTACCCCTCGGCAAAGGTCGAAATCACCAGCGCGACCAGCGGGAACATGACCGAGGCGTACGAAGCCCGCTCCGGTCCGATCCGCTCGATCAGGATGAAGTACATCACAAAGACAAGGCCCGACCCCAGGACGATCAGCCAGACCAGTGACAGGACATAGGGCAGCGAGAGGTCAAACCCGAACGTGTCGCCGCGGATCAGCACCACCGCGCACATCCAGCCGGATCCATAGACCATCGCCCAGCCGATCGTCGCATAGCGCGGCATCCCGGCCCCCAGATTGCGCGCGCCGACCAGCCCGCCCGAGGCAAACAGAAAGACCGACAGGATCAGCAGTAACCCTGACTGCACTTCCGGCCCGTCGATCGGCAGGCCGTCGATCTCGGGCCAGAAAACCAGCGCGGTCCCGATCACGCCCATCAGCGCGCCCATCGCCGTACGCAGGGCCGGGACCCTTTGGAAGACCACCAGCGCGACCAGCATGGTGCAGGCCGAGGCCCCGGCAAAGAAGACCGAGATCACGCCGGTCGTCAGGTGCTCGGCCGCGATATAGGTCATCCAGTAATTGATCGAGAACATCATTCCGCCCTGGGCGACGCACCAAAGATGCTCGCGCCCGCGCAGCCGAATGCGCTTGCCCGCAATCGCGGCCCCGGCAAGAACCAGCACGCCCGCGATGAAATAGCGATAGGTCAGCGAGGCGGTGGCATCGACGACCCCCAACTGGAACTTCATCATGATCCAGGTCGAGCCCCAGACCAGAACGGTCAGGGCAAAAAGGACGATCGTGGCGGCGTTCACCCCTCAGCGCCGCTTCAGTACATAGACGGTCGAGGACAGGTCGATATCCGGCAGATGCTTGCCATGCTCCTTGAAGACCAGATCGGCCACCATGTGCTCGGTCAACTCCAGAACACGCGTCTCCGCCTGTCCGTCATTGGCGGCGATATCGTTGACCGAAAAGCAGAAACACCCGCCAGAGGGCAGCTTCGACAGCGCCTCGTCAATCAGCGTCATGGGCAGGTGCGCCGGGTTCAGCACACCGATGGCGGCGATGTTCTGGTAGGTGGCCGGATCAATCTCGTCCAAAGGCTGCGACAGATCCATCGGGACCAGGCTGCGGTAGATTTCCTTCGCCTCGGCCTCCGCCAGCATGTTCCCGGAAATATCCACCCCGTCGATGCACTCAAATCCCGCCGCCTGCAGGGCGATGCCGCCCAATCCGGTGCCGCAGCCAAGTTCCAGAACCGGCGCCCATGGCAGGGCCGCGTGCGCCGCCAGCGCCTCGGCGCAACGGACCGGTGTCGCATACTGATTTTGTGTCAGCTCCTCATCGTAACCGGTTGCCCAGTCGTCATAATATCCTTTCGCGAGCTCGGGCGATGTCAGGTCGTAGACCTTGTCGAGACCGCTCATGGTTTCTGCAACACGAAGACGGTGCTCTCCAGCCCGATCCCAGGCAGGTGCGGGCCGTGCTCGCGAAACAGCAAGGTGCCTGTTCCATTGGCGATGACCTCATCGACCTTGGCTGGGAACGCCGGGTCCTGCATCGTGTTATCGTTCAGCGAGAAGACAAGGCATCCGCCCTCGGGCAGGATGGCCAGCGCCGCATCCACGGTCTCTGGCGGCGCGTGCTGCGCGGCGATGACACCGGCCGCAAAGATGTGGGCGTAGGTGCCGGGGGCAAAAGGCAGCGGCGTCTCGATCTCGGTCCTGATCAGGTCGCGATAGACCCCGTCCAGCTTGCGCGCGCCGTCCAGCATCTGGTCGGATGGTTCCGATCCGTCGATGGTCGTGAACCCCGCAGCCCTGAGCGCAAGGCCGCCCAGCCCCGTCCCGCACCCAAGATCAAGCACAGGCGCGGCCCGGTCCGGGACGCGTGCGGCCAGGGCTTCGGCGCAGCGGCGCGGGGTGGCATAGCCGTTTTCCTTGATCTCGGCGTCATAACTGGCGGCCCAGTCTTCATAGAAGGACTGCGTGGCCGAAGCATCCTCCAGATCGTACGCGGTATCGAGGAATTTTCTGTCGGTCATCGGTCCCTCCCGCTGACAAGCCTAGGCGGGCAGGGGGCCAAAATCAAAGGGTCATGAGGTTTGGCGGCAATCGCGGCGCTAATCTGCCGGTGCCGCCGGACGGGTACGTCAGGACGTTACTCCGCCGCCTGCACAGATCCACCAGCGGCCCAATCCGCGAACGAGGCCTTCGCCCGGACCGTGTAGGCCCGTTTGCGATCCTGCTTGCCGCGCCGCCCGCCGCGCACATCGGTCAGCGGCGGGAAAAGGCCGAAATTGACGTTCATCGGCTGAAAAGTGTCCGCCTCCGCTCCGCCCGTGATGTGCGTGATCAGCGCGCCCATCGCCGTGTCCGGCGGCGGCGCAGTGACGGGGGCGCCCAGCCGTTCGGCGGCCGCGAACTGCCCCGCCAGAATGCCCATGGCCCCGGATTCCACGTAACCCTCCACCCCGGTGATTTGTCCTGCAAAGCGCAGGCGCGGATCGACCTTCAGGCGCATCGAGCCGTCCAGAAGGCGCGGGCTGTTAAGGAAGGTGTTGCGGTGAATGCCGCCAAGCCGAGCGAAGCGGGCATCCTGAAGGCCGGGGATCATCGCGAACACGTCGGCCTGCGCGCCATACCGCATCTTGGTCTGAAAGCCGACAATGTTGAACAGCGTGCCCAGCGTGTTGTCGCGGCGCAACTGCACGACGGCGTGGGGTTTTTCCGCCGCATGCGGATTTGTCAGCCCAACAGGCTTAAGCGGGCCATAGCGCAGCGTCTCCCGCCCGCGCTCGGCCATCACCTCGATCGGCAGGCAGCCCTCGAAATAGGGGGTGTCCTCCCACTCCTTGAACTCGGTCTTCGGGGCGGCGAGCAGGGCGTCGATGAACGCCTCGTACTCTGCGCTGTCCATGGGACAGTTCAGATAGGCGGTGCGCTCTTCCTCTGTCTCTCCCTTGTCATAGCGCGACTGGAACCAGGCTTTGCTCATGTCCACGCTGTCCGCATAGACGATGGGGGCGATCGCGTCGAAAAAGGCCAGGCTGTCTTCGCCGGTTTTATCCAGCAGGTGCCGGGCCAGCGCATCCGATGTCAGCGGCCCGGTTGCGACGATCACACTGTCCCAGTCGTCGGCTGGCACCGTGACCTCCCCGCGCTGCACCGTGATCAGCGGGTGCGCGGCAAGACGTTCGGTCACGCGGGCCGAAAAGGCATCCCGATCCACCGCCAGCGCGCCCCCGGCAGGAACTGCGGCATGGACCGCCGCCTCCATCATGACCGAGCCGAGCTGACGCATTTCCCAGTGCAGAAGCCCCACCGCGTTCGTCTCGTCATCGTCGGAGCGGAATGAATTCGAACAGACCAGTTCCGCCAGCCCGTCGGTCTGATGGGCATCGGTGCCGCGCATGGGCCGCATCTCGTGCAGGATCACCGGCACGCCCGCATTGGCCGCGGCCCAGGCCGCCTCGGACCCGGCCATGCCGCCGCCGATGATGTGAATTGGGTCCATTTTTTCGCCGGTCATGCGCGGGGATTAAGCGCGGGCCATTGCCCCGTCAAGCCGCCGGGTAAGCGCCGCGCAGACGGAACCCGCGCACCCCCGGCGGATGGCCGCTGTGGCGGTGGTGTTACCGGGGTCAGGCGCGGCCGAACCGCTGCTCCATCGCCCGGCGGGTCTGCACGGCGTCCAGGGTCTCGTCGATGTCCACATCCGCCCAGCGGACCTGCTCGCCCTGTTTGATCGGGTTCTTCAGGGTGACATTGTGGGCCAGACCCAATGGCAGCGCGCCCGCGGCCAGTGAAGCCGAGGCAGGGGCGATCTTGCCGTAAACGGTGTAGCCCCCCTCGCCATCCAGCGTCTGACCTTTGGCCAGATCCGTCTTCGCGGTGGCCATGACATCGGCGTTGAAGGCGCGCGCGGATCCCGTGGCCTCCCCCCGCAGTGCCGCATTCAGGATCGAGATATTCAGCTCCAGCCCGATCATGTGAAAGGGCCGCCAGAGCGCCGCGTACCGGCCCGTGCTGTCCCGGGTCACGCCGTACTGCTGGAAACAGAGCGCCGCGTAGTCGTTCATCCCCTCGATCACCACGTAGACGCCGAACTGCAGGTGATTGTGAACGGCCCGCCCGTCGCGCTCGTCGCACGAGACGACCTCGACCATGCCCTTTGCCTCCAGCATCCCGCCATCTGCCCTCGGCCGAAGCACATGAGGCAAATCGTGGGTGCCGCAGGGCGGGAAACTGAGACCGGCCACCGGTGCCGTCAGATCGCAGGCATTGGCGATCGCCGCCATCTCAATCGCGGACTTGGTGCCGTCGACGAACGAATTGAACATTTGGGCGTTCAACCCGTCGCGCCTGGCGGTTTCGGTCGTCACACCGCCCAGGCCGATATTGTCCCACACGGTCTCTGGCGTCGACTGGTGATAGCCCGGCCGGTACTTGGTCCCCTTGCCCGCACAGACCACGCCGAACCCGCAGGACCGGGCCCAGTCGACCAGTTCGGCGGTCATCGCAGGCTGATCGCCATAGGCCATCGAATAGACCACGCCCGCATCCCGTGCCTCTGCCGCCAGCAGCGGCCCGGCCAGCACGTCCGCTTCGACGTTGACCATCACGATGTGCTTGCCGTTGGCGATGGCCGCGCGCGCGTGGCGAATGCCCGCCGCGGGACTTCCTGTTGCATCGACAACCACCTCGATATCCGCCCAGGCGCAAAGCGCCTGACCATCGTCGAGCAGGGCAACCTCGGCCATGTCGACCTCTGCCCAGCCCACATGCGCCATGGCAGCCTTTGCGCGGGCCGGGTCCAGATCGGCGATCGCGGCAACCTGAAGCCCCGGCGTTGTCTGTACCTGGTTCAGGAACATCGCCCCGAACTTGCCCGCCCCGATCAGGCCGACACGCACCGGATGGCCCCGGTCCTGGAGCTTTGCATAGAGGTTCATCGGGCACTCTCCCTTTGGTTCCTTGGTGGCGGCCATCACCGGGCACGATGTGACACCCAGCCGTCCAGATCAAACCGCATAACCATTCTTGGGCATGACATCACCATGCTGTGCAGGATGATTGATTGGTCCCGAATGTCGGTTGCGCGCATATCTGTGCAATTAACCTTTCGGTAAGCAGGCACCGGCAAGCTCACGCCATGGATAGAACCGGATCATCGACCGCCAGGGTGCCCCGGCACGGCGCCAAGGCAGACCCCGACGCAATCGCCGGGGCAGAGACGCTGACATTGATGCTGGCACTGGCGCCGTTTGGCGTCGCGCTCTGGTGGCTGATCGCCCGGGGCCTTCTCAGCATGGTCGGCTAGCACCCGTCCTAAAAGACTGGCCGTGGCCAATGCACCGGGAACGCCAGCCGCCCGAACGGCGCGCCATCCTCTTGAAAGCCGGCTATCTTTGCCGCATGGATCAGACCGGTCACCGGCCCCCATCTGAGCGCGAAGATCTCAGCCGTCCAAACACCGGGGCGCGCGTCCGGCTCATGCAAATCGATGGGAAAGGTGGTACCGACGCCCCGGCTCGAACGGGGGACCCCTAGATCCACAATCTAGTGCTCTAACC
>JBCCMP010000129.1:0-11676 GCA_039026295.1 Pseudomonadota bacterium | reverse complement strand
TGGAGATGCCCGACGCCGCCAGTCCCGCGATCATCAGTATCCAGACCAGAGAGCCTGCCGCCGCCGTGCGCCCGGGGTCGACATGCGCCGCCAGCATCGCCAGCAGGTTGGTCGCCGACGCGCCCAGACCCAGACCCACCATGGCAAAAGACACGATGCCCAGCGCCAGACCGGGCCAGAACGCCGTTTCCATCCATGCGGTTGCAGTCGCGGCACCAATGGTTCCCGTGGCCAGCACCGCCATGCCCCCGATGATCCACGGAGTGCGGCGCAGGTGATTGTCCGCCCCGTGACCCCACTTCGGGCGCAGCAGCTGGAACGCGTGGTAGATCGCCACCAGAAAGGCCGGGATCATGGCCAGCAGCGCCAGTTCGACGATCATGACCCGGTTGATCGTCGCGGTGCACAGGACCACGATCGCACCCAGCGCCGTCTGCACCAGGCCAATGCGGATAATCGACAGCCAGGACAGGGTCATCAGGGACCTCCCATCGTGCGCAGCGCGAACGCTGCAATCATCATGCCCGAGACGTAGAGAACGATGCCCGTGGCGTTGTACCAGGGTGCCAGTTTTTTCGGATCGCTCAGCAGGCGGCGCATCAGCAGGCCCTGCGCCAGCAGAACCGCGGCGACCCCGGCCGCGTACCACGGGCGATCCCACAGCAGCAGCAAGGCTGCCACGACCGCTTGCGGCAGGGCCATGACCCAACAGGCCAGCCTTGCTGCGCGCGCCGCGCCAAGCTTCACGGGCAAGGACCCGAGCCCCATCTGCCGGTCGCCGTCCAATGCCTTGAAATCATTGAGCGTCATGATTCCGTGCGCTCCGGCCGCATAGAGGAACGCCACCGCAATGATCGCCGGGTCCGGCATCGCTGCGGACATGACCGCCGCCGCCGTGAACCAGGGCACGCCTTCGTAGCAGAGCGCGCATACCGTGTTGGACCACCAGCCATTGCGTTTCAGGCGGAGCGGTTCCGCCGAGTAAGCCCATGCGCAGATCACGGCAAAGACCGTCGCGCTAAAGCCCCACGGGCCAAGCAGGGCACCGACCGCCAGCGAAACACCGGTCCAAATCAACGCGATCCAAAGCCCCCAGCGCCCGGGCATCCGGCCCGAGGGGATGGGGCGGTGCGGCTCGTTGATCGCATCGACGTGGCGGTCGCACCAGTCATTGGCCGCCTGGCTCATGGCGCAGACCAAGGGGCCGGCCAGCAGAATGCCAAGGATCGCTTCGTCCCAGCGCCCGGTAACAGGCACACCGACCGAGACGAGGCCGCACAGATACGCCCACATCGGCGGAAACCAGGTGATGGGCTTGAACAGCTCCAACACCACCGCCGGCTCCGGAATCGTCCGTTGAGTCGTCCTGACTGACATTTTGTCAGTAAATCATGACATATTCAGGATGAAAAGTGTAAACTAAGCTTGACGCCAGAGGCCACAAGGTAGACGATCAGTTTATCTTCGGCGGACATCTCATTGGCCAAATCCGGACCGGAGCACAGACTTCCACGAGGCGACGATTATAAGATCGCTGTGCAGACTCGATTGGGAAGTGGAATAATATTTCCACTTTGCTGTAAATACATGTGGACGCACTTTTGTCCATAATTTATGACACTCAGGGCGCTGAGATACCCTTAGGGTAAGGTAAGGCGATGAAAGAGGCTGTCAGTTTCGAAAGTCTGAGTCACAGCGCAATGCAGCTTTCAGCGCGCGCCATAATCGATTCCGCGGATCTGTCTTTTTTGATCTGGCCCGATGGTCAGATCGCCGAGGCGACCCTTGGACCGCGCGCGGCGCTCGAGATCGACGTCAGCCGCCTCAAGAACCGGCATGTGACGGAAATCGTGCACCCCGATGATGCGGTTGAAATGACCAATCTGATCGAGCGGGCACGAAACGGGCATCGCCCCCGTCCTGCACGGGTGCGGCATTCCGCATTGATCCAAGAGGGGACAATCGCCCGCTATACGGCTCATCTGGCCGGAGACGGGATGAACATCCTGCTGCTCTGCGCCGCGCTTCCGGCGGACCTTTCACGCTCTGCCAGGCTGGCCAAGGCCGAGATCGCCAAGCACATCTATGGCGAGCGTGACCGCGGCTGAACCACGCTCCCAGCGGAGACCGGGGCCGCTGGATTGCGGTACGGCGATTGGCGCGGCCGCGATCACTCTCGACCGAAAACCGGGCAGAAGGTGAATTACGCCGCCCGGCATAGGCCTGCCCTTGCCAAGCCACTCCGCACCGCCACGTTACCGACACAGGCGCCCCGTCCTCCGGGGCGTTCAAAAGCAGAAAAAGAGGGGGGCTGAAATGACCCGCATCGTATTCCTGGATCGCTCGACCATGGCGCCGCAGATTCCGTTGATCAAACCGGACTTCGAGCACGAGTGGATCGAACACGACCGCACCAGCCCCGATCAGATCGTCGACCGGTTGCAGGGCGCCGAGATTGCCGTGACCAACAAGGTCGGCTTGAAGGCCGCACATATCGAGGCGCTGCCCGACCTGAAAATGATCGCGATTCCGGCCACCGGCTATGACGCGTTCGACATCGCGGCCTGCAAGGCCCGCGGGATCGTTGTTTCGAACGTGCGCGGCTATGCGCATACCACGGTGCCAGAGCATGTCTTCGCCCTGATCCTTGCCCTCCGCCGCGGGATCGTCGGCTATCGCCAGTCGGTGATCGACGGGCGTTGGCAAGAGGCCGCGCAGTTTTGTTATTTCGATTTTCCGATCAGCGATCTGCGCGGTCAGACGCTGGGCATCATCGGCGAGGGCATCATCGGACAGGGCGTTGCCCGGATCGGACAGGCCTTTGGCATGCGCACATGGTTCGCGGCGCACAAGGGGGTCGACGGGCTGGGCCCCCTCTACACCCCGTTCGACCAGGTGATCGAGGAAGCGGACATCCTGACGGTGCACGCGCCATTGATGCCCGCGACGCGCGACACCCTCGCCTCGGCCGAGTTTGCACGGATGACGAAAAAGCCGCTGATCATCAACTGCGGGCGCGGAGGACTGGTGAACGAGGCCGATCTGGTTGCAGCGCTGGACAGCGGTCAGATCGCAGGTGCCGGCTTTGACTGCCTGACCACCGAGCCGCCGCAGCCCGACAATCCTCTGTTAAGCGTGCTGGAGCGGCCAAATGTGATCGTAACCCCGCACACCGCATGGGCCTCGGACGAAGCGCAGATCGAAGTCTGGGAGCAGGTCCTTGGCGGGATAAACGGGTACAAGTCCGGAAGCCCGATCAACCGGGTTGCATGACCCATTGCCGGTTCATGCTGCGGTGCGATAACGTACAGTAATGTCGTAGCCCGGCCGTGGATCAAAGCGAGATGGATATGCCATCGTGAGCGAGCCCCCTCCCCCCGATCGAAGCGTCTCGGGCCGCAAGGTGGAGCATCTGCGGGCCATCGGGGCCGACCCGGATGTGGAGCGGCGGCGCAGCGGCTTCAACCGGATTTCCCTGATCCATCGGGCGCTGCCGGAACTGGATTACGATAGCATCGATCCGGCCACAACGTTCCTCGGCAAATCGCTCAGCTTTCCGTTGCTGATCTCGTCGATGACCGGCGGGGTCGATGACGTCACTTTGCGGATCAACCGCAACATTGCCGAAGCGGCCGAACGGACGGGGGTCGCGCTCGCCGTTGGCTCTCAGCGGGTCATGTTCGGCGCACCCGAGGCGCGCCGAAGCTTCGATTTGCGCCCGGTGGCACCGACCATCCCGCTGATCGGCAATATCGGCGCGGTGCAATTGAACTGCGGGATGACGCATGATCATTGCGCCGAAGCGATCGATCTGCTTCGGGCCGATGGACTCTATCTTCATCTCAATCCGCTCCAAGAGGCCGTACAGCCGGAGGGGGACAGGGACTTTGCCAATCTCGGCGCGGCGATCGCCGATCTTGTGCCGCGCCTGAATGTTCCCGTCCTGCTCAAGGAAGTGGGCGCCGGGCTGTCTGCGGAAGACATCGACCTGGGCTACCGGGCCGGTGTCCGGCATTTTGATGTTGCCGGTCGCGGCGGCACCTCGTGGAGCCGGATAGAGTATCATCGCCGCGACGACGACGACGACGATCTAGGCCTCGTGTTTCAGGACTGGGGGATGACGACGGTCGACTGCCTTGAGCACGCCGAAGCCGTACTGCGCAGGCAAAAGGACCCGACGACGCTGATCGCCAGCGGCGGCATCCGCGGCGGCATCGACATGGCCAAAAGCGTGATCCTGGGCGCAGATCTCTGCGGCCTCGCCGCGCCCTTCCTGGAGGCAGCGCAGGAGTCTGCAGACAGGGTGGTCCAGCGCATCGAGAAGCTGCGCCGCGAATTCATAACCGCGATGTTTCTGCTTGGCTGTCCCAACCTGGCGGCCCTGAAAGGCAACAGGTCGCTGATCCTGTCACCACCGGACTGACGCGTTGCGGCCGGGCCCATTGGCAGAACCATAACCCTGAGAACGCAACCTCGGAAAAAAAATGGCACCGTGCCCAAGCTAGAGAGCTGAACACGGTGCCAAGGTAGTGGCCGGATGGAGGGGCCCCGGCCGGGCCTTTCCGCGCACATTGGCCAGTAGCGCGGAAATCCTATTGAGTTGCGCCTTTCGTTGAATCGTCTGATTTCGGTCCTTCACCGACCACAAGGTTGGCCGTCAGCAAGCCGGCGAAGGCAGCAACATTGTCGGTACCGAATGCAACGAGCTCGGTCTCGCGATCCGTTGCAGGATCGTAGATCGCAAGCCTGTTGCCCTCGCGCATCCGCAGGTGCAGGGGTCCATCCGGATCAGCCCGGAACCGCGCGCGCTCGCGCATCAGAACCCGGTTGACGGTCGAGATGAAGACGCCCTTCCCGGCGGGCAGGTCCGTGATCACCTGATCGTTCTGATCGGTCACCCGGACAGCACCGGCAATGTTCCCGTCGATGTGAATGATCCGCTCTGACAGGATCGGTCCACGCGGCGGCTGCGCCGTCGGCTCCATGCCGGTCAGACGGGCGAAGGCGACAAGGGCCAGGATCGCGCCCAACAGAATGACGATCGCCATCATCATCCTGTGCGGCACCATTCTCTGGGTCGGATGGCGCATCGGAGCGTTGCCAGCCATCGCGCTACTCCGCCGCTATCGCCGCGGCGGGATCCAAACGCGGATCGGCGGCCGGGGTTCTGGTCTGAACAGCGGTGGCAAGCAGCCTTGCGACGTTCTCGGCGTCCGGAATACAGCGCAATGCAGGCTGTGCCGGGTTCCACTTCCACGGCCGGACATGGGGCCAGCAGACCAGATAAGACAGACGCGTGCGCCCTTCCATCTGCAGGGCAATTGTCCCGATGCCATTCCGGCGAAGATCCAGATCCGCACTGTCGATGCGCGAGAACGGCAGGTTCAGGTTCAGCGACAGGGCCGCACCGATCTGCATGACGACGCGTTTATTGGTAATCGTATAGACCGTCGCGCGGGCCTGTGCAGCCGCCAGCAACCAGAGGATCGCGACCGCCGCCAGTCCTGTCAGGATGATCGGAACCGTCGCCGAAAGCGCGGCCCAGACGGGCATCAGATCAATCAGCGTCCCTGCCCGCCAGAAAGCCAGAAGCGCCGTGTAGCCAAGGATCCAGTGGGTGAACAGTGAATGACGCGCCAGGGCCCACGCCTCGGGCCGTCCTTGCCACAGGATCTCTTCGCCTTCGGGCAGTTGTTCAGGCAATCCGGTCTGGCGGCAGGCCTCTTGGTCGTGGAAATCCGCCAGATCCTTCGGTTTGCGGGCAACCTGCAGGGTCATGACCAGCTCCCGTCTGCCGTCCATCCATGCGCCGGGGCAAACGTCCCGGCGACACGGTCCTGTTCAAGCGAAGAGAACTCGCCCTGTGACGGGTCCTGGGCCTGTTTCGATTCCTCCGGCAGCAAGGTTCCCACCAGATAGAGGGCGTAGATGAACAGCAGCGGTCCGAAGACGACGATTGCGCCAACCCCTGCCCCGACCGCCAGCTTGCGCAGCGTGAAGCTCCAGAGCTTGGACTTGTCCACGCCGCCGTCCAGAAACGGATGATCCTTTGATTGAGTCACCGCGTCGTCTCCTTATTCAATCGGCGCGAAGCCGCGTTCCTGCGCCCAGACGAACCAGTTATCGACAACGGTCCCGGACAACAGGATGCCGATGCCGCCGGTGATCGGCGTCAGGATCGCGAACCACCACGCCCAGCGGTGGATGCCTTCCATCGTCGCGTTGAAACCCATGGTCCAGCGCCAGAATAGGGCCGCGCGTTCCGATGCCGTGCCGCGGTCGGCGATCTGCTCCAGCTCGCGATCGCCGCCAAAGCGTGAGACCGCCAGGATCGTCGCCCCGTGCATGGCAAAGAGCAGGGTCGACCCGTAGAGGAACGCGATCGAAAGCGCGTGGAACGGATTGTAGAAGAGGTTCCCGTGCACGACCGAGAAGGTCAGCGTCCAGTCAAGGTGCGTAAAGATGCCGTAGGGCACGGCCTCGGACCAGCTGCCCATCAGGACCGGCCGGATCAGGCCAAGCACCAGGAACAGCCAGATCGCTGCGCCAAAGGCCCAGAAGACGTGCTTGCCCATCTTCATCTGGCTGGCCAGCACCCAGGAACGCGCCCACCAACTGAGCACCGAGATCAACAGGAAGAAGCTGGCAATCAGCCACATCCCGCCTTCACGCATGGGGGGCATGCTGAGCCCGTATTCCTCGGACGGCGGATCCAGCGACAGGTAGAAGAGGTCGCGCATGAAGACGCCGCCGCTGAAACCGGCCTGCTCCCAGAAGGCGAATCCGACCATCAGGAACCAGATGGCACCGGTTCCCAGGGACAGGACGCCAAGCGGTCCCAGATAGAAGGGGCCGAGTTGTGCGTTCCCCAGCCAGCCGGCCAGCACCGAGAACGCCGCGCCATTGGTCCGCTCGCCGAGGTCGGCGTTCTCGACCATGCCCATTTCCGGCGGGCCCTGGACCTGGATCTGGTTGAAAATGTTCTGATACTCAGCCATTTACGCCTCCCTCCAAGTCGACCCAGAACGGCAGATCCACGTACCAGTACCACCAGTCGGCCCAGGCCTCGAACCAGATGGTCCCGGAGATGACGATGCAGACCGCCGACCAGAAACCGGCATTCAGGGCCAGCAGAAGACCCAGCCTGTGGATGCCGAGGGGGCCGATCGAATAGCCGATGAAATCCCGGAAAAACGTGTCTTCGTGCTCGGGCGTGCGCATCTCGTTGCCCTTTTCGGGGTTCGCTGCCGACAGGATCAGCGACCCGTGCAGGGCCAGCGCCAACGTCGTCGTGAAGAAGAACGTGATGGCGATCATGTGCGCGGGATTGTAGTGGAAGTTGCCGTAGGCGTAGCCGACATTGTTCACCCAATCCAGGTGACTGAAGATGCCGTACGGGAAGCCGTGGCCCCACGCGCCCATCAGCACCGGCCGGATCACGACCAGTGTCGTGTAGGCGAAGATCGCGACGCCAAAGGCGAAGGGGACATGGTACCCCATGCCAAGTTTTCGGCAGATCTCGACTTCCCTCAGCAACCAGCTGATGAAGGCGCCGTGGGCGCAGATCGTCACCAGTTGCCAGATCCCGCCTTCCTTCAAGGGAGCAAAGCCCAGCCCGACCTCAAGCTCGGGCGGCTCGATCGAGATCAGCCAGGGGTTCCAGGTCGGCCCCAAAGAGGCACCATAGAAGATCAGGATCGTCCCGAGGGCGGCCCAGAAAATCGTCGTGACACCAAAGAAGCCGACATAGAACGGCCCGACCCAGAAATCGAAGAGGTCCCCGCCAATCAAGGTCCCGCCGCGGACCCTGTATTTGCGTTCAAAACTCAGCAGCGCCATAGCTTCATCCTGCGGCTTTCAGGGCTGCGCGTCATAGCGCCTGGCCCAGTTATTTCCATGTGCTGCGGGCGAGGAACGGGCCCCGCCCGCAGCGTTGTTCCGACAAATGGTTCATCGATTGGGGCGTTAGCCGCCACCCGCAGCACTCGCCGCGGCAATCTCGAACCAGTTGAAGTGGTCCGTGCTGAGCAGGACGAGGTGAATCATCGCTGCCAGCAGGAAGAGGAAGACGCCCTGAGCCACGAAAACGCGGCGGGGATCAAAGATCAGCCAGATTTTGTAAAACTTGCTCATCCTGTCACCTCTACGAGTAGAACCAAGGGCGCCAGACAAACACGGCTAGGTGTGCCACGAGCGCGACTGCTACGAACAGCCACATTCCGCTCAGGTACACCGCGTGCAGCTCCTGTGCCTCTTCGTCGGTGAGGCCTGTGAACGACAGGCCGGTCGGTTCAGCCATTAGTATCCTCCGGATCGCTTGACTGATGCCGCGCATACGCACGGCGACACGTCGGACAGGCGAGTGCCCGCCAACGATCTGCCCGCCCGAAGGCGGGAAGATTTCGGAAACTGGATCACGCCGAGAAGATCATCGGCGTGATGATGTCCGCCCTGCGCTTTGCGCGGCCGAAGAGACCCAGCCGGGCATCCTCGCTGTCGGGGCGGGCAAGACCAAACGCCCAGGACACCAGCGCCCAGGGCAGAGTGATCATGAAAATGACGGTGAAGTAGAACCGGTATTCCCAGGTGATGGACCGTCGCCGTTCGCGTGGCAGATCGTTCGATGTCAGATCGGTCATGCGGGTTCTTCCTCCCTCTGGTTATTTTTGGTGCCGTCTGTCTTTTCGGCGCTCGCCGGACGCAGGCCCTCGACCATGTCGCGGGTGACGGTATCCAGACCGTCTTCGTGGGCGCGTTTTTCGACCTCGTCGCGCAGGGTCTTCGCGGCGGAAATGCGGGTCAGAATAGGATGGGTCTGGACGATCTCGTCCAACACGGTCTGGGCCTCGGCCTCCCAGGTCAGATCCTTGGTCATGCGGGTTGGGGTCGCCTCGGCCGCGTCCATCGCCGTGCCGAGCGGCAGAATGTGGAACAGCGCATCGAAAAGGCTGTTGCAGACCTCCTGCACCAGATAGGTCGCCCCGGCATAGCCCATGAAGGGTGTGCCCGTGGCGCGCCGGATCGCGGCACCGGGGAAGCTGGCGGGGATGAATGCCGGCTTCGGGCCGTGGCCTCCGGAAAGCTCGGCCAGGTACATCTTTTCGTTGATGGACCCCATGACGACCAGCGGTCGCTTCTCCGCCATCAGTTCGCGGACCTCGTCATTGTCAGTCTTGCGTCCGGCGCATCGTGCCACCGCAAAGCCGCAGGGCAGGCCCAGATCGTCCTCCAGGAACAGGCGTATGCCGCGGGAATAGGTCTCGTTCGCGACAATCCCGAAGGACGCGGTCGCAAAGAAGTCCTGCGTCACCGACCGCCACAGGTCCCAGACGGGTTTGATCGTCGAATGCTTCTCGCGCTCGATGAACGGCTCGGGATCCAGTCCGGTCAGCTCGCCCAGCTTGCGCAGGAACTTCGTGGTGGATTCAATGCCGATCGGTGCCTGCAGATAGGGCTTGCCCAGGAACTCGGCGAGGCCCCTGCCGAATTCGCGGTACATCACGACGTTGACTTCCGCCTGCACCAGGTTGCGCATTTCAGCGACATGCGCGCCCAGCGGCATCACCATGTTGACCTTGCACCCGATGCCTTCGATAAGGCGCCGGATCTCGGCCAGATCTGACGGCATGTTGAAGGTGCCGTACATGGGGCCCAAAATGTTGACCCGCGGCGGCTCGCCTTCGGCGCGCTCCTTCGTCTTCGGCATGCGGCCCTTGGTGCAGCCGAACTCGGTGAACATCCACGTCATCGCGCGGTCGGCGCATTGCCACTGATCCTCGTCGATCGTGCGCGGCAGGAAGCGCTGGATGTTGGTGCCCATCGGCGTCACGCCGCCGCCGATCATCTCGGCGATCGAACCGGTGACGACCACGGCGGGCAGTGCCGGGTCCATGGTCTTCCAGGCGCGTTTCATCGCGCCCTCGGTCCCGTCGCGGCCGAGTTCCTCTTCGCCGAGCCCCGTGACCACGATCGGAAGTTCGTGCGGCGGCAGGGCGTCGGTGTAGTGCAGGACCGAGGTGACCGGCAGGTTCTCGCACCCGACCGGGCCGTCCACGATGACCTGCAGGCCCTTGGTGGCGCAGAACGCGTAGACCGCGCCCCAGTATCCGCCGGCCCTGTCGTGGTCCTGAATCAGCATCAGATCATCTCCGCCGCTTTTGCTGCGCGGGCCTGCTTCTCCAGCTTCTTCAGGTTCTGCGCGCGGAAGCGCGGCTGCAGGTTCGGGTCACCTTCCCAGACACCAGAGGTGTCGCCGTCGCCGACGCCTTCGAAGAAGGCCTTCATCTTGTCCATCCGGCCCTTGTTCTCGATCGCGGCGTTCACGACCTGCTGCAGGGAACCGGCCCCGGCGACGCCCATCAGGGGACGGGCGGAGATGAGATTGGTGAAGTAGAGCGACGGGATGCCCAGTTCCTTGCCCTTCTGCACCACGGGCGTGGTGCCGACGGCGAGGTCGGGCCTGATCGCCTCCATCGCGGCGCAATCGTCTTCCAGGCTGGCGCGGTACTGGACCTTTGTGCCGCGTGCCTCCAGCCAGTCGCGATCCGCCTCGGACCACTGGTTGCGGGCACAGGCGCTGCCGACATAGGGCACGTTCGCGCCGGACTCGATCAGCAGGCGGGCAACAAGAAGTTCCGAGCCTTCATATCCGCTTAACGTTATTGTGCCATTAATCCGCGCTCCGGCCAGGGCGCCCTTTATGGCCGGAAGGACAGAACTGTGGGCCTGTCCGATCTTCTGATCAGAGATATTGAATGCGTTCCCGATGGCTCTTAGCCATTCGGCAGTACCGTCCAGCCCAACAGGGGCTGATCCGATTACCGGCCGGCCGGCCGCATCGAATTCGCGGATTGCCGCGGTATAGAATGGATGGATCGCCGCCACGGCACCGCCATTCAGCGCAGCATAAAGCTCGCGCCATTCACGGCAGGGAACAACCGGACCCGCCGCCAATCCCATGGGAGCCAGCATCTGACCGATCATCACCGGATCGGCCGGAAACATCTCGCCCAGCAGGGTGACGGTGGGCTTGTCATCTTTTCCGGCAACGGGCGCCTGAACCGGCCCGGCTTCGATTTCCTTGCGCGCATAGTTCAGCATGGCACCTGCCAGGACGTCCTTCGCCTCGGCATGGGTCGGCACGCCAAATCCCGGCACGTCGATGCCGATGATGCGCACGCCATTGATCTCGTCCGGCAACAGCCGCAGCGGCACACCTGACGCGGTCGGCACGCACAGGTTCGTCACGACGATGGCATCGTAGCGTTCTGGATCCGCCATCTCGTGGACGCTGTCGCGGATGTCCTCGAACAGTTTCCCGGTGACCAGCGTCTCGGAGTTGAAGGGCACATAGCCCACCGACCGCCGCGCCCCGTAGAAGTGGCTGACGAAGGTCAGGCCGTAGACGCAACAGGCCGAGCCGGAGAGGACCGTGGCCACCCGGCGCATGCGCAGGCCGACGCGAAGGCTTCCGAAGGCGGGGCACATGCTCTGCGGTTTGTCGTGCGGCCCCTGAGGGTAGTCTTTTGCGAACTTGTCCAGCAGTTCGGACTGGCCAGCGGACCGGGCTGCAGCCTGCATCTGATCCGCACCCGCGTGACAACCCATGCCGTCAGATGGCTCATCCGGGAGCGCGGTCCCGGTGATGGCCTCTGCTTCGGCAGAACGGTCGTAGCG
>JBCCMP010000128.1:0-11764 GCA_039026295.1 Pseudomonadota bacterium | reverse complement strand
TTTTTTTTTTGTTTGTTTTGGGCGCGCCTTGCCCCGCTATTTTTTTTTTTTGTCTCTTGGTTTATTTGTGGGCTTCCCCCCCAGTAATCCCCCTCTCTCCAAAGAAGTTTTTCGCCCGTACTGGCGGAATGGAAATAAACTTAATCTACATAGTACTCATTGACAAACAATCAAATAAACGCTTACTTTCCTTAGTGTCTTAGTGGTTCAAATAGGGTTAGATGCTAAAATAAATTAAAACGAAAAACAAAATGGGAGAGCAGAAAGTATCCATGGTAAAAGACGAAGTACAAATGCAGAAATTTGTACGCCAATTGTTGGATGACATGAAGGCATTTCAGTATATGCTGGATAATGATTGGTTTGAGTCCGATACGATAAGGATCGGGGCGGAGCAGGAAATGTGCATGGTGGATCGAAGAACCTGCAAACCTGCGCCCATTGCTGTAGAGGTGCTAGAGCATATGACGGACTATCCTTGGGCAGAAACAGAATTGGCGAAGTTTAATCTAGAGACCAATTTCACACCTAGAGTTTTTGCTAAAGATGCTTTGAAGCAAATGGAAGAAGAGGCATTGTACACTCAAAAGATTATCCGTGAAATCCTTGCCAAGTTTGACACGAAGATGATCCTGACAGGCATCCTCCCTACCCTACGAAAGTTTGATTTGGAGATGCACAATCTTACTCCAAAGCCGCGCTATTATGCCCTGATGGAATCCATTAATAAACAACTCAGCAAAAATGCTTATGAATTGCACTTAGAAGGCATAGATGAACTGAAAATCAATCACAATTCGCCTTTGCTAGAAGCTTGCAACACTAGCTTTCAGGTGCATTTGCAAGTCGCTCCAAAAGACTTTGTACGCTACTATAACATGGCGCAAGCTTTGGCTGCACCTGTCATGGCGATTGCAGCCAATTCGCCTATCGTTTTTGGTCGCCGCCTATGGCATGAAAGTAGAATTGCGCTTTTCCAACAAGCACTAGATACACGAAAATCTAACGATCATATGCGCGAGAGTAGTCCGCGTGTGAGTTTTGGCAAAGATTGGTTGAATGAATCCATTTTAGAGATTCACAAAGAAGATATTGCACGTTTTCGGGTGTTGCTCGCTGCTGATCTGGAAGAAGATTCCATGGCGATGATTAATGATGGTAAGGTTCCAAAACTGAAAGCTTTACAAGTTTTCAATTCAACGGTCTATCGTTGGAATCGTCCTTGCTACGGCATCAGCGACAATGGCAAACCGCACCTTCGTATTGAAAATCGAGTTTTGCCTTCTGGTCCAACAGTGGCAGATGAAATGGCAAATACTGCTTTTTGGTTGGGTGCTATGACAGGCATGGCAGATTTGGTAGAAGATATTACGCAGAGTGTTTCTTTTGCAGATGTGCGTGATAACTTCATCAAAGCCGCTCAGTTTGGCATAGATTCTAAATTCAATTGGGTGAATGAACAGAAAATTGGAGCTTGTGATTTAGTACTCAAAGAACTCTTGCCTATTGCTAGAGCTGGATTGGAGAAGCGAAAAGTGGATACCGCAGATATAGACCGCTATCTAGGCATCATTGAAGAGCGCGCCAAAAAACACATGAATGGTGCACGTTGGCAATTGCGTGCTTTCACGAATCTGCGGAAGCAAGTCACCCAAGACGAAGCGGCTTCCATCCTAACGGCTTCCATCATCAAAAACCAAGAAAAAGAGATTCCTGTTCATCTTTGGGAAATGCCTAAGCCTACCGACTTGGAAGAATATCGTCCTTCTACTTTGCGCGTCTCCGAATTTATGCAAACCGATCTTTTCACGGTTCAAAAGGATGACGTAATCGAATTAGTGGCAGAAATGATGGATTGGCGACACATTCGATACATGCCGGTGGAGAATAAAGCAGGGCAGTTGGTCGGATTGATTACCTCGCGTAGTCTTATTCGCTTTTTTGCACAAAAAAGTGATAAAAGACAAGACCAAACCAATAAAATGGTGAGAGACATCATGCTCGCCGATCCAGTTACTATTGTACCTGAGGCAAGTATCATTGAAGCACTTGAATTGATGCGGGCTAAGAAAATTGGCTGTTTGCCTGTGGTGAAGGAAGGAGAATTGGTGGGGATTATTACGGAAATGGATTTTTTGAGGGTTTCGGTGAGGTTGATTGAGCGGCTGGAGAAGTAAAAATGTGAGTGAGACTAACTAATGAACTTGTTTTAGATCGAAGTTGTAAGCTTTGACTATCGTGCTATACCAGTAAAGTCTATTCGCTTTTTCTATCTTTATTGCAATTAGTGATTCTGCTATGAAGAAAAAAAGAACTCGGCAACATATCATAGAAGATTTAGGATTGAACTATGTGGAGAGGCAGTTTCTATTGGCTGGACACTCTGTACAGCGTATTTACAGAGATTACGGTTACGATGCCAATGTTTTCACCTATGATATTAATGGAGAGGTAGAAAATGGGATGATTTTGATTCAACTGAAATCATCAGATCAGCCTAAATTGTCAAAAGATCAGCAAGCCATAGAATATTCTCTTTCCAAAAGAGATTTAGAATTATGGTTACTAGAAAGAGAAATGATGCTTCTGGTATTTTATGATGCAGATAGTGAAAAAGACGGCACCGAGTGGTCTGACGGTGATGATCGATCCCTGGCGCAACCTGCCGACGGGAAAGTGGGACTGGTACTTCCACGATTTTCCGAT
The DNA here is from genome assembly GCA_039026295.1 of Pseudomonadota bacterium. Lineage (GTDB taxonomy): Bacteria > Pseudomonadota > Alphaproteobacteria > Rhodobacterales > Rhodobacteraceae > Thermohalobaculum. Next base: position 9,058 of record JBCCMP010000128.1, on the reverse strand, counting down.
GACGGCGGTCGATATCGGCGTCTCGACCCATGCCCATTTCGATCACGACGCGCTGCATCGGCTGGATGCGTCGGTCCTGCTGGACCGGCTGATCGGCGTCTACGAGTTTGCCGATATCCGCATCGAAGGCGTGGCCGACAAGCATGCCACCGATCCGACCTATGCGACCTATGATTTTCGGCAGATCAATTCCTATTTCGGCGGGCAGAAGCTGGACCCGCCGGACAACCAGCGCTGCTGGGACAACTGCCTGATCACGGTGGAAACCGGCGGGCTGCGCATCCTTCATTGGGGCGATAACCGGCACAATCCTCCGGAGGAGATCTGGCACAGGTTGGGCCGCACCGACATTCTGCTGATGCCTGTCGATGACAGCCAGCACGTCATGGGCAACCCCCACGTGGCCGAGGTGATCGAGCGCGTGAAACCGAAGGTCGTGATCCCGCACCACTACTTCGTCTGGAATGTGGTGCAGCGGCAGAGCACGCTTTTGCCCGTCGATGGCTGGCTTGAGGCGCAGCCGAATGTCGAGAGGTTGAGCGCGGCCGAGGCGACGTACACGCCGAACGGTCTGCCGACCGAGACAACCGTGCACAGTTTCGGGGATCACGTCGCCTTCGACGTGGACGGCTGGCATCGAGACCACGGTCTTCAGACCGGCGGGACACCCTGACACCGCCGTCGGCGACCGCCTACTTGGACGTCGCCTCGAGCACACCGCTCCAGTTTTCGGGAGGCAGGTCGGTGAAGGCGCGGGCCTGCTCGGCCATGGCACCGGACGCCCCCGCGCCTGGCCAGACGTGATCGGAAAGGCCGGACCAGACGTCGGCTGCGCCCGCGAAATCCCCCGCCTCGAAGGCGGCGAGCGCCTGGTCGAACAGCTCGGATTGCGGATGCCGTTCTGCTGCGCCCATGGGACGCAGCAGCGGCGCGAAGACGTCGATACCCTCGGACTTGCCCTTTACCTGGATCTTGCAGATCCGCAGCAAATCGTATTCGGTGCCGGTCAGTTCGGCGGTTTCAGGACCGATCACGATCGGGGTCTTGAAGGTGCCGGGCAGGCTTTCGAGCCGTGCGGCGCGGTTCACCGTCTCGCCGACAACCGTATAGTTCACGCGGTCCTCGGACCCGACATTGCCAAGGGTGGCCATCCCACTGGAGATGCCGACCTTCACCGCGAATGCTGTCCGGCCCGCAGCGCGATCCTCTGCTGCCATGTCATTGACGCGCCGGACAATTTCCTGCGCCGCGCGCACGGATTGCCCTGCGTGGTCATCAAGCGGAGCGGGGGCATTGAAGATCGCCATCGCGGCATCGCCGATATACTTGTCCACATAGCCGCCATGGTCCCGGATCACCCCGCCCATGGCGTCGAGATAACGGTTGAGGATCTTCAGAAGCTCGGCACTTTCCAGGGTCTCGGACGCCGCCGTAAAGCCTGAGAGATCGGCGAACATCACGCTGACGTCCCGCTCTTCCCCGGTCAGTTCGGGAAGCTCGCCGGTATCGACCATCTGCTGCACGATGACCGGCGACAGGTATCGGCCAAATTCTTTGCGGATCATGTTCGCGTTGCGGTCGAGGAACCGGATGCGCAGGCCGTATCCGATGACGAAGGCTGCGGGCGCGCCGGCGAACGCACCGGCCAACGGGACGATCCATCCCGCATCGAGCGCAAAGACCGCGATCAGATAGGCAACGGTCAGCGTCGCCAACAGCAGGGCAAGTGCCGTGCCTGAGTGGGGATAAAGCGCGGACAGCGCCGCTGCGAGGGCCGCCGCAAAGACCAGAGCCCAGGAAAGATAATCGGGCGCATCCTGCACCTGCCAGCCACGCATCACCGCATCAACGGCAGCGGCGTGGATGAAAACCCCCGGCAGTGTCGATTGCCCGGGATCGCGGGTGGGCGGACGCGGGAACGCGCAAGGGTCAGAACCTTCGGCTGGCTCTCCGGCCCATGGCGGCGGCGTCATCAACTGATCTGGTGTCTTCAGTCGGTCTTCCCCGGGAAGCATGCCGCCCAGAAACACGGCGCGGCCGTCCAGAACCTCGCGCAGGCGCACGGGATCATCGCAGCGCAGAAGGTCGATCATCGTCACGGCGGGCAGCGTCGTCAGCGGACCGTCCGGGGTGATGTTGACCCAGGGCGGCGGATCCTGCTGCCCCAGCAATGCCAGTGCCCGGCCCGACAACGTGCCATCGACGGTACCGTCTTCGCCGACCATCCGTGTCGGCACGCGGCGGATGACGCCGCCTGCGCCGAACGGGATTTCCACCCGTCCGATCCCCAGCCGTCCCGCAGCGCCCTTGAACCGGCGCGCGGGTCCCAGCGCAACTGACGTGCCCAGCACCAGACGCCCGGCCTTCCGCTCTTTTGCCAAAGACTTGAGGAACGGCACATCGTACTTTGCCGCCGCCTTGCCCTCGCCAAAGCTCAGGTCCTTGGCGTCGTAAGTCATGATAATATCGAACAGGAACCCCTTGCCGCCGTGGGCTGCGATCTTCTGCCAAAGCTGGTTGTAGATCGGGGAGAACATCGCCCGCGGTGTCGATGCCAGTTCCGGCTCGTTCAGGCTGCGCTCGTCCATCCCGACCAGCAGGACATGCGGGCTGTTCAGGTCTTCAGCCCCGAAAATAGCCGCGCGGGCGGCAACGACCGTGTCGGACAGCCACCCCTCGACCACGTTCACACGCGGTACTAGCGCCGCCACAAATGTAATCGCCGCCGCGAGAGCGACGGCGAGGACAATCTTAATCGGAATGCGTCGTCGGTCGAGCAATCGTGGATTACTGCCTCAGGATAATAACCTGCGGCGCATCCGCGACGGCCAGGATCTTGGCCTGCTGCATCTGAACGTCTGTTCCCTTGACGACCAGCAGGTATTCCGAACCGTCTGTCAGCGGGGCGACATCTGCCGGCCAGATGGCCTTACGGCCGTTGAGCGGCACTTCCTGAACCAGCGTGTTGTCGACGTTGTAGATCGCAACGGCGTTGAAACGCGAGATGTCGCGTCCGATCACCGCAATCGTCGGCCGCAGCGAAATTGCCGGACGCGAGTCGTTCGAGCGGGTGATGATCGCGGCGTTGATCAGGTCCGACGCCTTCAGTTCGACGTTCCCCGGGCATTCGCCTTTCGTGTAGGCGGTTACCTCGCCGTCATCGTCGATCGTCATTGAATCGTCGCCGATCGACAGGGTCCCGCCCCGGATGGAAACGTCCTCGCAGGTCGGGTAGAAAGTCAGCGAAATTTCCGACCCGGGCGCAAGTGTCAGCGTCTGCCCAGCGGGGATCTCATCGAATGCTTCAACCGCCGGTTCGACACTGCCGATGATATCGATGATCAGTGCCTTCGGCGAATCGGCTGCTGCCTGAGCGCCAAAAGCGATGGCAGTCGCCGTGATTAAATACTTTAACACCTTGATTGCACTCCTATATTGCGGTCCGACATCGACAGTATACGACGTCGGCACAAGGCAAGCTGTGATATTCTACACTTTTTACTCGATCGAACCAATCGGGTTCGCATTCCGCCGATCCACGAATTGACGTTTTGCGTTGCACAAATAGTCCTACGGAACCGTTTAAAGGCCCTTCAACGACAATCCCAGACCTATCTATCGAATTTTTCGAAGAAATAACTGCTGCCAAGTGTGACGGCGCATAGCCACCGGGCACAGGGTCCGGTGGCGGTCTTTGGTGGGCGGAACAGCTTATTCTGCGGCCTGAACTTTCGTGGTCTGCGGCTTTGCTGCGTCACGCTCGGCGGCATCTTCCAGCGACGGCGCTGCGTCGTCTTTCTTTTCCACGGCCTGGGCCGTGGTCAGGCCGCCTTCGAGGGACAGACCCAGCTCCTCGCCGATTTTCTTCATGGCCGGCAGTTGGACCGCCATGCCGAGGATCGAGTCGAGCGCCTGGTTCACGACCGGCTTATCGCTGCCGCCGCCCTCGCCTGTCGAACCACCCAGACCGGACATCTGATGGATGCGGATGCTGTCGATCTTCTCGGCCGGGCGAACCAGTTCGGCGGCCAGCCTCGGCATGGTCTCCAGCCGTGCGATGTCGACCTTCATGTTGATCAGCGCCTGATCCAGCGCGTTCTCCGCCGCGACGATGGCGCGCTGGCCCTCGGCCTCGGCCAACAGGTCCTGCTTCTTCGCCTCTGCCCGGATGGTGATGGCATCGGCCTCGGCCTGCGCTTCCTCGCGCCGCGCCTGCGCGCGGTCGGAGGCCGCTTCCTTCTCTGCCTCCGCCTCGATGCGGACCCGCGTCGCGGCACGTTCGGCCTCGCGCTGCGCCTCGATCAAGGCGACTTCCTTGGCGCGCTCTGCCTCGGCGACCTGACGGGCGGTGGCAATGGCTTCGGCCGCCTTTGTCGCCTCTGCCCGGGCCTCGTCGGCGCTGGCACGGGCGCGGCTTTCTTCCTCGGACTTCTGGGCGATGATGATCTGCCGCTCCTGATCGGCGACCTCAATCTCCCTCTCCTTGGCAATCTCTGCCGCCCGAATGGCCTGCTCCCGCTCGATGTCCGAGGCCCGGACCTGCCGCTCCTTTGCAATGCGAGCCTGTTCCGAGGCGCGCTCCCCTTCGGCCTGACGCGAGGCAATCTCGGCCACCTGAGCGGCGCGCAGGGTCTCGATCTCCTGCACCTGAGCGATCCGGGCCTGTTCTTCGTCGCGACTGATTTCCAGCTTGCGCTTTTCGGCTTCCATGGCGGCCTGCGACACGGCGACCTCTGCTTCGGCATCAATCTCAGCACGCTCTTTCTTGGACTTGGCGATCACCTCGGCCAGCTTGCGCATCCCGACGGCGTTGAAGGCGTTGTTTTCGTCCAAGGCTTCGAACGGTGTCTGGTCCAGAGCGGTCAGCGAGACCGACTCGAGTTCCAGGCCGTTCTTCAGCAGGTCTTCCGAGACTGCATTCTGCACCTCTTGCACAAAGTCAGCCCGGTTCTCGTGCAACTCGTCCATGGTCATCTGGGCTGCGACGGCACGGAGGCCATCGACCAGCTTGCCCTCGATCATGTCGCGCAGTTGATCGACATGGAATGTCCGATCGCCCAGCGTCTGCGCGGCACGGGCCACACCGTCGGCGGTGGCATTGACCGAGACGTAGAACTCGACGCCGACATCGACGCGCATCCGGTCTTTCGTGATCAGTGCCTGTTCGTTGTTGCGCTGCACCTCCAGACGGAGCGTTTTCATGTTCACATAGGAAATCTCGTGCAGCATCGGGACGATGATGGTGGCACCGTCCATAATAACCTTTTTGCCGCCCACACCAGTTTTGACCAGACTGACTTCTCGCGTCGCGCGCCGGTATATGCGCGAGAGGACCATGCCGATCAGCACCAGCAAAATCAGGAAGGCAACCACCGGGATTAAAAATACCGCCATCGAGTCAAACATGATCTCTCCTTTCTCGTTCTCGGTTATGTTTTAATCGAATTCTGCTGGATCTGGGCGGGGATATCGCTGATCGGCAAAGCGAACAGGATTGATCCGCGCCCCGCGCGGATGAGGATCTCGGTCCCCCGCGGCAGTTCCATGTCGTCATCGACAGGCTCGACCCTGACGTAATGCGTGTTTCCGTGACCGTCACGAATGCGCGCCTGCGCGGGCTTGCCGCGCCGCGCAGTCCCCTGGGCAATCACGCCCATGCGCCCGCCAAGGCTGCGCCGGTTGATCGCCGTTGTTTCGGTCTTGGGGACAATCCGGCCAAGCTGATTGGCGAACCAGCGGCCGATCGTCAGCCCCGGCACAAGGGCGACAACAGCAGCCAATGCCGCGTTGACGGGCGTGCCCAGCACACCGCTCGCGATGGATTGAAGGACGTATCCCGACAGCCCGAACGCTGTCAGGACACCGGCCATCCACAGGATGAACGGCACCTTGCCGAAACCAAGCCAGACCGCAATTCCCCCTGCGGCACTGGCCCCGGCACCGGAGCCGCCGTCAAGAGCGTCAATATCGCCCGGCTCCCCCGCAGCAAAATCCGTTTCTGCACCGATTTCTGTGCCGATTTCTGCGTCGAAATCAGCCGCATCGAGATCAAAATCGGCATCAAAATCTGCACCATCAAAGCCGGCCCCGTCAAAATCCGGCCCGTCTGCACCGTCACCCATCAGCGACGCACCAACCACACTCATCACCAACTCGACAATCAACAGACCCAGCACCAACGCCAACGCGCCGCTGAAAGGTGCCATTCCGGGTGTCAGCAGAAACTGCAGTTCAGACAACGATATCCCCCATAAGTGTCAAAATTAGGTGTTTTATCACCGGATATTGACGGTTATGACTTATATATGACAGCAGCGTGCTGATTTTAAGATGTAGCGGCGAAAAATATGATCAAACGTCAGCAAATTACGGCAGCACGCGGATTGCTGTCGTGGACAAAGACGGATCTTGCGGCGCGGGCGGACGTGTCCGAGCGAACGATTGCGCGATTTGAATCCGGTGAAGGCGACATCACCGCCCGCAAGCTGGAGCGGATGGAGGATGCGCTTGTCGGTGCGGGCGTCGAGTTCATCGACGGCGGGGTCGTGCTGGACAGTCTTAAGCGCGCACGACGCGCGGTGTGATGCTCTTCACGCTGTGAATGTCCAGTCGGTATCAGGACCTAACCGACGGGCTGCGCCCCGATATCGGAAAAGATCTTCGTCAGATTTACCGTCGCCTCGCGTCCAACGGCATCCGCGTGCGCTGAAAGCCAGGCGTCGGCTGTTTCGCGCCCGATATCGCGCAGGTGGACCAGAAACTCCCACTCTGCGTTCATTTTCGAAGACGCGCCCAGCGGCTTCAGCTCGTCCTGATTCTGGATGACATGGACCCGCACGTCCCGATACTCATCGCCCGACAATTTGCCCTGCCGGATCAGGCGCGAGACAAACTCGATCGACCGCAGTTCCTTCAGCAGGCTTGAATTGAAGCTGATCTCGTTGATGCGGTTCATGATCTCGTGGGCCGTCGTCGGGGCGCCTTTGCGGATGATCGGATTGATCTGCACGATCACGATGTCTGTACTGTCTGTGCGCGTGTGGAACGGGAAAAGGGACGGATTGCCCATGTAGCCGCCGTCCCAATAGGGCACGCCGTCGATCTCGACCGCCTGATAGATCATCGGCAGGCAGGCGGAAGCCATGACCACGTCGGCTGTCACTTCCCGCGTTTCGAAGACCCGGACCTTGCCGGTCTCGACATTCGTGGCCGAGATGAAAAGCTTCGTCGCATTGCAGCGCTGCACGCGGTCAAAGTCGACGACCCTGGCCACTAGATCGCGCAGCGGGTTCAGATTTACCGGGTTCAACTGGTAGGGCGATACGATCCGCGTCAGCGCGTCGAACATGTGGTAGCCGGGGGAGTTCTCGAGGCTCCAGTTGCCGGTCGCGACGTCGAACGGTGTGCGCTTGACCGGGCTGAAGGCCGCGGCCTGGCTCATCTCGAGCCAGAATCGCTCCAGTGCCGCGCGGGCTCCGTCCGGCCCGTCTTCCATCAGGCCGTCGGCGCAGACCACGGCGTTCATCGCACCGGCTGATGTGCCCGAAATCGCCTCGAACCCGATCCGGCCGTCTTCCAGCAACCTGTCGAGAACCCCCCAGGTGAACGCGCCATGCGACCCGCCGCCCTGCAGTGCCATGTTGACCCATTTCACGTCCGTCATCGCCGTTCTCCCTTTCTGGGAAGTCTCTCTTCGGACATGTTTCGGATAGGACAGACAATCAAGCCCGGATTATCTCGCGCTGCGACTGCACGGGGGGAAGTAATGCAGAAGCGTATGCCCGTCGGCGGGCGCAACGGGACGCTGCCGCTCAGCGTCTTTCCGGCGCGCGCCCGGCAGGTCTGAGGGCTCAGTGAATGTCAGCCGCATCCGCCATGGCGGCCTTCAGCGAGGCAAAATTGAAGCCGGGCGACTGCGCAGCCTCGATGATCACGGCCTCGCGCCGGGCAATCGCCTCGATCGTCGCGGGCAGCGCCTTCACCTTTTCGGCGGGGACGATACAGGCGCCATGCAGATCGGCATGGATGATGTCGCCTGGACGGACCATCATGCCATGTACCTCCACCGGTTCGCCAAAGCCCGTGATGTGGACCCAGGCGTGGCTCGGCCCGACCTGACCCGCGAGCGCCTGAAAGCCAAGGGCACTGTCCGCCAGATCCCGGATCGAGCCGTTTGTGATCACGCCGAGGCAGCCGAGGCCCTTGTGTATGTTGGTGTTCACCTCGCCCCAGAATGCCCCGCGCGCGGCACCATCATCCAGATCCTGGATAACAGTGATCGCGGGCTTCGGTCCCGCTTCATCGATGTACTGGTAATAGTCGTTGCGCAGCGCCGCGACCTCCGGCGTCGGTTTGACCGATGCCCTTAGCGTTGCGGTCCGCGCGTAACCGACCATCGGCTTCTGGGACGGCCGCAGGCAGGTGAACGCCTTGGTCGTGTAGCCTGTCATCCGCCAGGCCGGGTCCAGTATCTCCATCCCGTTGCAGATTGTCGGGGTGTCCCATTGCGCCAATGCGTCCAGGTCAGCTTGAGTCAGGTCGGCTTGAGTCAGGTCGGTCACAGGTCGTCCTCCACAGTGTCCCAGGGCGTCTCGCCCCGGTCGATTTCTTCATTGGCTGCCGCGGTCAGCGCCGCATAGTCCGGCGGCTCTGCTGCATCACGCAATATCGCAGCGTTCCGTCCGCGCGCCAGTGCAGTCAGCGCACGGTTCAGCGGCACATCAATCCCAAGTGCCCTGGCCTCCCGCACCAGATGGGCGTTCAGCGCCTCGATCTCGATGGGTCGGGATGCGTCCATCATCTGCAGCATCGACGGTTTGGTAAACTTCCGCCAAGTATGAGGTTTGAGGATTGTGCCCGGGTCCGGATCGGGCAGTTCGATCCCCTTGGCCGCGACCACCCGCATGCACTCTTCGACGATCTGCCAGCGCATCGGTCCCAGCCCCGGCGTGCGCGACACCTCGCCCATCCGCAAGCCGGTGATCGCAGACACCGCATTGATGCAGCAGTTGGTGATGAACTTCGACCAGAGCACGCCTTCGATGTTCCGGGTCAACTC
>JBCCMP010000127.1:0-11848 GCA_039026295.1 Pseudomonadota bacterium | reverse complement strand
TCCTTTAATCCAGCTTGCAAACGATGTCGTGCTGCCGGTTGTAAAGGAAACGGCAGAGATGGCGAAAATCGATGTCGAAGACTTGAAAGACCTGTCGCCGGGCAACCTCACCCTCGAGGCCATCTTTGGTCTTCTGCGCAAATACTTGGCCGCGGGCCTTCAACCGGTCAAGGCGCTCGTCCAAGGCGTGCTGAAGCTTGCCGGCGATCTGATTGGCGATCTGCGGGACATCATGCAGGGCGACTTCGGCGTCCCGTTTCTGGGCGGTCTCTACAAGTTCGTGACGAACCTTCTGACCGGTGGCAAAGGCGAGAAGCTGACGGTTGTCAACGGCATCGCTCTTTTGCTTGCGATCCCGGCGACGACGATGATGACGGTGCTGACCGGGCGGTCCCCGGCGCACAACGCGCCCGTCGGCGGGTTCAACCGCGCGAACGTGGATATGCTTTTGGGGTCGGTGAACGTTTCGCAACCAACACAGCGATCGATGGCCGAGGCCGCAGAGGCACCAGGACCCCTCAAGCACATCCAACGGTACTACGTCGGTGTAGGTTCCTTAATCGCCGGTTTCGCAGGCCTTGCGTACACTGGTATTTCATCGGTTCAGGGTATGAAGACACTAATTGGTTTGTCCAAGGGAGAATCGGCTTCGTCCGAGGAGGTGCCAGAGAATAAGGGCAGGAATATCAAGGCGATTGTTGCGGGTGGAACGCTGGGCTTAGTGATGCTCGGGATCGATCTGTTCAGGTTTGCATTGACAATACCGGTCCCGGATGGGTTCGAAACCGAGAACTGGATTCTGTACTACTTTCAAGTCGGAGACTTTCTGGTAGCAGGCCTGTGTACGTTCATATCGGACGTGATCTCGATCGTCCTCGGGATCACCGGCCCGGAAAGTGGTACCACGATAGGATCCGTGACGCAGGCCATCATTGCAACGGTCGTGGGGTCCACGAGCCTTCTCGTCGATTCTGTCACGTTGATAGTGGAAGGGCCGGATTTCGGGCATCTGGCATCGTTGTTCATCAACCTGGCTTCGAACCTCGGATCGCTTGTGCAGGGATTGGGGACGGCGATTGCAGCCTTTTTCTCTCTGACCGGCGTGGCGCTTGCAGTTGCGTTCGCGGTCGCCGTCATTGGCATCGCAGCCAGAGGCCTTGCTGCAGCGGCAACCGTCGTTTTCGGAATCGTCGATTTAGTCTCCGATGACGGGGACGTATTGTCGACAATCGTGCGTCCTGGCGGCTGAACAAGAACGCCAAGCGGTCTTCGCGTCTGCCCGGAGAGACTCCCAACTCCGGGCAGATCATTTTCTGAGAAGTGTTCGGCACGAAGACTATTCGGACCTCTTTTGAGCTGCCTTTAAGTTGCGGCATGAGGGCAGTGCCGGTGAGGACGTCCCCATGCGATACGGCTCGCTTCGCCCAATTATGAAGCTTCGAACACATATTTGCACGTGGCGCAGGGCCGTTCGGCGGATTTGAGCGCTGAACTTTAAATGCACGAAAAATGGCGCAAGACAGGAAGACCCTCTTTGGGCCTGCTCGACCGTATCGCGAGGATTTCCCGAGGTCGCGCAGCGCTTCTTGCAGGCCACACGCTACGTAGGCCGGCATTTGCGACTGGGGTCCGGAACCTGTGGGCAGCAGGAAAGCGCAGTTGGCGCAGAATCCGGTCAAGGGTTCTGCACAAGCCACGGCTGCTCATTGACGACGGTTCCACAGTTACATCTCGAAAGACTTGCCTGACTTGCCTGACTTGCCTGACTTGCGTGACTTGCGTGACTTGCCTGACGATTGGCAGATCGATCATGTGTTTCTCTTTTTCACTCCGCTGCCTGCGTTCACGCCGCTTCGCCAATAAGGGACCTTTTCGTGTCCACTGAGTGCAGGTGGGTACTAGCGATGGTTAGCGGAGCACCGCGGAGCTGTCGGACCGGACGGTTACTCGATTTGCCAGGTGAACATCAGATCTCCGGGCGTTCGATGTGATGATGCAAGGCAATGCGCGGTGTCCATGACCGTGGCCTTGCCACGCGGGATGCGCGAGATGGCATTCTCCCGCCAGAAACCAGTCTCGAACACGCCTTTCGATGCGGCGAAAATGCCCGCGTGCATCCCCGAAACGCGCTGCCCGTCGCGCTGCAGCAGACTGTGCAAACGCCGATATCCGTATCGCACCCGGCTTTCGGCCAGTTCCTTCGCGCGCATCCGCAATTCCACCTCGGGATTGCGCCTGGATCGATACCTGTGAGAAGCTCACCCGAAACCCTTAGCCCTGCAAGGACGCCCATAGCCCTGCAAGCCCGGTGCTCCGACACCTCAGATACATCCTGATAGTGCCGGACGACCTCGTGGCGGCGGACAGGCTTCACCACTAATGGGATGGTCCGCCCCGCAACCAAGCGTCACGCCAGGTGCAAGAACAAACACGGAGGCGTGACGGATGCGCACCAAACCCAAACCAAGTGCTGTGGCCTACGGGATCGATATCGGGAAGAATCTCTTTCATGTCGTCGCCTTGGATGTCGACGGAAGGCGGTTTCAGAGAACCAAGTTCTACCGTGAGGCGCTATAGCAGTTCTTTGAAGCTTCCTATCCGACACTTATCGGCATGGAGGCATGCGCTGGATCGCACTGGCGTGCACGCGAGTCGGTCGAGGCTGGGCAGGATGCCCGCATCATTCCCGCCAAGTCTGTGACGTCCAACAAAGTGAAGTCGAACAAAGTGAAGTCCAACAATGTGAAGTCCAACAAATCAGATCCGACCGACGCCGAAGCAATCGCAGAGGCAGTGACCCGTCCGACAATGCGGTTCGCACAGGTGCGCTCGGAAGCTCAGATCGATCTGCAGGCTTTGCACCGGATCCGCGACCGGTTGTTCGCAACCGTACGGGGCTCCTGAACCAGGCGCGGGCTTTCTGCATCGAATACGGTCTTGCCATGCGCACCTGGTGCCGTTGGGTTCCACGCAGACATCCGCCGCCATTTGGCCAACGAAGAGAATGATCTCTCGTGCACGATGCGCACATTGCCGCCCGCGATGCGGAGATTGAGCGCGGCAGACGCATTCTTGAGGCTGCCGCAAGGGCGGGAAGCGAAGGTCAGCGTGTCGTCACTTTTGAGCGCTGCATGATCGATGCTCCATTGAAAGCGCGTGCGAGGGCACTGTTATCCCGCGCCGGCGATCTTGGCTGACCACTATGGCCGAATACGACATGGAACAGAAGCTTGAGTTCAATTTTTAGGCGATTGAAAATACCGGGCTATTTCCTTATGCGGGTCGGCTGCGGGTTGCGGCGCGATGCGGTTAACATCGCGGTTGTATATGCGCCTCATTCACGCAAGTATCACATTGGAACAGGGCCGCGGCCTGATTGGGAGTTTCCGTGCGCCACTCACGGCGACGGCGAGAGGCCAGCGCGAAAAAATCCTTGATATCAAGCGTATCGCGGCAGTCTGATGGGCGTATGATGCAAAGCATCTTCGAGACGATTGGAGATTATCAGACGACAGAGCTGCTGCATCGCGGTTCTACGTCGCTTGTCTATCGGGCGCAGCATGCACCCACGGGTGAGGCCGTCGTCCTGAAATGTCTGCGTCGCAGCAACCCGACGCCCGACCAGGTGTCCTGGTTCGTTCAGGAATTCGAGATCGCGCAAGCGACTGACGTAAAGGGCATCGCCAAACCCATGGCGCTGGAGTGGAATGGCCAGAGCCCCTACATGGTTTTTGCCGACTCAGGTGGCAAGTCTCTGGATCGCCATTTGGCGGATGCCGCTCTGGACGTCTCGACGGTCCTGAATGTTGCCAAAGAGTTGACATCAACGCTGGGGCGCATGCACCGCAAGGGCGTCGTTCACAAAAACATCAACCCGGCCAACCTTATTTTTCATGTTCAGACCGGCACGTTGGAGCTTATTGATTTCAGCGTAGCCACGGTGCTCCGTCAGGAGCAATCAACCTTCGACAGCCTGACAGCGATCGAAGGCGATGTCGCCTACGTCGCGCCCGAGCAAACTGGCCGGGTCAACCGCCCCATCGACTACAGGTCAGACTATTATTCCCTCGGCGTCACACTTTACCAGATGACCACCGGGCGTCTGCCGTTTGCCGGTGAAACCGCAATGGAGGTGGTGCACGCGCATCTTGCTGCAAACCCCGTGCCGCCCAAAATCATCGATCCAAATCTGCCTCAATCACTTTCCGATATCATCCTGCGTCTGATGCAGAAAGACCCTGAGGATCGATATCGATCATCCGCCGGTCTGCTGTCGGATCTTCAGCACTGCACCAAAATCGCAGCCTCAGATTCGCCCGATCGGACATTCGCTTTGGGTGAACATGATGCCGTGGCGCGGCTGAACTTTTCCCATCGCCTTTACGGCAGGGATCGTGAACAGTCCGAGCTCTTGGCAGCTTTCGCGAGGGCCAGCGCGTCGTCCGGACAGGCCGAACTTTTTATGGTCGGCGGCTTTTCCGGGATCGGCAAAACAGCCTTGGTCCGGGAAATCAAAGCGCCTGTCACCCTGAAGCGGGGATTGTTCATCGGCGGTAAATTCGACCCCTACAGGCGCGATGTTCCCTTTTCAGGAGTGGCACAGGCGCTGAAGCATCTGGTTAACCTGATTCTATCCGATCCAGATGTGGAGCAGGACTGGCAGCAATGCATTGCTGGTGCGCTGGGCTCTCACGGTCGCGTATTGCAGGACATGCTGCCGGAGATCACCCAACTTATTGGGCCGCAGCCCGACCTGCCCGAAATGACGCAAGCGGAAGCCCAGTCATTGACGACACGTGTACTCGTCGATTTCGTGCGGACTGTCGCATCGACCGGTCGGCCACTGGTGATTTTTCTGGACGATCTCCAATGGGTTGATGCCGCTTCGATCAATCTGCTGAACGCGCTCATGGCTGCGCCGGACATGGGGCAGTTGCTGCTTGTCACTGCGTTCCGCAGTAACGAAATCGATGGCGCGCATCGCTTCACGCAGTTCCGAGAGGACACTGCGGCGCGGCGCGGCGAGATCCCTTCGATTGACCTGCCTCCGCTGTCGGTGGAGAGCGTCGCCGAGATGCTGGGCGACGCAATGGGGTGCAGCCGTGCCCGCGTTGGAGATCTTGCCGCCTTGGCCCGGCAGGCTACGGCAGGCAATCCGTTCTTCCTGCAGCAATTCCTGACACAGCTCTCGCGCGACCACCTGTTACGCTTCGATGCTGATCAGAAGGCATGGACCTGGGACTTGCAGGAGATATCGGCGCAGAACCTCGTCGACAACGTTGCTGATTTGATGGCGTCCGAGATTGGCCGGGCGGACTGTCATACCCGGGCAGCATTGGAGATTGCTGCCTGCATGGGAACCCGGTTTGAACTTCGTGCTCTCGCCAAGATCTCCGGCTTGACGGTGCAGCAGATTGCCGACCGGATGTGGCCTGCTTTCGAAAACGGCTGGGTTCTGCCTATTGGGCGTCAGCACAGACTTATGCGTCTTAGCCGTTATGCGATCCCGAATGACCTGACAATTGATTGCCGGTTCAGTCACGATCGTGTGCATCAGGCGGTATATGACAGGATCGTGCCTGCGGAGCGGGCTGCCAACCACTGGCAGATCGGACAGGGTCTTTTGGAGGGACTGGACGATAGCGTCGATGGCAATCTTGTCCTGCATATCGCCAGCCATCTGAACCTCGGGGGCGATGAGGTATCGCGCGCAGAAAACAGGCAGGATCTTCAAAAGGTCAACCTCGCTGCCGGACAACGTGCCAAAACCGTTGGCGCCCATGCGGCCAGCCTCGAATACTTCGAGAACGGGCTCTCTCTGCGTCGTGCCGGGGACTGGCAGGATCAGCCGGGTCTGGTGCGCCTGCTGCTGCAGGGCGGAGCGGAGGCGGCCTATCTGAACGGCGATCCGGAAAAGACGACACTATGGACGCAAGAGCTTCTGGACAACGCCGAAACGACAACTGACCGGACGATCGCACTGGAGATCAGAATCCGATCCACGCTGCTGACCGAAGGGCAACAGGCGGCCGTATCTCTGGGCCTGGAGGCGCTGAAAGAACTGGGTGTCGCCCTTCCCACCATGCCCGCCCGATCCGACATGGATGCCGCCATCGAAGCGGTGGAGAGGGCCGTGGGCGGGCGGGACGTCGCCTCGCTCAGCGATCTTCCGCTGATGACCGATCCCGGTGATCTCGCAACCATGCGGCTGTTCCACTCGATGCTGTCCGCGACCTATGCAAGTTCGCCGGACCTCTTTGTCGTGCTGACATCACGAATGGTTCAGCTGTCCATCGAGCGTGGACTGAGTTCGATGTCGATCGTGGCTTTCGCCGATTTCGCGATCGTGCTTTGCGGGCGTAGAGACGAGTTCGAGCTTGGCTATGCTTATGGCCGACTTTCGCTGGGTCTGATCGAGAAGCTGTCCGCACGCGATGTAGAGGCGCGCGTGACGTTCATGTTCTACTCATTCGTCCATCACTGGACAGAACATCTGAGCGGTGCTTTTGCGCCACTGCGCGAGGCATTTCAGACCGGTATGGATACCGGCGATGCGCAGTATGCGGCGATGTCTGCCTTTGACTATGGCTTCAATCTCTTTTGGCTGGGCGGGCCCTTGGCCCATGCGGACAAAGAAATGCTCCGATTTGACGAGGGAATCCTTTCGACCGGTCAGGATTGGATACGCATGCTCCACCTGATGTACCGGCAAGCTGTTGCCAGTCTGACCAGTACATCGCGTGTTGATGCGTCTTTGAGTGGGGAGCATCTGGACGCTGAGGCGATGATCCCAAAGCTGGAGGCCTCGAAATCCTCGAACGCGCTCGTGCAGATCAGAATCCTTCGGCTGATGCTGAACTATCTGTTCGGATCGTATGGTGTGGCTGTCAGAGAGGGGCAGGCCGCCCGGGATCATCTTTCAGGCGTCGCCGCGACGGCGGCAATTCCTGGCTATCATTTCTACGCCGTATTGGCAGAGTTGGCAGCGGCAGAGGATGGCGCGGTGGCGATCAAGGCGGAGCACCTTGTGACGAGTCGAGCGCTGCTAAAACTTTGGGCGGAAAGGTCGCCTGCAAACTACCGACATAAGCACCTGCTGGTCGAAGCGGAGATTGCCGGGATCGAGGGGAGATTTAACGACGCCCGCGATCTTTACGATCAGGCGATCGACCTAGCCCGGGAAAATGGTTTCCTGTTGGAAGAAGCTCTGGCCTGCGAACGGGCTGGGCGTTTCTATCTGACCAATGCCCGTAAAAGGCAGGCGCGGCACTATTTGGCCGACGCTCACGACAACTGGCAGCACTGCGGTGCGCACGCCAAGGTGCGCAGCCTTGAGACGGAGATCGATCAGCTTTTGGAGCGCACTGGCGCCAATCTATCGCAGTCTGGCAGAGGGCTGACCACAACCGAGTTGGACTTTTCGTCTGTGCTGCGCGCAACGCAGGCGATCTCCAGCGAGATCGTTCTGCCAAAGCTGTTGCAGACCCTGATGACCGCGTTGATCGAAAATGCAGGCGCGACCCGTGGTGTTCTTGTGCTGCGCACGGCGACAGATTGGGAGATTGCTGCTGATGGACGGGCAGAAGCCCAGATCGTCACGGTCAGAGCGACCGATGACGACCGCGCAGATCGCGATGCTGATGGAGCGCCGTTGTCGGTCGTTGAGGCAGTCTCCCAGACCCGTGAGGATCTGATTGTTCACGATGCCCGCGACCATGATCTTTTGATGGCTGACCCCTACGCGCAACGGGTCCAGCCGAAGGCGGTGCTGTTTTATCCAATCGAGATGCAGAACTCGGTGATTGGCGTGCTCTACCTCGAAAACAGCCTGATGACCGGCGCGTTTTCGAAGCAGCGGCTGGAGGTGCTCAAACCATTGTGCGCCCAGGCGGCGATTTCGATCGAGAACGCCAAGCTGCACAAACACCAGGTCAATCTGACCGAGTCAGCCAACAGGTTTGTGCCAAGCCGTCTGGCAAATGTCCTTGGACGCGAAAGTCTGGCCGACGTCCAGCTTGGTGACCATGCCGAGCGTGACATGGCGCTGGCAGTGACCGACATTCGCGGTTTCACCTCGATTGCCGAGAACCTTTCGCCGCAAGAGGTCTTTGAATTCGTCAATGCCTATGTGCAGTCCACCGATCCGGCGTTGCGTGAGAACAATGGGATCGTCGTCAAATACATGGGTGACAGCCAGATGGCGGTGTTCCCTGACAAGGCCGAAGACGCCATGGCGGCAGCAATTGCAGTTTGCCGAAGACTGGACGAATTCAACGCCGGGCAGCGTGGCGCCGATAGGCCGCCGATCAGCATCGGGATTGGCCTTCATGTCGGCTATACCATGCTGGGAATTGTCGGAGAGGCGCAGCGATGTCAGCTGGACATTTTGTCTGATAGCGTGAACCTCGTCGCTCGCATCGAAAAGCTGACCCGCACCTTCGGATCAAATACTCTGCTCAGCGATGCCGTTCTTGCGCGCTTGAGAGCAGATCATGACTTCGAGACCAGATACCTTGGCCGAGCACAGATCAAGGGTCGCCGCGACGCTGTCGGACTGCACGAATTGATCGATGCGGAAGCGCCGGAGCAGCAGTTCCTTCGAACCGCGACGCGCCCTGTATTCGAAGCGGCAGTGACATCCATGTTTGACGAGGATCTGCCTGCGGCGCGCGATGCGTTTGTTGAAGTCTTGAACCAAAATCCCGGTGATCAGGCCGCGCGTGCCTATGTCCTGCGGATCGATCAGCGGCTGAAAACCCATGGCAACTCTGGGTTGCCGATGCTGGAAGCCTTGTAGCCCATAGCGGATTGCGCGCGACGTTCCTGTCCGAGGATGGGTCGAATAATGCTGCGGCATTCCCTGAAACCGTGTATCCTTCGGCCGTCGAGAAGCATAAAACGGGAGGGGGAGAATGTCCCAGAATTCGATGTCGGCACAGGACTGGTCACGGGTTTTCGCACATGCCTGGCTTGATCCGGAATTCAAGGCAGCGCTGGAAAAGAATCCAGTCGACGCCATCGCCAGCCATCCAGAGCTCGGCGACCTGTCTGGCAAGGCGATGTACTTCCCGGAACGTCCGGTCGATCTGTCAGACGAACAACTGCATCATGTGAAAAGCGGTAAAGCCAGCCTGCAGGGCGGCACCATGTGCATGTTCGAGTGCTGCTGATCGTGGCCCGGATCTGAAGTTGATCCGCCCCTGCCGGTAGTTCGGCGGGGGTCTGCCCCAAGGGCACGATGCCTCTGCTTGCCTGAGCGAATGGAACGGCAAATTTGAGGCCCCTACCGTTGCTGCGAGACCGACAAGGTGCTGACCCTGTCCGAGAACGGCTCAAACGAGATCCGTCCCAGATTTAAAGCGGGAGTCCAGTGCGACCTGGTCGGCGATTCAACATTGATCTTTGAATGTGCAGGCCAGACATATGTAGTCGAGGGCACAGTGTATGCAGATTTGGTGCCCATTCTCGACGGATCGCACACCATTGGCGAATTGATCGGTGCCCTTGGTGGTCGCCACGATCCGATGAAGATCTTCCATGCTCTCGATCAGTTGCGGAGCCGGCAATTGCTCCTCGACACTCCGCCGTCCGGTTTGTCTCGCGATGCATCTGCGTATTGGGAGAGTGTTGGCGTCGATCCTTTCGCGGCGGAACAGCGGCTGGCGAGTTTCAGCACCACGATTTCTTCACCCGGTGATGTGCTGTCTGGAATGGCTGCGGATTTGCAACGTGCGCTTGTCGCGAACGGACTTTGTGTGCAGCCAGGTGGTCAGACGCTCATCCACTTGGTTCAGGATTATAGTCACGCCGAATTGCGCCTCGCTCTCTCGGCGCTGCGCGATGACCGGCGTTCGGTGCTCGTTATTCGAAGCGTTGACGACACGGTCTTGGTTGGCCCCCTTTTCCGTCCAGGTAGACCCGGCTGCCCGGAATGTCTGGTTTCGCGGGTTTCTGCCCATCAGAAACTCGGGCGTTTTCAGGATGTTGCCAACGGTCGGATTATGCGGCTGCGGGACGGACGCGCAGCGTTGCCGTCTCAACTGATGGCGGCAACCGGTCTGCTTGCGACTGAGATATCTCGATACGTTGCCACAGGAGCGCTTGAAGACCTGCATAACATGATCAAACAGCGCGACATCGCGACTGGCGGCGAGACGAGACACACTGTCATCCCTGTCTCTGACTGCGCTGTTTGTGGAACTGGCAGTAACAAAACCATGCCGGCGCCCTTTCGGCTGGAACGAAGGACGGTTGGTTTCAGCGCCGACGGCGGGCATCGGTTTCTGCCGCCTGAAAAGACCGTTGCTAAGCTAAAGTCGTTGATCAGCCCTCTCTCCGGAATTGTCAGTCACTTCGAACGCGTCGAAGACCCAGAAGACGATGCAGGGCTTGTCCATTGCTATGTTGCAGATCACGCATTCACACCAATGAACGGTCGGCTGGACCGGTTGCGCGAGGGGCGCGAAGGGCGTTCCGGCGGCAAGGGCCGGTCAGACATCCAAGCCCAGGCCAGCGCCTTGTCCGAGGGTGTCGAGCGTTACTCGGGTGTCTTTCAAAAATCTGATCCGACGATCAACGCCCGGGCCGAAGAACTGGACGGCCCGGCAATTCTGCCAAACTCGATCCAGAATTTCAGTGCCCGCCAGATTAAAAACCGCTCGGTGGAAGAGGCAGCGGCTGGCGGTGCGGGATGGATGGCTGAGGAATTCGATGCTGGAGCGGCAATCGACTGGACGCCGCTCTGGTCATTGACGGAAAAGAGAGTCAAGTACCTGCCCACCGCCAACTGTTTTTACGGTTATGGGTTGCAGCGCGACCTGCACTTCGCGCGGGCAGACTCGAATGGGTGTGCAGCGGGGAACACCAGGGAAGAGGCTGTCCTGCAGGGGTTCCTGGAACTCGTCGAACGCGACGCAGTCGCGCTATGGTGGTACAATCGTCTGAAGCGTCCCGGGGTGGATCTGGACAGCTTTAACGACCCATGGTTTGGAAGGATCCAGCAGCATTATCACGGCCGGGGCCGTGAGCTCTGGCTGTTGGATCTCACAGCCGACATGGGCATTCCGACTTTTGCCGCGATCTCCCGCGTGATCGATCATCAACCCGAGCATCTGCTATTCGGCTATGGCTGCCATTTCGACGTGAGACTTGCCGCTTCTCGTGCCGTAACCGAAGTCAATCAGGCTTTGGCTCTCTTCCCCAAAAGACCCCCGGACAGCACGGCACAAGCCGGTATGAGCGGAAAGGGCTTTGAATGGTGGCCGGTCGCAACGGTCGCGGATCATCCCTATCTGCAGCCCGATCTGTTGTCCGCGCCGTGCAGGGCCGCGGATTTCGGGGCAAACACCGGCAAGGATCTTCATGACGATGTGACGGACTGCATTGCCCGGGCAAAGGCCAGGGGATTGGAGGTTCTGGTGCTGGACCAGACGCGGGCCGACACAGGCCTGAACGTGGTCCGCGTCGTAGTGCCCGGACTGCGCCATTTCTGGCCGCGTCTGGCACCTGGCAGGCTCTACGATGTTCCGGTTCAAATGGGCTGGCTGGATCAGCCGAACGCTGAAAGTGACCTCAATCCCGCGCATTTCTTTCTTTAGGCCGTGATGCTGACTGACCCGAAAATTGCTGGACCGCAGACGTGCGTGTTTCCCTATGCATGGGCACTTCCGGAAGATGGCACGCTTCAGAGGGCTGCCTCAGGTGAGGTCTCGTTCGTTCATGGGCACACACAGGCGGCCTTCGGCAACCTGCCATCAGAGATCGAGACGGCGATCAGCAGCCTGACGACCCGACCCCGGGCTCAGGAAGACCTGATTGCCGAGATCGTCGAAAGCGCGCCCGATCAGGT
>JBCCMP010000126.1:0-11891 GCA_039026295.1 Pseudomonadota bacterium | reverse complement strand
TCGGCCTGATCCACGGACTGGCGGGTGTCGTTCTGCAGGGTGACGGACAGGGTCGCCCCCGCATCGGTCGCAACGAACATGTGTGAGGTGTCGCCGTAATAGGCCCAGTCGCGGATCTCGCCCTGAATCGACATCGCCGTTTCAGGTGCGCTCTTTGACATGCGGATCTTCTCTGGCCGGATGGCAAGCGAAACCGCGCCCGACGCAGCGCTGTCATGGGGGATGACCACACGGCCCAGAAGACCGGTGTCGACGGCCACGCCGCCGGCTTCTGCGCCCGCGACCTGTCCGTCGATCAGGTTCACCTTGCCGATGAAATCGGCGACAAACCGCGAGTTCGGGCGCTCGTAAAGATCATCCGGTGTGGCGATCTGCCGTACCTTTCCGCCCTCCATCACCGCGATGCGGTCGGCCATGGACAGTGCCTCGTCCTGATCATGGGTGACGATGACGAAGGTGATCCCTACATCCTGCTGCAGGCGCGAGAGCTCGAGCTGCATCTGCTCGCGCAGCTTCGCGTCGAGCGCGCTCATGGGCTCGTCGAGCAACAGCACCTTGGGACGCTTGACCAACGCCCGGGCGAGCGCCACGCGCTGGCGTTGGCCGCCGGACAATTGATCGGGCTTGCGCCCGGACATCGGGCCGAGTTGCACCATCTCCAGCGCTTCGCCGACGCGGGTGGATATTTCGGATTTCGGCGTCCCCGCGACCTTCAGGCCATAGGCAACATTGTCTGCCACTGTCATGTGCGGGAAGACGGCGTAGGACTGGAACACCATGTTCACGGGCCGCCTGTTGGGAGGGATGTCTACCACGTCCTGCCCATCGATCAGGATCTGGCCTTCGGTGGGCGTCTCGAACCCGGCGATCATGCGCAGAAGCGTGGTCTTGCCGCAGCCGGACGGGCCGAGCAGGGCAAAGAACTCGTTCGCCTCGATATCCAGATTGGCATCGTCCACGGCTTTCACGCCTGGAAAGGCCTTGGTGACGTTGCGGATGGAGATGATGGTCATGGTGGCCAAGCCCCCCAGTCTGGCGTTCCCCCATGGGGGGTGGGGACGCTACGGTAGAAGTACGCGTTCATTTCGCCTCCACCTTTTCGGGCCGCTGCATCCGCATGGCCAGCGCGGTCACGATGATCGTGATCACAACCAGCACGGTGGAGGCGGCGTTGACCTCGGGCGTCACGGAGAAGCGGACCATGGAGTAGACCTTGACCGGGAAGGTCACGGTTCCGGGGCCGGATGTGAAGAAGGTGATGACAAAGTCATCGAGGCTGAGCGTGAAGGCCAGCAGCCCGCCTGCCACCAGCCCCGGCCGCATCCAGGGCAGCAGGATGTCGCGGAAGACCTGCCATTCCGACGCGCCGAGGTCGCGGGCGGCCTCTTCGATCTCGCGGTTGAAGTTGTTCAGCCGGGTCCTGATCACCATCGCGGCGAACGGGAAGGCAAAGGTTACGTGCGCCAGAATGATGTTCGAGAGGTTCAGCGGCCATGGGGTATCCGGCGGCAGAACCCATCCTGCCCAGGCGAAGAAAACGGCCAGGCTGACGCCCATGCAGATTTCCGGCACGACGATGGGCAGGGCGACCACGCCTTCGTAAACCGGTTTCAGCGGGAAGCGCCAACGCCACAGCACAACGGCGGTCAAGGCGCCGAGGATGGTGGCAAGAACGGTCGTGATCACCGCGATGGTCAGCGAATTCACGAAGGCCTCGATCAGCGAGGCGTTTCCCGCGGCCTTCTCGTAGTACTTGGTGGTGAAACCCTTCCAGACCACGTTGCCGCCGCGCCGCCCGGCATTGTTGAACGAGAAGATGATCAGGATCACGATCGGCGCATAGAGGAACAGGGCGCAGATCCAGAACATGCCCTGCATGTGCCACTTCCTGGCATAGTCGAACGGGCCGGGGCGTTCCTTGCGCTGCTTCATCGGACCCGCCTCCTCTCGCGCATGGCCGCGAAGCTCTGGATCGCGAGGATGATGAAGGTCACATAGAGCAGGAAGAGCGAGATCGCTGATCCAAAGGGCCAGTCATTGGCCTTCTTGAACTGTCGTTCGATGACATTGGCGATCATGTCCACCTGGCCCCGGCCCAACAGGTCCGGCGTCAGGAAGCTGCCCAGCATCGGGATGAAGGTGATGATCGCCGCGGTGATCACGCCCGCCATGGTCATGGGCAGCAGCACACGGAAGAAGGTGGTCCATTGCCCCGCGCCCAGGTCCAGGGAGGCTTCCAGATAGGACCGGTCCATGCGCTCTAGCGCTGCATAGATCGGCAGCACGGTGAACGGCAGGTGGACATAAACGAGCCCGATCATCACGCCGCCAGAGGTGCCGAGGAAAGTGATCGGCTCATAGGGCCCCAACATGCCGCCCGTCAGCGCATCGGCCCCGCCCCATATCGCGCCCAGCAGATCGTTCAACCGCCCGCGCGTGCCCAGAATGTTCAGCAGCGCGTAGGTGCGGATCAGGAGGTTGGTCCAGAAAGGCAGGATAATGATCAGAAGAAGCCAGGGCTTCCATTTCGCTTCTGCTGTCGCGATGACCAGCGCCACCGGGTAGCCGATCATCAGGCAGATGATCGTGGAGATCCCGGCGATCCAGAGCGAGCGCCACATCAGGGTCAGGATCTCCGGCTCGGTCAGCCGGATATAATTGTCGAGGGTCCAGGTGGTTTTGATCTCGGTCAGCGAGACTGTTTCGCCGAATGAGTAGAGCCAGATGATCGCGAGGGGGACAACGAAGAACAGAACCAGCCAACCGGCCGTTGGCCCGAAGAATGCCAGGAAAGCACGGAAGTTCTGGCGATAGTTCTCCAAATGGCTCCCCGAGGTCTTGGGCGTTCCGGGCGCGATCCGGGACCTTTACGCTCGAAAAGGTCCCGGCTTTGGCAGAGGTCCCGGGTCTAAGCCCGGGACACCATGCTGCTTAGCCTGCGGCTTTGACGCGGGTCCAGGCGGCCTCGATCTTTTGCACCGTCTCGGTTCCCGGGAACTTGGCGGACTCGCATTTCGCCAGTGTCTCGTCTGAGGGAAAGATGGCCGGGTTGGACTGATAGTCCTCGGAGGTCAGCGCCTTCGCCGCGGCGTTGGGCGTGGCGTAGTAGATGTATTCCGCCAGATCCTTGCCGACCTCGGCGTCCAGCAGGAAGTTGATCAGAGCATGGGCGCCTTCGGGGTTCGGCCCACCCTTGGGGATGCACAGCGTGTCTTCCCATTTCAGGCCACCCTCCTTGGGGACGACGAAGCCGATATCGTCGTCTTCTTCCATGGCCTGCAGGATGTCGCCGTTCCACTCCATGGCAAGATCGACCTCGCCTGCCAGCAGCAGGTCCTGGCCGTTATCCGGCGCGAATGCGATGATGTTCTTTTTCTGCGCCAGCAGGACGGCCTCTGCCTCGGCGATGTTTTCATCCGACCAGTCGTTCAGCGACTTGCCGAGCATCTTGAGGCACGAGCCGAAGACGTTCTGCCCATCAGACAGCATCGCGATCTTCCCGGCGTACTTGTCCGAGGTGTAGAGGTCGGCCCAGCTTTCGGGCACCCCGTCGACCTTCGACTTGCGGTAGCCGACCCCGATCGTCCCCCACATGTAGGGCAGCGAGAATTTCCGGCCCGGATCGAACGCCGCATCCTGGAAGTTCGGATCGATGTTCACCATGTTCGGGATCTTCGAATGATCCAGCGGTGCGAGCATGTCGGCGATGATCATCCGTTCGACATAGTCGTTTGTGGGCACGATCAGGTCATAGCCCGGGTTACCGTTCTTCAGTTTGGCAAAGAGCTCGTCATTGTCCGCGAAGAGGTCGTACTGCACCGCGATACCGGTCGCCGATGTGAACTCTTCCAGCGTGTTCTCGCCGATATAGGTGTCCCAGTTGTAGAAATTGACCGTCCCCTGACCGGCCGACATCGCGCCGCGGGGCAGCAGGGAAATCCCTGCCATTGCAGCCCCGCTGCGAAGTAGCGTGCGCCGGTTCGGACGGAATTTGGGTGTGGAATGCGCCATCTTGATACCTCGACCTGTTGTCTTTGCGTGTCCTTTTCATCTTCATTGCGCAACTGGTCATGGGGCGCAACCATCATCGAAGATAGCACCCGTATTCGGCGATTTTTGCGGTGCGTTTTCACCCGTGATTATGCTGGTCAGCCTGCCGGTGCTTGGGGTAACCTGACGTCATTCAAGTGGCACCAAGACGTTTCAAAACAAACTGGTTCCAAAAAATGGGTTCGAAAGACAGGGGGTACGGCCATGGCCATGAAGCTTTTTTCCAAAGAGTACGATTACATCAAGGGCACAATGAAGAACGCGAAGTTCCGCTCGCCCGCCAAGAAACACCTCAATGACCTGAAACACATCATGACGGTGCAGGGTTTCGATCCGACAGCAGGGCCGAAGCTGGACCTGCTGCGCGAATGCCTGAAGGATGACGAGCCGGACAGGATTCTGAAATCGGCCGGGATCAATCCCGGCAAGAACTCGGCCCCGAACGGCAACAAGCTGATGGACGCTGCCGTCATCAAATTCCTGAGGCACACCTACCTGATCCACGAACGCGGTGCGCAGAAGGTCTGGGTCTTCGCGACCCCGAAATCCTATCGCAACTATCCCAGCGACGAGATCTGGGGCGTCCATTCTAAGATCGCCGATGTCAAAGACCGGTTGAAGCCGGGGACAGAGCGTTTCAGCAAGATCCAGCGCAAACGTCTGGGCGAGGCGACCGTGAACGGCATGAAGCACGTGCAGAAAGCCAAGATCGCGCTGATCATGGCGGCGCTTTTCCCGGAAGGCGAGCACCGTGCAAAGGTCAAGCGCTGGTTTGCCGACGCCAACACCAGTGAAGAGGACATCAACAAGGCGATCAAGACGCTCTATGCCGGGTTCTCGAAGGTGGGGAACACGCTGAACTCGAACCACGTCATCTTCACCGACATGCCGACCATTCGCGGTGCCACGGCGGGCACCGATGATGCCGGGTTCGAGGCGGCCTACGCCTTTGTCTATTCGGGGCGGCACGAGAAGATGCCCATCATCTACATCGAGAACGCCTTCTTCGCGAAGAACTCGACCCCGATCGGTCAGTCAACCCTCTGGGCGCTGACCGTCGTGCATGAGGTCACGCACCTGGATTGTTCGACCAAGGATCACCGCTACGATTACGCCGGGCTGCAGGTCGGTCAGAACCTCAGCCATGCGCAGGCGGTCGACAATGCGGACAGCTGGGCCTACTTCGCCGCCGACTGCGCGGGCGAGCTGACCGACAATCAGTGCACGAAGGCACTGCGCGGGTGGTGATAGGCGGGCGACCGGCGGGGCTGCGCCTGCGCGCCCTGCCTTTCGCCTGTCTTGCTGCCGCGCTTGCCGCCTGTGCACCCATGGATTCCGCCGAAAGCGGCACCACTGCCGTTACGACCACCGAGGAGACTGCCATGAGCGAGAAACCAGGTGCAGAACCAGCCGCGAAACCCGGTGTTAAACCCGGTGCCGCCTCCGATGACGCAGCACCGACCCCGGCAGGGGCGGCCAAGCGGCCGCCTCCGCCGCGCGTGCCCGCTGTTACGATCGGCGACACAACGTATCAACAGATGCTTGGCTCGGCCGGGGGTTTTGATCAGTCCTCAGGGCTTCTGGTCGCCTATGTCGGTGATGCCACCGTTCCCGACTGGACCATCGCGGTCTACGAAGTGACCTACCAGCCGAACCTGGAACGGGACGTGCAAGAGGTCTTTTTCACATCGATGACGCAGCGTGGCAGCGAGAGTGTGCTGGTGATCGAAAACGAACGCGGGGCCGTCTATGAGGTCGATCTTGATGCTCGGACGTCGACCAAGGTGGAATAGTTAAACCGCCTGTCTGATCGGTCAGTCGGTTCATCTGTTGATCTTATGCCTAACCTTCTCCACCGGGCGATAGGCCGGCGCGCGCGGCATCTGCGATCGCCTTTACAATCGGTTGACCGGCACCTTCAGGTAAACGGTGCCGTTATCCTCCGGTCCAGGAAGGTTCCCGGCGTTCATGTTGACCTGGATTGATGGCACGATCAGACGGGGCATCGACAGGGTCGCGTCGCGCTCCTCGCGCATCTGGACGAAGGCATCCTCGTCGGCATCGCCGCCGACGTGCTTGTTCTTCGCCTTCTGATCGCCGACCGTCGATTCCCAAGCGAACTGGTCGCGGCCAGGAGCCTTGTAGTCGTGGCAGGTGAAGATCCGAGTCTCGTCCGGCAGGGACAGGATTTTCTGGATCGAGGCCCAGAGCTGCCGCGCCGACCCGCCCGGGAAGTCGCAGCGTGCGGTGCCAAAATCGGGCATGAAGATCGTGTCGCCGACAAATGCCGCATCGCCGATCAGATAGGTCAGGCACGCTGGCGTATGCCCCGGCGTGTGCAGGACCGACACGGGCATGCCGCCGATGTCAAAGCGATCCTGCTCGCGGAAAAGACGGTCAAATTGCGACCCGTCCCTCTCGAACGCTGTGCCCGCATTGAAGACCTTGCCGAAGACTTCCTGCACATCCGAGATGCCTGCACCGATGCCGATCTTGCCCCCCAGCTTTTCCTGCAGATAGGGCGCCGCGGACAAATGGTCGGCGTGGACATGGGTTTCTAGGATCCAGTCGACGGAAAGGTCTTGTTTTTCAACGTGTTCAACCAGAAGATCAGCGGCATGGGTTGCGATTCGCCCTGCGGCATAGTCAAAATCCAGGACGGAATCGATGATTGCACAGTGGTTCGATGCAGGATCCTTGACCACATAGGTCGCTGTGTTTGTCGGTTCGTCGAAGAACGGGGTCACTTCAGGTGTCATTGGGCGCTCCGGCGATTTAGCTGCCTTGATTACCGTAATTTACATGTAGTTTTCTGAAAGTCAGCCACTTTCGCGTGGTTCCGGACCGGATGCAGTGCGGCAAGTAAACCGCGCAATTTTTCTCGCATTGATTGAGTAATGCACAGGTTAGTCGCGTGATCGTGCTCAATCGTGGCGTCGCAGTGCTTTTCGGCAAGTTTCCGCCACATTTAGACCCTGTTTTTTGCGTCTCCTTTAACTGTTCAAGGAATCATTATTGGTCAGAAAGGCATCGACAGAGGACGGGCTATTGCGTGGATTGCTACAGTTCAGTTTGACGATCCTGTGTCTTGGCATGATCGGAACTGGGCTCTTTTTGTCTCTTGGTCCAGCGGGCGAGGGTTTGGTCCTCGACCGGCCGGGTGCGCCTGGGCGATTGATCAGTAGCAACACCAGTGCAACCGCATTTTTCGAGCTTAACGGGGATGCCCTCGAACTGACGATGCTGTTCACCGAACCGGCCGAACCGGACAATGTCTTCCGCACCCGCGTCAGTCTGAAGGATGGTCAGAGCCACAGCATCGTGGTCGGCGAAGAAGATGACGGATCGGATGCCCAGCGCTACACATTCAGACGGGTCGGGTACACGATAGAGATGCGCCTTGCCCCGGCGACCCCGCTATCCGCATCGTTCCGTCTGAGCGATTGATCCGCCGTTCATTGCGGAGTCAAAAACAGACCGGGATCTCTCAGCAAGAGCCGGAGCCCTCACCCCTTGTCGAACGGGTTCTCTCCAGAGCGCAGCATCAGCCGGATCGGGACACCCGGCAGATCGAAGTCCTGCCTGAGCCCATTGACCAGATAGCGCACATAGCTGTCCGGAACCTCTTTCGCGCGTGAGCACATCACAACGAAGGATGGCGGGCGCGATTTGACCTGGGTCATGTACCGCATCTTGATCCGCCGCCCGCCGGGGGCAGGGGGCGGATGCGCGGCAGTCATCTGGCCGAGCCACTCATTGAGCTTCGAGGTGGTGATCCGCCGATTCCAGGTCTCGTGGACCGCATTGATCGCTTCGGCCAGCCGGTTCAGCCCGCGGCCGGTGAGGCCCGAGATCGTGACCAGCGGCACGCCTTTCAGCTGTGGCAGCAGGCGCGTCGACATCTCTCGCAGTTCCTTGACGCGGGCATTCTTTTCGTCTGCCAGGTCCCATTTGTTGACGGCAAGGACGATGGCGCGTCCCTCCCGCTCTGCCAGATCCGCGATGCGCAGCTCCTGGGTGTCGAAGGCAGCATCGCCGTCCATCAGGATCACGACCACCTCGGCGAACCGGACCGCGCGCAGACCGTCCGAGACCGAAAGCCGCTCGAGCTTTTCCTGCACCTTGGCCTTCTTGCGCATCCCCGCAGTGTCAAAGATACGGTAGCGGCGGCCCTGCCACGTGGTCTCGACCGCGATCGAATCCCGGGTGATCCCGGCCTCTGGCCCGGTCAGCAGGCGGTCTTCCCCAAGGACCGTGTTGATCAGCGTCGACTTGCCCGCGTTGGGTCGCCCGACGATGGCGATCTGAAGCGGCCGGTTCTCGGCCAGAGGATCGGTTTCCGTGTTTGTATCAAAGGCAGTTTTGTTCGCCTCGGCTTCGAGCCGGTCGGCATGGGGCATCAGCGCCGTGAACAGCTCGGCCATGCCCTCGCCGTGTTCGGCCGAAAGGCCGATGGGCTCTCCAAGACCCAGCGAGTAGGCCTCGAGCACGCCGCTTTCTCCGGCCCGGCCCTCGCACTTGTTAACGCCCAGCACAACGGTTGCGCCGGACCGGCGCAGCAGATCGGCAAATATCTGGTCGGCGGGCATCACCCCGGACTTGGCGTCGGTCAGAAAGAGACAGATGTCCGAGTTTGCGACGGCGCGCTCGGTCAGCTTGCGCATCCGGCCCGGCAGGCTCTCGTCGCTGGCCTCCTCCAGTCCGGCAGTGTCGACGACGGTAAAGCTCAGATCACCCAGCCGTGCTTCGCCTTCGCGCAGATCGCGTGTGACGCCGGGCTGATCATCGACCAGCGCCAGACGTTTGCCGACCAGCCGGTTGAATAGCGTCGACTTGCCGACATTGGGCCGACCCACGATGGCGAGCGTAAAGGACATGGGCCGCGCACATAGACCCGGATGCCCCGGCAGGCAAGCTTTGGGTCTGATCAGGCTGATGTGTTACCGTCATGCACAGCAATGGAGCCGCAGCAATGTCCCCAGAGATTTCCAGCCTTCTTCTTGCCGTCGGCATCTTCGCCGTTGGCTTCGTCAGCATTGGCCCGAACATTCTTGCCATCATCGGCACGTCGATGGAGCGCGGCCGGGCAGAGGGCGTCCAGCTTGCCCTCGGGGTCGGGACGGGCACCTGTCTTTGGGCGACAATGACGGTCGCCGGGCTGACGGCCCTGATCACAGCTTATGCCGGTCTCGTTCTGATCCTGAAGATTTTCGGTGTTCTCTACCTGCTCTGGCTCGCGTTCAAAGCTTTCAAGAGCGCGGCTACACCGGCGCAAAAGGCTGCGCCGACCGCGTTGAAGGGCGGCAATCTGTTCCTGAGGGGCCTGACCGTGCAGATGACCAACCCCAAAGCGGCGTTGCAGTGGATCGCGATCGTCGCAATCGGACTGGGGCCGGATGCGCCGCTGTGGACGGGAGTGATCCTGATCGTGCTGGCGACGGGCCTGTCGCTCGCCGCCCACGTCCTTTACGCGGTCACGTTTTCGACCGCGCCGGTTGTGGCCTTCTATCAAAAGGCCCGCCGCGCCATCGAAGCCGCGCTCGGTGTCTTCTTTGCCTTTGCGGCCTTCAAGATCGCGACATACCGGCCCTGAATTTCAGTGGTATCGACAGGTGTTCAGGATGAAGAGAGCCGCGATATGAACCGCTACACCCGGTTGATGAACCGCATCGCGGCCCGAGAGCGCATTCTGATCGACGGGGCCACGGGCACCGAGATCGAGCGGCTGGGTGTCCCTCAACTGAATGATGCCTGGAACGGCGGCGGCGCGCTCAGCCATCCGGATGTGCTGCGAAAGGTCCATCAGGATTACATCTCTGCGGGGGCCGAGATCGTGATTGCCAACACCTTTGCGACCCACTTGCATGCGCTGGAGGATGCGGGCGTCGCCGATCAGTTCGACGCCTTGAACCGGCGCGGCGTCGAACTGGCTGTCGAAGCACGGCAACGGGCGGGCAAACCGGCGGTGCTTGTTGCGGGCGGTCTGTCCTACTGGGCCTGGTCCGGCAACTGGCGATCGCCCGAGGAGCTTGGCCCGCCAGCCCGGCAGCAGGCGGCCATTATGGCAGAAGCCGGAGCTGACGTTCTGATGCTGGAGATGATGGTCGACATACCCCGCATGCTTGCTGTCTTGGACGCTGCACTGGCGTGCGGTCTGCCAGTCTGGGTCGGTCTTTCCTGCAAACGCGGTGACAAACCCGGTGACAACGGCGACATGGTCCTTCTGCGCGGCGGTTCTCTGGCTGCGGCGCTGGAGGCGTTGCGGGATTACGACATCCCCGTCCTCAGCATCATGCACACCGAGGTGGAGGACATCGACGCCTGTCTCGACGTTGTCGAGGCGGGATGGCAGGGACCGGTCGGTGTTTATGCGCATTCGGCCCGGTGGCAGGGACAGGTCGGCATTTTTGACGAAACGATCCCGCCAGAGACCTATGCAGCCTGCGCCAAGCGGTGGATGGACCGAGATGTGCAGGTCATCGGCGGATGCTGCGGATTGGGCGTCGATCACATCGAGCGCTTGTCCGAGATCGTCTGACGACAGGGTTGCTTGCTTTCAGCTCAGGCTTTCCCGGTGAGTTCAGTGTCCCAGAAGGTCGCTTCGATCTTGTGCCCGTCCGGGTCGAGCGCGAAGCAGCCATAGAAGGGCGCCCCGTATTCCGGGCGGCCGCCGGGACTTCCATTGTCGGTGCCGCCATGCGCCAACGCCGCCGCATGGAACGCGTCGACTTCTTCCCGGCTGCGCGCAGAAAATGCCACATGGGTGCCGTTGCCGACGGTCGACGGTTCATCGTCATAGGGCGTGTTGACCCAGAATTCCGGGAACGCCTTTCCCCATGCAATTGCTTCGGCGTGTTCGATCATGCGGCGTGCACCAACCGTCGCCAAGACCGCATCGTAGAACGCCGCTGCCCGGTCCAGATCGTTGGTGCCGATCGAGATGTGACTGATGACAGAGGGGTTTTCCATCGAAGCATCCTCCACTGCGGTGATCTGCGGGCATTCCCATGAGCAGGTTACCCGGTCGTGACGGGGGCCGCTACCGGAAGTGCTGCGGACATCGCCATCGCACCAAGGGTGCCGCGGATCGGTGGCCTTTATCTGCTCTCTCCCGCGCCGAAATTCGCAAGAAAATTGCCGTGGCATGACTGGTCAGCGCCTTTTGCGCTGCTATAACCCACGGCCAGCGTACGACAGTTGCGCTTCAAATGTGAGAACTCAGGGAGAACCACATGGATCGTCGTAAGTTTATCGGCGGGGCCGCGCTTGGCGCGGGCACTGCCACGCTG
Source organism: Pseudomonadota bacterium (assembly GCA_039026295.1). Classification (GTDB taxonomy): domain Bacteria; phylum Pseudomonadota; class Alphaproteobacteria; order Rhodobacterales; family Rhodobacteraceae; genus Thermohalobaculum. Next base: position 552 of record JBCCMP010000126.1, on the reverse strand, counting down.
GCGGCCCCGGCCGTTGCGCAGGGCACCAAGGAAATGACCATCGTGTCGACCTGGCCGCGGGATTTCCCGGGCCTGGGTATCTCGGCACAGCGTCTGGCCGCCCGCATTACCGAACTCAGCGAAGGCCGCATCAACACCACCTATTTCGCCGCTGGTGAAAAGGTCGGTGCGTTCGACAGTTTTGACGAAGTCGCCTCGGGCAACTCGAATGCCTACATCGCGGCCGACTACTACTGGAAGGGCAAGCACCCGGGCTTTGCATTCTTCACATCGGTGCCGTTCGGCATGACCACCGTGGAATGGAACGCCTGGATCAAGTTCAAGGGCGGCCAGGACCTGTGGGACAAGGTGTCGGGCGAGTTCGGTCTGAAAGCCATCACCTGCGGCGCCACCGGCACCCAGATGGGCGGCTGGTTCAACAAGGAAATCGAAAGCGCCGACGACCTGAAGGGTCTGAAGATGCGTATCCCGGGCCTGGGCGGCGACGTCATGGCCAAGCTGGGTGCCTCGCCGGTCTCGCTGCCGGGCGGCCAGATCTACGAAAACCTCGTC
>JBCCMP010000125.1:0-11899 GCA_039026295.1 Pseudomonadota bacterium | reverse complement strand
TATATTAATACGATACGAAAAGGTATTAGCGGTAGTGTTTTCCTGAACGGTAATGAATTCGAAGTTGAAGTGGATCGAGTAATTCCCACTATTAATTCTGGTAGGTTTCAAATTGAAATCCCTAGATCTAGTCCCGATCACGGCAGGCGGCCCGGACCCGTCTGTCAGAGCAATCTCACGCGCTGGCCACCGGCAGAGCGGCCCCCGGCGCGGGCAACGGGAGCACAGCGCGATGGCAAACTCCTCTGAAGACACTGCATCGAAAGAGAGCGCCTCTCGCCTCGTCACCATCATCGGCGGCTCGGGCTTTGTCGGGCGCTATATCGCGCAGGCCATGGCCCGGCGCGGCTGGCGCGTGCGCGTGGCCTGCCGCCATCCAGAGGCGGCAGAGTTCGTCCGGGCCTACGGCACAGACGGGCAGGTCGAACCGGTGGCGTGCAACATCCGCGATGACGCATCCGTCCGCTCGGCTCTTTCCGGGGCGGATGCCGCGGTAAACTGTGTCGGCCTGCTCTGGGAAGACGGAGACAACCGGTTTGACGCCGTGCACAGCCAGGGCGCGGCCCGCGTCGCCCGGATCGCGGCGGAGGAAGGGGCAGGCGCCATGGTCCAGATCTCGGCCATCGGGGCAGATGCCAAAGGCGTTGCCACGTACGCCACCACAAAAGCGGCGGGGGAGGCTGCGGTACTCGACGCCTTTCCAGGGGCCACCGTTCTGCGTCCGTCGATCATCTTCGGGACCGAAGACGGTTTCTTCAACCTCTTCGCCGCGATGGCCAGGTACGCGCCCGTGCTGCCGGTCCCCGGTGCGACTACGAAGTTCCAGCCGGTCTGGGTGGAAGACGTCGCAGAAGCCGCCGCGAAGGCGCTGTGCAAAGAGGCAGAGCCCGGCCTCTACGAGCTTGGCGGCCCCCGCATCGCCACACTGCGCGAGTGCCTGCAACTGATGTGCCGGATCATCCAGCGACGGCGTCTGATCGTGAACGTGCCGTTCTTCTTTGCCCGCCTGCAGGCCAGTGTTCTGCAGTTGACGGCAAGGATCGGGATCAAGCCGGTGATGACGGTCGATCAGGTGCGCATGCTTGAGATCGACAATGTCGTCGCCGACGGCGCGAAAGGGTTTTCGGATCTGGGGATCGAGCCGACCGAGATGGAAGGCATTTTAGAAAGCTATCTCTATGCTTACCGCGCCAATGGGCAGTACACTGCACCGGCGGGCAGCGGGAGCGCGCCGCAGGAATGACCGGCGCGGGGAACCGTGCCCTGATAGCGAACAAGGGACCGGACCCATGAAGTTGTTTTCAAGTCTGCTTGCGGCGTTTCTGATGGCCGCCGGCCCGGCCATGGCCGCATGCGGCGGCGCCGACCTGATGGCCGAACTGCGCCGCACCGAACCGGCCGAGGCGGCGAAGCTGGAGGCCGAGGCCGCCGAGGAAGTGAACGGCGAGGGTCTTTTCTGGAAGATCGAAAGGCCGGGGGTCCAGCCGTCCTACATCTATGGCACGTTCCACACGCCGGGCGCTATCGATCTGGTCAGCGACGAGGTCTGGCAGGCGCTGGACGGTGCCCAGGCCGCCGTCTTCGAGCTTACGCTGGACGACGAGGCGGCCATGGAACAGCGCATGGCGACGGACCCGTCCTTCATCGTCGATCAGGAGTCTAAGGTCCTGAGCCTGGTCCAGGAATACGATGATCTCGTGGCCATCAAGGCTGCCTTCCAGCGCCGGGGCGTCGACCCGAACATGGCGCAGGTCCTGCGCCCCTGGCTGCAGATCAGCCTTTTGTCCTTCCCGCCCTGCCATCTGGAAGCGATCGGGTCAGGGGGCGAGCCGCTGGATGTCGTCATGGCCCACCGCGCCGTCGATCGCGGAATCGCACAGATCGGGCTGGAGACCTACGAGCAGGCGCTGGCCAGCCTGAACAGCCTGTCGGACGAGGACGTCGCCAATATCCTGATCAGCGCGGGCCGCACAGGATTGCAGGACGAAGATCTCTTCCAGACCAATGTCGCGCTTTATGCAGCAGGGCAGATTTCGCTGCTGAACGTCTTCAACCAGTGGTTCTCCCAGCAGATGACACCGGAACTGGACGTGCGCGCGCTCAGCGCACGAATGCTGCAGAGCCTTCTGGACAAGCGCAACAGGGACTGGATGCCGGGTCTTCTGGCCGTGCTGGGCGAGGGCAATGCCTTTGTCGGCGTCGGTGCGCTGCATCTGCCGGGTCAGACCGGACTGGTCGAGCTGTTGCGGGCCGAGGGGTACACGGTCACGCGCCTGGACGGCTGACGGATCGGCCCTTGTCCCAAAGAAATAGCGCGGTCCCTGGAGGGGGACCGCGCGAACGTTCTGAATAGCGGACAGCACTTTCAAAATGGTCAGGTCAGGCTCACATGGCAGAAAATTGCCAGTGGTATACGCGCCTTTCCTTCGACTCTGCGGAAGCCCCGAAGCCCCCGATGAATTGACAATAGATGAACGACTCACCGGGCGCTGTGCGATAAACCACACTGCGGCATTTTCATGATCGCGGGCGGCACGCGGGCTTGCGGCGCGGGGCCCGGCGGGGCATCTAACGGCGATGTTCCTGACCCTTGACGATGTAAAAGCCGCGCTGGCGCTGGACACGATCGGCATCCGGACGGACTTCGATCTGAACCCGGATGTGAGAGCGGAGCAGCTTGGGATCCACAAGGAACGCCCGGCCGCCGTGCTGTGCGGTCTGCGTCCCGCAGCAGACGGGCTGCGCGTGGTCCTGACCCAGCGCGCGGCCCACCTGAACCATCATGCGGGTCAGGTCGCCTTTCCGGGCGGCAAGGTCGACCCGGATGACCTGACCGACCACCACACCGCCCTGCGCGAGGCAGAAGAAGAAATCGGCCTGCCGCGGGCCGGGGTCGAGATCATCGGCACGCTGGATGCCTACCTGACATCGACCGGGTTTCGCGTGACGCCGGTTGTCGGCGTGATCGCGCCGGACTGGACGCCTGTGCCCGACCCCGGCGAGGTGGAGGAGGTGTTCGAGCCGCCGCTCGACTTTCTGATGAACCCGGCGAACCGGGTGCGCCACCACCACGACCGGCTGGGTTACCGGCGGTATTTCTATGCCATGCCGTGGGAAGGCCGGTACATCTGGGGCGCGACGGCAGGCATGCTGAAGGGCCTGTCGGATCGCATCGCGCTGGTGCGGGAGGGCAGCGCTTGAAGATCGACGCGCCATGGCTGACCGCCCCGGCATCGTCCGCCGTGATGGCCGCGCTGGGCGAGGCGTTCTTTGTCGGCGGCTGCGTGCGGAACCAGATCATGGATCGCCCGGTGGCCGATATCGACATCGCCACACCGCTGGTGCCTGACGAGGTTGCCCGCCGGCTTGCGGCGGCCGAAATCAAGACGGTGCCGACGGGGCTGAAGCACGGCACCCAGACCGCCGTTGTTCGCGGCGAGGGGGTCGAGATCACCACGTTCCGCACGGACATCGAAACCGACGGTCGTCACGCGGTAGTCAATTTCACGACCGACATCGCAGAGGACGCGGCCCGGCGCGATTTTACCATGAACGCGCTTTATGCGGCGGTCGACGGGACGATCATCGATCCGGTCGATGGCTATCGCGATGCCATTGCCGGACGGCTGCGGTTCATCGGGCAGGCCGAAGACCGCATTCGCGAGGACTATCTGAGGATCTTGCGCTTCTTCCGGTTCCAGGCGCTCTATGGGCGGGATGGCATCGATGCCGACGGTCTCGCGGCCTGTGCGGCCTTGGCAGGCGGTCTGGACCGGATCGCGCGAGAGCGGGTGGGGTGGGAGATGCGCAAGCTCCTCGGCGCACCGGACCCCGCGCCGTCAGTCGCCTCGATGGCGGCGTCCGGTGTGCTGATGCGCGTTCTGCCCGGCGCGGACCCGGCGCTGTTGGCACCGCTGGTCCATGTGGAAGGTGAAAGCGGTGCGGGGCCCGACTGGCTGACGCGCCTCGCGGCGCTGGGCGGCGAAGACACCGCTGCCGCCCTCAAGCTGTCCAAGGCAGAGCAGGAGGGTCTGGAACAGCGCCGCGCCGCGCTGGCCGAACCGGACCCTGCCATCGCCGCCTATCGCCACGGCGCGGTTGCTGCCCGCAGTGCACAGCTTTTGATGCAGGCGGCGGGCAGCGCGCCGGACCGGCACGCGGAGGAAAAAATCGCCCGCGGTGCCATGGCCCGCCTGCCGCTAACTGCGGGCGATCTGATGGGGGAGGGATGGGAGTCAGGCCCCGATCTGGGCGCGGCCCTGCGCCGCGCAGAGGCGATCTGGATCGAAAGCGGTTTCATGCTGGACCGGGCGGCGCTGTTGGCGCGCCTCGGCGCGGCCTGAATTTCGGGCTGACCGGTCGGGCCGAAGCTCTGGGCTGAGTCTTCGTGCTGAACGCGAGGGATCAAACGTCGTCGGGGTCATCCTCGATCTGTGACAGCTTGCGCACGACGACCTGCCTCAGATCCAGCAAGGCGGTCAGCAGGTTGTCCGACTGAACATCGATTTCCCCGGCATCAGCGCGGCGGGCGACCCAGTCGGTGAACTGGTTCAACTCGGCGATGAAGGTCTCGGTCTGCGTCAGCGCCCCGTCTGCCGCCCGGGTCTGCCAGTTCGTCCACCAGGTGGAAATCTCGGCCAGCTCTGCCTCTGTGGGCGCGCGTCTTTTGTGCGGGATCACCTCGCCATCCGCCAGTATCGAGGCGATCTGGTTCAGCTCGATCCGCCGCTGGCGATTGGCGACCTCCATGCGAAACACGGTGACGCCCTTTTCCCTATGGCGGTAGTAAAGCTGCATGGTCCCCGCGTTCTCTGCTCTGCCTGTGTTCTACGACAGAGTGCCTTCTCGACGCTTAAAGCAGGGCAAACCGGGCGCAAAGAATAATCTGCGCGATCTGCCATGGATACCAGGCCTGCCTGGACGGTATCGCGAATTGACCGTTTTCGAGAGTTTGCCGGTGCGGTCCTGCCGCAGCAGGTTCGCGCGGATGGCTGCATCGCCCGGATGCGACCGCACCGCCTAAGGGCGAGGGTCTCTTCGGGAGGCCCTCTGACACCCGCCCGAAAGCAAAAGGGCCGGCCCTGGGCCGACCCTTTCTGTCTTTTGTCGAAGACGCCTCAGCGCTTCAGGGCGCGGGCCTCGAAGGCTTTCAGCGACGTGCGGGCCGCCGGGCCATAGCCGTCCAGTTCGACGCGCAGTTCCGGGAAGATGGCGAAGATTTCTTCGCGCATTTCCTCTTCCAGCCAGCCCATGCCCTGCTCGCCCGGGTGGAAGCTTTCCGAAGGCGCGCCGTTCGCCGTGACGATTTCGTGGTTGTCGAAGAGGATGTGGAAGTATTCCACATCGCCGCCTTCGGCCACGAAGATCGTGTCGCCGTTGACCAGGTGCTTGGCGGTCGCCAGGACTTCGGGTTCGCCGAACATCAGTTCTGCCCGCCAGTCGGTGACCAGCATCCGGTGCAGTTGGCTGACCTTCAGATCGCGGTCGTTGTCCAGGGCACCGGCCTTGATCGTGACAGGGGCCAGCTTGCCGCGTGCTGGCATGGTCTTGGACCCGATCCAGCGGATCGGCTGGGCCCCATGATCGCGGGTCAGGACCAGATCACCCTCGGACAGGTCCTCGATGGCGACCTCGCCGTTCGGCGTGTCGATCATCGTACCGGCGGTGAAGCAGACGATCTGCTCGATCTCGGTGAAGGCGATGGTGGCCAGCGTGTTGCCGTCGACGTCGACGATGTTGACCGTACCATTTTCGTCGTCGGCCGGGTCATAGTCGACGGTAAAGCCAACCGCGCCTGGCGTCGCCGCAACAGCCGGACCGACGTTCAGGATGTCCCAGTCGTCGCTTCCGTCGTCGGTTTCACCCGGGCCGCCATTGTTGGTGTCGCCGCCGCCGTCGATGACATCGCCCGGTCCGCCGGTGATGGCATCGCGTCCATCGCCTGCGTTGATGGTGTCGTTGCCGGCACCGCCGTCCAGCGTGTCGTTGCCGGCACCGCCGTCGATGGTGTCGTTGCCGGCACCGCCGTCGATCGAGTCATTGCCGTCGCCGGCATTGATTTCGTCATTGCCCGAGGATCCCGTGGCGCTGTCATCGCCGTCCGTCAGGGTGTAGATCTCGAAGTTCTGGAACTGGTCGCCTTCGGCATTGCCGCCGGTGCCTGTTCCGTTTTCAAGGTCCAGCGTGACCGGCGTCGTCGAGGTGGCATAGCTGAGCACGTCGCCGTCGCCGGCGCCGCCGTCGAGCGTGTCGGCACCCTGGCTCGCCTCGACGAAGTCGTTGCCGTCACCGGTATTAAGGTCCACACCGGTATTGGTCGGGTTGGCCCCTGCTGCCGACGCATTGACCGCGTCGTCCTGATCTGTGAACGTTATCCTTTCGATCTCGGAAAACGTGTCGACGCCGGTGCCGACGCCCTGAGCCGTACCGGCTTCGTCAGCGGTAAAGTTGACAACGATCCCTGCGGCCGTTTCCGCTGAATAGTCGATCTCGTCAATGTCGTCGCTGTCGCCAGCGCCGTTCTGACCTTCGCCGCCGATGATCGTGTCATCGCCCGCGCCGGAGTTGAAGACGTCGGACCCGAAGCCGCCGGACAGGGTATCGGCGCCTGCACCACCGCCAATCGAGTTATCCGCATCGTTGCCAAGGATGCTGTCAGCCCCTGACGTGCCAACCACATCCTCGTAAAGGATGTTCGACTCTGTCACGCCGCTGATCGTGGTGTTGATGGTTCCGACCACTGTCGAGTTCGACATGTCGAAGATCAGCGGGCCGGCTTCGTTCGAGAAGTCGATCGTATCGATGCCGTCGCCACCCGTCGTGGTGTCAGCGCCGTCGCGCGCGATTACGGTGTCATCGCCGGAACCGGCATCGATGAAGTCCGGGCCACCATTGCCATCGATGATGTCAGCATCCGCGCCGCCGTAGAGCGAGTCGAGGTCTGCGCCTGCAACCGAGGACTGGATCGCACCCAGGATGGAGTCAGCGCCGTCGCCGCCATAGACGAGGTCACCGATCGACGACGAGTTTGTGCCGGTCGAATTCAGCGTGGTGATCGTGTCGTCACCGGCACCGCCGTAGACCGTGTCGCGCCCGATGGTCGGCGTCAGGTTGGCAAAGTTCGACGAAATGTTGTCATCGCCGATGCCGACGTAAATCAGGTCGTCGCCCTGCTTGCCGAAGATGCTGTCATTGCCCGCGCCGCCATAGACCGTGTCAACGCCGGGCGACGGAATGATGTTGCGCGAGTCGAGAACGTCGTCGCCTGCGCCGCCGAACACAGTGTTTGCGCCAAAGCCGCCGGACAGGGTGTCGATGCCGGTGCCGCCGTAGATCAGATCAGAGAGGGGGAAGGATGCAATCCCCGATCCGAGGACGCTGTCATTACCGGCGCCAGCGTAGATAACATCGGTTATGTCCTGGCCAGTACCCGGATCGATATCCGGGAGCTGGGCTGAGTTGTCGAGAACGTCGTCGTTCGCTGTGAGCGTAAACGTTGCCATTGTCGGTTCCTTTCGCGTTACGAGCGCAGGCCGACACAAATGAGAGGAAGATAGACTCCGGGCGTTGATACCCGTCGTTACCAGTGCCGCGGCGAGCCTTCAGGCTGCGAGCCGCTTATGACGTCCAATCACTTGCGCACACTGCGCATTTGCAGAAATGAAACCTCTTTTCAGCCCGAATGTAAAGCGAAATGCGATTTTAAGACCGGTGAGGCAGGCGATTGGGTCGGACAAGGTAAACGGCCGTTGTTAATTTGGCCCGATGCGGGACATTGCGTGGGCTGAGGTTGAATTCTGGCGGACTGCGGCCGAGTTTCTGGCCCGCCGCCAGCATGCACGAATCGCGGCTATTGCGATTTCTCGATCGCCTCCAGCCGCCCTACAAAGGTGTCGGTCGCGCTCTTTGCGCTGCGCAGGGCCTTTTCCACCGTCCCGAAGGCGGGCCATGCTGACGGGAGCTTCAGGCTGGTAAGACTGGACTGGATCGTGTCGAGCTCGCCTTGAACACGCTGAAGCGCTGCGCGCGCTTCCGTGACCTGATCGATGATCCCCTGTCTCTGCGTGCTCGCGGTCTCGAGCTGTTTCGCAACCCGGTCGAGCTCTTCCTCGGCAAATTTCCGCGCGCTGCGCAACTCGGCCATGACCTCGGCCGCGGCAGTTTGGTCGGCCCTCAGCTGTTCGAGAGAGGCATTGGCCGCCTCAAGCTGCTGCGCAATTCTGTCGTAGTCAGCGAGCGACTTGCGCAGATCCGCGTCGAACTTTTCCGCCAGTTCCCGTTGCAGCGTGACCTCTCGCTCCGCCGCCGCCGCGCGGTCCTCGGCGTTTGTTGCCCGTTCTTCTGCCTGCAGTCTGGCCTGATTGGCCGCATCGATCGCCAGTGCCGCATCGCTTTCTGTCTGGAAGCCGCGATAGGTCAGGAAGGCCGCGATGCCGGCTGCGCCAAGGAGCAGCACATTGTTGATCTTACTGCGTGAGCTGCGGGCCTTGGTTTCCAGCTCCAAGGCGTCATTGGAGCGGCTGAGCGCTTCCTGAAATTTTTCGCCCTGCGCGGCGTCCTGTTCGATCAGCGCCTGAATGCGCTTTTCGTACCGATCTTCCGCCGCCTGCATCAGCCGGGCCTGCTCTTCCTCGGCCCGGTGCCGCTCCGCGTCCTTTTCGGCCATCTCGACCCGGAGGCGATCGGCCAGTTCCTCCTGTTCTCTCTGCCGTTCTGCCTCCCGTGCATACGCCTCCTCGAGCATGGTGCGACGCTCTTGTTCCATCTCGAAGAGCAGCTTATCTCGTTCGCGGTCCAATTCTTCACGCTGGGCGACACGGGCACTGGCGGCCTCGCCGGGATCTGCCATGGCATCCAGGATCGACCAGTCGAGATCGTCCAGGATCAGGTGCTTGATCCGCGAGTAAGCGGCATTGATCCGGGACGGGTTGGCGATGTCTTCGGGATTGGTGACGACGGGCAGTGCCTCGCCAAAGCTCCAGATGGCGAAGTAGGGCACGAATATCTTCTGCATCGCCTGCAGCGGATCCAGGCTTTCCGGCAACCAGTCGCGGAACAGGGGACGCAGGCGATCGGCGGCCTTCTTGCGCCATTCGCGGGAGAGCGTGTCTTCCGAATAGAACTCGTCGCGGCTGAGAACGGGCAAGACCTTCAGCTTGTCGCGCTGGGGGATCGGCTGTTCGGCATGCTCTTCCAGCACACGGTCGTACATGTCGCCGATGCCGTTGATGTTCTGATGGTTGGTGACGAACAGCATGACCAGCCGGTCCGGCAGCACGACGGTGCAGAGATCGCCGATATCGGTGACGCCGGTGCGGCTATCGACAAAGACGAAATCGTAGTCCTCGATCCATTCCGCGCGCAGCTCAGCGAACCGCGTGCCGATGCCGATTTCTTTGTAGAGCCTGGTCCAGTCGAGCGCCTGAACCTGCGCGGCATACTTTTCATGCGGCCGCGACGCCTTCCCCGAATGCATGATGTCCAGACGCGTGGCTTGGGGTTGGTAGCCATCCTTGCCGGCCAGCGCCGCCATGGTTTTGTCGTCGATGCGCACGTTGGCGATGCACTGGCGCCAGTCCGCAGGTTCCGGCTGCAGCAGGTCGATCACTCCGCTGGTGCCGCTCAGGGTTTTGGCCAGATCGCCGTCATGGGGCAGGAAGAAATGCTCGAGCCCCGGGGCTTCGAGGTCGAAATCGACCATCAGCACCTTCTTGCCGGCGGCAGCGACCAGCACCGCAATGTTGGCCATCGCCATCGACCGCCCGACGCCGCCCTTGAAGCTGTAGAAGGTAAAGACCTTGCCGCGTTTCACCGGATCCGGTTTTTCCTCCGGCACCATTAGATCATCTGGTGCCGAGGCAAATCTGTTCGCGACGATGCTCATTGCTGGCTCATGTCAGGTTCATGCCGGTGCCGCCGAAAACGGCTGCATGATCGGGTCGAGCGGCCCCCACCGGCTGGTCCCTGCCGGTTCGGGCGGCGGATCAGGTATCGGAAGGATCGGGAAGTCGTCGGAGTGATCAGGAAAGCCGTTGTGGATCAGTTTTTCCCCGATCGGCTGGCAGAACCTGTTCAGGGCCGCGGAAAAGTCCGAGGCGGTGCGGGTTTCGGAAAAGCTTTCGCTGGGAGCGTAGAAGGGCTGGAAATTCTCCACCTGAAACTCGGATGCATGCCCGGGGAAGGTGGACGGTTTCGCGATCCCTGCCATGTGGATCAGCGTGCCGCGTTCCAAAAGCAGCTCGTCCTCGCGATCCATGAAGGTCTGTAGCTCTGCCATGCAATAGGGGGACTGGAAATAGGCGCGCGAGACGAAGGCGATCAGGATCGGTGAGTGGTGCAGGGCGCGCTGCAGCCGTTTGCGCCAATAGCTGCCGTTCGGAATGTCTTTGCGGTCCACGAAGACGTTTATGTCACCGGGCGCACCGGTGTTTGTCCGCAGGTAGCTGGACATTTTTTCGGCAGACCATTTGTGCCAGTCGTCGGCATCCGCGTCAGCGTCGCGCTTGTAGCTGAGAAATGCGCTGAACATATAGGCCAATGCTGCCCCCGCCCGGCGGAAATGAAATCGCGCCGAGTCTGGGGGCTTGGTCTGGCCGCGTCAAGCGCTAGCTGAGGTTGCCGCAGAAGCGCTGGATGCGGGTGCAGGCTTCTTCCAGTGCCTCGTCCGATGTGGCGTAGGAGGCGCGGAAGTTCGGGCTGAGGCCGAAGGCCGCCCCGTGCACCACCGCAACGCCTTCGGCTTCCAGCAGTTCGGTGACGAAGTCCTCGTCGTTTTCGATCACCTTGCCGGACGGCGCTGATTTGCCGATGCAGCCCGCGATCGAGGGGTAGACGTAGAATGCGCCTTCCGGCACCGGGCACGTGATGCCGTTGGCCTGGTTGAGCATAGAGCAGACCAGATCCCGGCGGCGCAGGAATGCCGCGCCGCTTTCGGCGATGTAGTCCTGCGGGCCGTTCAGAGCCGCCACGGCAGCCCACTGGTTGATCGAACCGGGGTTCGAGGTCGACTGCGACTGCACCTTGGCCATGGCCTTGATCAGGTGCGCCGGGCCGCCCGCATAGCCGATGCGCCAGCCGGTCATCGCGTAGGCTTTCGAGACACCGTTCACGGTGAGCGTCCGGTCCATCAGGCCGGGCTCGACCTGCGCGATGGTGACGAACTCGAACCCCGGATAGGCGATGTGCTCGTACATGTCGTCGGTCATGATCCAGACATGCTCGTGCTTCATCAGCACGTCCGTCAGGGCCTTCATCTCGGCGTGGGTGTAGCCCGCGCCCGATGGGTTGGATGGCGAGTTGAAGATCAGCCATTTGGTCTTCGGTGTGATGGCCGCGTCCAGTTGTTCGGGCGTGATCTTGAAGTTGGTGTCGATGCTGGCCTCGACGATCACCGGCTCGCCGCCGCACATCAGCGCCATGTCCGGGTAGGACACCCAGTAGGGGGCCGGGATCAGCACCTCGTCGCCGGGGTTCACTGTGGCCATCAGCGCGTTGTAGAGCACCTGCTTGCCGCCGTTCGAGACCGAGATCTGGTCCACGCCGTAGGACAGGCCGTTTTCGCGCTGGAACTTGTCACAGATGGCCTGCTTCAGTTCCGGGATCCCGTCGACCTTGGTGTACTTGGTCTTGCCCTGGTTCATCGCCTCGACAGCGGCGTGCTTGATGTGATCGGGCGTATCGAAATCAGGCTCGCCCGCGCCAAGGCCGATCACGTCTTTCCCGGCGGCTTTCAGCTCGGCTGCTTTCGCGGTCACCGCCATGGTGGGCGAGGGCTTCACGCGCGCAAGACTGTCTGCCAGGAATGCCATGATCGTTCTCCTAGATTGGCAAGATTGTTGGGTGGCCCCGTTCCCTTGGGGCGGTGGGTGTCTACGCCTGTATGAGAAGGGGGGCAAGGGGG
>JBCCMP010000124.1:0-11915 GCA_039026295.1 Pseudomonadota bacterium | reverse complement strand
GCCCGACGCCCATTCGGCGATCCTTGCGGTCATGCCTGCCAACCGCTCGTCCAGCATCTTGGGCAGCGCAAAGGTCGTTGACTGGAAGATGATCGAAGAAACTGCAGTCGTCAGAAAGACGATCGCAGAGACCCGCATCAGTACGCGCCGAAATTCCGGTGCCAGCGTATCGATGCCCGCGCCCTTCGCTTTCGGCGCAGCGCGGTCTGTCTGGATGGTCTTCCACCTGAGCGCCGCGTACGCGATCCCAAATCCGATCGACACCAAACCGGGGATGACAAAAGCCATGCGCCAGCCGCCATTGTCGATCACATAGCCTGTCAGCAACGCCGCCGAAGCTACACCCAGATTGCCCCAGACGCCGTTTGCGGCGATCCTCATCCCGGTATTGCGCCACTTCATCGTTACAATCGCCAAACCCACCGGGTGATAGATCGCCGCGAAAACACCGACGACAAAGAGCCCGATGCCCATCTGAAAGGGCGTTTGCGCGAAAGAGGTCGCAATCGAGGCGATCCCGATGCCGATAAAAAACAGCACCATCATCCCGTCGCGGCTCCAACGATCTGCCAGCCAACCGGCAGGCAGCGAGAAAAGACCGAAAGCGAAGAAACCCGGCGTCGCATAAGCCAGCAGTTCCGCGTAGCCGACGCCCCAGTCACGCACCAACGCCAGGGCTGCAACGGTGGCGAAGATCAGCATGAACAGATGATCCAGGAAGTGCCCGACGTTCAGCAGCAGAAAGTATGCTGTATCCTTCGGTGCTTCTCGGCTCATTTTCGCCTCCAGTTTAAGCGAGCTTATCCGGACAAGCGCGGTGTCGCCAACCGGCCGGTGGATATCCGACGCTACGTCTGGTGTTCCGAGCTGATCAGGGTCGGCCTCTCCAGCTCTTTTTCCAGAATCGTGCGTACGGCCGGGGCCGGAGTCATCGTCGTCCTCGTGGTCAGATCATAGAACACATTCACGGCTTCAGAGGTGGCAAAGCACGTCTCGCCCTGAAAGATCCCGTAGCCCGAGGTGATCGACTTGTTGCCCAGCCGGGTCAGCCGGGCGCCAACCTCGACGCTGCCGGGATAGTGGAGTTCCTTGAGGAAATCGATCACGACGCGGGCCAGCACGAACTCATTGGTTTTGTCCATGCCCGCAAGCTTGATCACGTCATAGACAAATGCGGTGCGCGATGCCTCGAAGTACTCGGCCTGAGCCACGTTGTTGACATGGCGCAGAATGTCCATATCGGCGAACCGGATATGCACCGGGGTCCAGTGTGTGTAGCTGTCTCGGCGAGAGAGATCGACTTCAGTCATGGCGCGTCCTTTGCGGCCCCGCTACAGCACGAACAGCAGCACCGCAACAACGATGGTTGCGATGCCGACATATTCCAGCCGGGTGATCGCTTCGCGAAAATAGAGCAGCGATATCAGGACGGTGAACACCACCTCCACCTGTCCGACGGCTTTGACATAGGACGCATTTTCCAGCGCCATGGCAGCGAACCAGCCGATCGACCCCAGCGCCGATGTCACACCCACAAACCAGACGGGGCGCCACAGTCGGGGCAGGGCGGCGAACTCTGCCCGCTCGGATCGGCGGGTCAGCAGCCAGGCACCCAGGCCAACAGATTGCATGGTCGTCACGGTCACAACCGACCAGGCTGCGCGCCAGAGCGCCGAGCCGTCCTCCAACACCAGCGACGCTTCGCGCAGGAAGAGATAACTGAGACAGAACAGAAAGGCGGCTGTTAACCCAACGGCCATTGGACCGGCGGCGATGCCGCCGCCCAACGCACCTGCCCGGCGCAGGGACAGCAGCACGACGCCCACGATCGTCAGGCTGATGGCCAACCAGCCGATCGCGTCGATCTGTTCCGAGAAGAAAACTGACCCGATGACCGCGGCCAGCATGACATCTGATTTCGTCAGCACCGTGCCGACGGCGAAGTTGGACATCGTGAACAACCGGATCAGCAGATAGGTTGCCATGACCTGGACGATGCCCGTTCCGGCGCAGTAGGCGAAGAAGGCAAGGCTGGTATCCGGCCAGATGCGGCCTTCCAGTGTGATGACGACTGCAAGATAGACAAGCATCAACGGCAGGCCGAACAGTGACCGGACATAGGTCACCATCCAGGTGCTGAGGTGGGCATTCAGCGCTTTCTGGGCTGCTGTGCGTACGGCCTGGAAGAGTGCAGCACCCAGCGCGATCGGGATCCAGAGAAGTTCCATCTTGCCGTTTCCCGTTCTCGCCCGACCGCGCAATTTGATCAGATATGCGTCTAGCACGGTGCCCCGGTGATCGGGCATAGAGTGCAGTACGACCGGGAAAGATCAGAGAGGCGATCCCATGCAGATCGGGTTCATTGGCATCGGCAAGATGGGCGCGCCCATGGCACTTCGCCTCGCCGGGGCAGGGCATCAGGTAATGGCCTATGATGCCAGCCAACAGGCATTGACGGGCATTGCCGGGAACGCAGGGATTATCGCTGCGCCGACCTTGGCCGACGCGGTGGACCAGGCCGAGGTGGTCATAACCATGCTTCCCAATGGCCAGATCGTTCGGGCTGTTGCAGATCAGATCGCCCCGCTGATGACGCCTGGCGCCGTGCTGGTCGACATGTCGACCTCCTATCCCTTGGAGACAACGGCCTTGCGGGAGTCGCTGCCCGCGACGATCGGGATGGTCGACGCTCCGGTCTCCGGCGGCGTCTGGCGGGCTGAACTTGGGACGCTGACGATCATCGCGGGGGGCGAGGCCGACGTGCTGGACCGCATTGATCCCGCGTTATCGGCGATGGGCGATGTCGCGCGGACAGGTCCGCTGGGCTCCGGCCATGCCATGAAGCTGTTGAACAACTACTTGTCCGCGGCGGGCCTCGCGGCGGCATCAGAGGCAGTCCTGATCGGGCGCAAGTTCGGGCTCGACCCAGACGTGATGGCCGACATCTTCAACGGGTCAACAGGCATGAACAATGCGACCAAGGTCAAGCTGAAGCAGCACATCAACAATGGGGCGTTCGCCTCTGGCTTCACCATGGGCCTGATGGCCAAGGATCTGACTTTGGCAAAGGCGCTGGCAGGCGATATGGGTGAGGACGCTGCCGGGCTGGCCGCCATGCAGGCGCTTTTTGCCAAAGCGGCTGAAGAGTTGGGCGACGGTGCCGACCACACCGAGGTGATCAAGGTCTTGTAGTTTTGATCTCCCGGAGATCGCCGGGCCGCAAGAGCACTATTTTGTCATCAATCCACTGCGTAATAGAGCCTGCCGCACCAGAGTTCCACGCGCGATCGCAGCGGGACTTCGCAAGTCTTGGAAGCTGTCACACACCTGAACGAGAACGCCTTTTCCAAGATCTTCGACGTCCGGCACAGATCGCAGTGCTTCTTTGAAGCCGGGCTCGCCAAAGTATGTGAGCCAACCGATGTCATATTTGTCGAGCTTGCGATCATAGCCAGTCGCGCGACGGAAGGAGGCCGTCGTGCAGTTTGCAAAAGTTGGTTGGCGATGTTCTACGGTCTGACGGATCAGCGCGCGGACTGATGCAGCATTTCTCAATTGGTGACCCGTCCCATCTGGATGGAATGTCCAGACGATTGATGCGTCGTTGGCGATGGGCGGTTGAAAGCCGTTCGCTGCAAAACTGACACCGAGGTAAGAGGGTTCGTCCCAACTGGCCATCGAATTGGTGGCGGAGACGACGTAGAATGGCCCGAAGTCGTGATCGCCAGGTGCCCCAATCGCTCCTCCATCCGCGTCGCGGTAATCATGTTTCGCTGTTTTGATCTGCCGCGATATCGATCCCAACAAGCCGTCGAGGCCGGGTCCGATCTGATCCCCGATATCGTGGTCCGGTCCGTTGCAGAACAGTCCCTGATCGAAACCGCCGACCGTCGGCGCCGACGCCCGGAGGTAGGTCTCGATGTCGGACGCAAACTCACCGATGGAAAACGTGCGTTCTGGGCCAAAGAATCTGCAGCTGAATCTCATCAAGACCTCATTACGGGAAGGATACGACGTCTACGCCATCGAGCCCGAGGTCATCAACGATGTCCAGCAGTTGATCGGCCTTCGTCTGGGTGGGCACCCGCCATTGAACCGGCGTCCCGGTCTCACGCGCGATCTGCGCGGCTTCACGCAGGTCTCGCTCGACACTCGGGAACACACGGTCGGTCGGTGGCCAGGCGTCCCAATCCTTCGCATCTATCAGGACATCCGCTTCCGAATCGTAGCCGTCCATCCATTTCACACCGCTCTGGTTGCCACTGTAAGGCACTTTGTATTCCGTGCCGCGCGGTGCACCGGTTGCCTGCTCTTGATAGTCTGCACCGCGCCCGGCACGTGTGGACTGCCCCCATTCGCCTGGCCCGCCATCGCTCGCTCCATGACGGTATGTCGCCTTTGAGGGGCGCGTTCGCTTTACAGGCACCTCCACTTCATGTGTTCTGCCTGTGGCCCGTCGCAAACTGAGGTCGATGTTCTGTTTGGCGCGCTTCGCAAGCCGGGCGATGAGCTTTGCGATCTCGTCAATCTTGTCGATGAAGTTCACGATGATCCCACCGATCGTGTCGGCGGCCCTGAGACCATCTTTGATTTTGTCGAGAACCTGAACAATGCGCGCGGCAAGAGCGGTCGCCCCGGCACCCGCCGACAGCGCGGCGATTATGGTCAAAATAATGGCGATCAAGACCTCGGGGATCAGATACCCGGCAACCGAACCGAGGCCTTGCGCCCAGAAGTTGGGAACCATCAGGCGCATCACGCGACCCAGCGTTCCTCCGAGCGCGGGGATGACATCGGACTGGCGAATGCTCTCGTTCAGGAGTTGGATCCAGTCAGAGGCTTGGGTGATGGCAGCCAGAAAGATCTCGCCTAGCTCGCCGGAGAGGTCTCTCAGCAGATCAAGCGCGCTTTCGATGGCGTCGATAGAGCCTTCATAGAATGCGCGGATGACGTTGAAGAAATCATCCCTGCGTTCCCAGAGATCGACTGCGTCCTCGAACAGCGAAACTGCGCCGTTCCAGAGACTTTCAGCGAGCGTCGTTACAAGGGCAGTGGTGTATTTCAGCCGCTCCAGCGGGCTGAGTTCGAGGAACCACCATTGCGCAGCTTCCAGGGTGCCGTTCCAGCCACGTTTGACCGCTTCCCAGGCATCCGAGATCCCGTCGCCGACGCTCTCCCAGAATTCACTCTCGCCCTCCCACCAGGTGCTGACGCCATTCACGAGCCCATCGCGCGCCGCTCCGGCGACGGTCAGCCAGCCGTTAGCCTCCCAGTCATCGACCCAGCGTTTAAGGGCCGCTTCCATTTCGCTTTCAAAGGCCTTCAGCTTGCCAAGGGTTTGCTGCTCCAAAGAGCGGACGTCGCCCTCTGCGCCTGGATCTGGCACAGTCTCGAATGTTGCAAAGCCCGGCTCGACGCAGTTGTGCTCGAACACACCCAAACGAGCCAGAACATCGGCGACGCCATCATCGCCGTCCTGTTTGCCGAACGTCTTCAGGCTTGTGGTGCGCTTGTCGCCGTCAACCAGAACGCCGGTATTGTCTGTCAGCTTGACCGGAACGTCGGTGATCCGCGTTCCCCAAGTGTCGTCGTATTCAAGTACGAAACGGATCGAATGGGCGCAGGGTTTCTCGGCTGCGCCGATCGGGCCGGGGTCGTCGCTTTGCGGGCGCTGGGTTCGCGCGTAGATCTCATCCGGGGTGAGTGGCCGCGGGGTATTCATCGCCCGGATTCCCCGAATATCTGGCTCATGCGCTCTTTGTAGGCCCGAAATTTGGCGGCCTCGTCCTGCCGGGAGCCGAGGATTGCCGCCAGCGTTCCATCCGGATCCCGGGCCTGATAGCCGGTGCCGTAGAGCAATTCGAAGGCGGCAAGGGAGTAGAGATATTCCTGCCTGCTGAACCCGCTGCGCTCCAGCATCTCGACGCTCGACCATGTCCACGCAAAGAGATCCTGCTGGCTGAACTTTCCCAGGAATTCCGGAAAATCACGCTGCAGGCGCACCGACATCTCGCCGATGCGTTTTTTGCGCATCATGGCAGCCAGCGGTGCGTAGTCGGATTGATCGAACTTGAAGACCCGGTCCGGACGGTCGCAGGTAATGGTCGCAGCGCGGTCATTGCGAGCAACCGGAAAAACAAGCGCATCCTGTCCCCAATCGGCGTTTTGCCACGGGTCATATTCGCTGAACCGGCCTAGTCGGCTGTGCAGTACTTGCACCTGCCCTGGAGTTTCCGGCAATTCGGTGATGATCGCGTCGATCAGCGCGCCCTCGTGGCTGGTGAACCACTGCCAGATCTTCTCGGGCCGCCGGGCAAGGGCCGGGAAATAGGCCGTCGCGACGCGCGGGTCGAAGAAGCGGAAATAGGCCCAGTTGCCGTTTGGAAGAACCACGCGCGTGAACCGGCGGAGGTGCTTTCGGATCAGCTCCATCGGTGCGGGCGATCGCAGGAAAATGCCGGTGTTGCGCCCCCAGTGCTTGCCGAAGAAATCGCGGTGGAACAGGGGAATGTCGTCGTCCGCTTCTTCTTCGTGATCAACCAGACTGACATCGATCAGATAGGGAGCGGTTTCGCGCAGTTCCTCGGCCGATTTCCCGTCGAACAGCGACATGATCGGCACGTGCCGCTTTTCGGGATCGAGGTCGAAATATCCGATTACAGCCGATCTGGCTGCGCCGTCGACCACCAGATAGGTTCGTACAAACGGCAGACCGCCGCCAGGTTGGCCGAACAGATATTGCCTGAGGCTCTCGGCGATCCACGGATCGCCATCTTTGATCGACAGCCGCGGCACTGGACCAACAGCATAGTTTGAAACCTGCAGCGATGCAGGCGGCACAGGTGCCCGTTCATCGACGGCACCGGTGCCGTCCGACTGAATCGGCTCTTGTACTGTCACGACTTGGCGCACTCTTCACAAAATGGCGCGCCGGATTGGGCGGCAGAAGACATCATCGCCCCTTGCGGGCCGCCGCCGCCAGCCATGGTCTCGCCGATCAGGACGGTCGGGCAACCGGCGACGATGACACCGCCGTGGGCGCAACTGTCCCCCATGCGCGCGGCCGGCATGGAGCCGATCATCACCCCAGAGGATCCTTTTGCAATTGTATCGGGCGGGCCCACGCAGGTAGCCATGTCACTGATGCGCGCAGCAGGCATCTTTCCGACCAGGACAGTGGGCTGGCCCTTCACGATCGGGCCGCCAACATGGGGAACCGGGCCGGGGTTGACCGCCGGGCAGACATGCATATCACCGATGCGGGCGCCGGGCATTCCCATCGCGCTCTCCATCCAGAAAACAACTTTAACGGTGCGTTAAACCGCCAGATTGCGACTGTAAATCAAATATAGACGAGGCCGTTGCATTGTCACTTTTTCGTCGGAGTTATCCAGATCTTCGCCGGAAAACCGCCAAGATTACTTCCAGCGTCAAGTTAACCTCGCGTCAGCTTGGCAGTGACGAATGGGCATCAGTCAACTCTAAGCTGCAACCGGCGGTCCTATCGACCTTTCAGCAGCTTGGGTGCGCCAGCCACTGTTCCCGATGCCATGCTGGCGAAAAGACGCCTTGCAGGATTTGATGCGGCGACAGCACCCAGCCCCAGATTGCGCACGGCCTGGATCGGGCCTGACCCCGTTGAAAACAGGCGGTTCAGCCCATCCATGCCCAGCGCCATCACGGTTGCATCCGGCCTGCGCCACTCCTGATACCGCTCCAGGACCATCAGTGCCCCGATATCCTCGCCCCGGCGGACGGCTTCGGTCAGGATTTCGGTCAGCGCGGCGACATCGCGCAGCCCCAGGTTCATGCCCTGTCCTGCGATCGGGTGCACGCCGTGGGCGGCATCCCCGGCAACGACCAGACGAGGTGCGCAATAGGTCAGCGCCAGCGACAAGCCCAAAGGATAGGACCAGCGCTTTCCGGCAAGGTCCAGCGCGCCCAGCCGCCCGGCAATGCGAGAGGTAATCTCGGCCATGTAGGTCTGGTCGTCGCTTCCGGCGATCTCTGCGGCGACGGCGTTTTGCTCTGACCAGACCAGTGATGACCGGTTTTCTGTCAACGGCAGGACGGCGAACGGGCCGCCCGGGAAAAAGGCCTGGTGCGCTTCGCCGCCGTGCGGATGCTCGTGCGCCACGGCGGAAACGAGGCCCGTTTGACCATAGCTCCAGGCAAGGTACCTGATGCCTGCTGCGCGGGCGACCGCTGATCGGCGGCCATCGCAGCAAACCACCAGCCTGGCTGAAATACGATCATCGATGCGTGCCCAACCCGGGCCGACGTCAATGTTTGCGGCACCGACGCCTGACAGATGCACGACGCCGCTTTGGTCCACCGCCTCCAACAGGGTGCGGCGCAGAAAGCGATCTTCGAGGATATGGCCCAGATCCGTGACGTCCCTGTCTTCGGGATCAAAGTGAATCAGTGCGGGTGGTACTGGTCCCTCGGTTCGGTCCGTTACGGTGATTGATCGGACCGGCTGGGCGTTTGGTGCGACCTGATCCCAGACACCGAGTGCGCGCAGCAGATTGCTGGACCCTTCTGCAATTGCATAGGCGCGTCCGTCAAAATCAGCCGCAGCCCGTGCGTCTGTCGGTGCAGGGTCCAGCAGCACCGCCGAAAAACCCTCTCGTGACAGGGCGAGTGCCATGGCGCAGCCGATCAGACCGCCGCCGATGATCGCCACGTCGTATCGATGGTCAGAGGGCGGTTTTTTCTGCATGGGTTTACTATTGGGGCGCAGTCGGGAATTGTCCATGTACGCCGCTGCCGCAGGAGATGTTGCCACAGCGCGGCGCCTGATGCGGGGAGAAAGACCTGATGGACGAACTGCTGACCAAATCGGCCGCCGATCAGGGCCGCGCCATCACCGCCGGGGCCGATCCGCGCGCGCTGACCGAGGCCTATCTGAACGCCATTTCGGTGCACCCGGATCGTGACCGGATCTATGCGCGTACGACCCCGGAACGGGCACGGGCAGAGGCGGCCGCAGCGGCAGAGCGTATGAAGTCAGGGATGTCCAAGGGTCCGCTGGATGGTGTCCCGATCTCCTGGAAGGATCTCTACGATGTCGCAGGCGCGGGTTGCGAGGGTGGCACCCAGATCCTGAAGGGCCGCATCGCCGATACCGATTGTGAGGTTGTCCAGCGCGGTTCGGCAGCCGGGACCATCTGCCTGGGCAAGACCCATACAACGGAGATTGCTTTCTCCGGTCTTGGGGTGAACCCGAAGACAGGGACGCCGCCGAACGCGATCCAGCCGGAACTCGCGCCGGGGGGCTCGTCGTCCGGTGCGGCGGTCTCCACGAAGCTGAACCTTGCCGCTTTGGGTATCGGGTCTGACACGGGTGGTTCGGTTCGCATCCCTGCAGGATGGAACGATCTGGTCGGGTTGAAAACGACTGCGGGGCAGATACCGACGACGGGCGTGATCGCGCTTAGCCCGACCTACGACACAGTGGGCCCCTTGACCAAAACGGTCGAGGACGCTGCATTGATGTATTCGGTTCTGGCCGATTGTCCCCTGCCTGACTGGGACGGCGCGGCGCTGGACGAGGACCGCAT
Organism: Pseudomonadota bacterium; assembly: GCA_039026295.1. Lineage (GTDB taxonomy): Bacteria > Pseudomonadota > Alphaproteobacteria > Rhodobacterales > Rhodobacteraceae > Thermohalobaculum. The sequence continues at coordinate 2,352 of JBCCMP010000124.1, read as the reverse complement.
TCACGTTGCCGAGACCTTCGTTCGCGACGGTTGCGATGACGGTATTGTGGAGGCCATGGACGAGGCCATGGAGTTGCTCGCATCAGCAGGTGCGAATGTGACCCGCGGGCCCACCCCCGAGTTTACGGATGTTTTCACCACGATGTCCGAGGTCGCCCCGATCGTGCCGGGTGAAGCCTGGGCCGAGTGGGGCGACCGGATCAAAGCCAACCGCAGGGTGATGTGGCCGCCGATCGAAGCCCGCACCCGCAGCGGCGAGAACATCGACCCTGAAAAGGATGCTCAGGCACGGGCTGAAATGGATGCCCATTCCACGAATTTGAAAGCCAGAATCGCGGAACACGGCCTGATTGCCCTGCCAACCTCACCCTGCATGCCGCCAAACGCAGAGCGTTTGCTGAACGATCCGGACTTTTTCGGCGAAAGAAACCTGCTGGCGCTGCGCAATACCCGGATCGGCAATCTGCTGACCCTGTCGTCGATCACAATTCCGACGCGCACCCCGATGTGCGGACTGATGCTCTTCGCGCCGCCGAACGCAGAAGAGCGCCTGCTCAGGATCGGCCGCGCGATGGAGAAGGTCTTCCAGGGCTGAGGGCTCAGCGCATCAGCGTTGATTTGGCGTCGCCCTCCCCAGCGGGTGAATTCCCGTTATGATGCGCGAATGCCCGTCTGGTATCGGACGTTCGGGACCAGCTTCTCACCGTCTGCGAATATAAGAGCGTTACATTATCGAGCGGTGGTACACAGCAACGGTTTACATTTAGCCCCCTCCAACGATGAACAGAGAGCGTTCTCCCCGCGCGGCAGCGGCGTCGCCGTGATGTAACCGTCATTCGTCCTCGACCAATGCCAGCACGCGGAGCGGGCTACCGGTGCCGTCCTTGATTTTGAGTGGTGCCGCCATCAGCACCGCGCCCGTGGGCGGTAAAAGGTCAAGATTGCACATGCACTGCAGCCCGTATTTGCCGGCACCGTGCAAATAGAAGTGCGCGGGGTAGGGCGGCGTATAGTGGGAGCCCTGTCCGGCATCTGTCCCGACCGTCTCGACGCCGAAACCGCGAATGTCGCGCTGGTCGATCAGGAACCGGATTGCATCGGGCGTGGGACCAGGGGAATGCGGCCCGTCCTCTCGCATGTTCAGATAGGCCGCACCCGTCCGCTTCGACCAGTCCGTCCGCATCAGCACCCAGCTGTCCGCGGGAATCCGGCCGTGTGCCGCTTCCCAGTCTGCAATCAGGGCCGGGGTCAGTTCGAAGTCCTCGTCCTCTGCTGCCCCATCTGAGCAGTCGATGACGCAGACAGCGCCGACAAATGCGTCAACCGGGATTGAGTCGACGGCATTCTGCGGCAGGTCCCGTCCACTGATCCAATGCGCGGGCGCATCGAAATGGGTCCCGGTATGCTCAGAGAGGTGGATGTTGTTCCATTTCCAGGCCGGGCCACGGTGATCGTAGGCGCTGATTTCCTCGATTCGGAACCGGGCGCATTGGCCGAATTCCGGGGGCAGGATGATCACTGGAAAATCGGGATCCAGAGTGTGGGTCAGATCGACGACCCGGACCTTGCCCGTCGCCAATCCGGTCGCAAGGGCGGCGAGCGTGCTCATGGGCCCTCCCCGCCCATCGTGATCTCTCGCTCCAGCACTTTCGGGTCGCGGCGGAATCGCTCGTGAAGGTCCTTTGCAACATCGCCGACATAGACGTCCTCGAGGCCCTGCTGCAGGCCACGGACCAGATCTCGGGCGAGGCCTTCCGGCGGCACTTTCGGCGGTGGCAAAGGCTGATGCCAATCATCATCTGTCGGCCCGGTGAGGACGTTCATAACGCGCAACCCAGACGCCCGGAATTCAGCCCGCAGAGTCTGCGACAGGGAGTAGGCGGCGGCGTTTGATGCAGCGAAACACCCGTAGTCCGGCGTTGTCGCCAACGCATGCACCGACAAGAGGTTCACCCAGGCAGTAGCCGCGTTCACGCCGTCGGCTGTCCGCGCGCACATGCCTGGACCGAACGCCTGCGCCAGGCGCATCAGGCCAAGATAGTTCACTTCGATCTCGTTCCGGGCAAAGCCGGTGTCACCGCGCCCCATGACCCCGCCCGGGCGCAGAAAACGGGCATTGTTGATCAGGATATCGGTCTTACCCCCGATCTCTGCCGCAATCTTCTGGACCGACGCAGTGTCCGTGACGTCCATGGGCAGCACCTCCGCACCGCTCTCCAGCAGTTCGCCGCGATGAGGATAGGGCAGCCAGGCTTCAGCCGCACGTCTGACTTTCAGACGTGCGATTGGCACCTCGTACGTGCCAACGACTACTGACTTGAAGAGCGCAGCGCTTGCACTCGCTGTCGAAGT
>JBCCMP010000123.1:0-12052 GCA_039026295.1 Pseudomonadota bacterium | reverse complement strand
CGCGCCCGACTCTCCGACTGGCTGGAAACACCGAAGGTCCGCTATTCGATCCTCTCGGTGATCATCCTGAACGCGATCATCCTCGGCATGGAAACGTCCGCCACGATCATGGCTGAAGCTGGCGGCCTGCTGAAAACCCTCGACCAGATCTGCCTGACAATCTTCCTGATCGAACTCGCCGTCAAACTGTTTGCCAACGGCTGGCGGTTCTTCACCCGGTTCTGGAATGTCTTTGATTTCGTCATCATCGGGATCGCTCTGCTCCCGGCAACGCAGGGCATGGCCGTTCTGCGCGCCATGCGGATCCTGCGGGTGATCCGCACCATCTCGGTCGTGCCGCGACTGCGCCGGGTTGTGGAAGGCTTCGTGACCGCCATGCCCGGCATGGCCTCGGTCTTCCTATTGATGGCGATGATCTTCTACATCGCCTCGGTCATGGCGACGAAACTCTACGGCGAGGCATTCCCGGACTGGTTCGGCACGCTGGGCGACTCGGCCTACTCACTCTTCCAGATCATGACCCTGGAGAGCTGGTCCATGGGCATCGTGCGCCCGGTGATGAAGCAGTTCCCCAACGCCTGGGTTTTCTTCGTTCCCTTCATCTCGATCACGACCTTCGCTGTGGTCAACCTGCTGGTCGGCCTGATCGTCAACTCGATGCAGGACGCCCACCACGCCGAGGATTACGCTGAAACCGACAGCTATCGCGAAAGCGTCCTGACCAAACTGGCCGCGATCGAAAAGCGGCTGGACGGCATCGAGAAGGGTGAGCGTTCGGGCGACGGCAACTAGGGCGCACTATAGCCAGCACCAAAGCCCGACGCAGATGCCCCACGCCGCGTCGATGACCAGCCAGACCAGGACATCGAAGGCCACCAACGCCGCCAACAGCGGAAACCCGACATAACGCAGCGCAATCCAGATGGCCCCGGGGGTGACCCTGGGTGCGCCAACGGAGACCCCCATCACGGATCGCTTGGTCATGATTTGATTAACCATCCGTTAGGTTGCGATCGGGTTAATGGCGGCCATGGAAGTCGTCTGGGATCAGATCAGCGAACGCGACTGGACCCGTCATGCGCGGGCGCCGCTGCAGCAGTCCTGGGCCTATGGCGCGGCCTGTGCTGCACTTGGAAGCAAGGTCCTACGGGCGGAGGTATGGTCCGGCGGCCGCCGCATCGCGCTGGCACAGGCTGTGCATCGCAGCTTCTTTGGGTACCTCCACGCCGCGGTCTGCACGCGCGGCCCGATCTGGGTCGGAGACACGACAGGTGAAGAACGCCGCGACGCATTTCGTGCGATTACCCGGTCCCTGCCGCTGCCCTGGACTCGGGGATTCTTTGTCACTCCGGACGCGCCAGAGAACGAGGCGACCCATCTGCGCCGTGCCCGTCTCAGACGGGTGATGACCCCTTATACAACGGCTGTTCTGGATCTGGCCGAGCCGACGGATCGCCTGCGCGCCGCCCTGCATCAGAAATGGCGGAACCGTCTGGTTGCGGCAGAGAAGGCCGGGCTGATGATCACGCGGGCGGACCGGCGGCCTGAACGCTATCTCTGGCTGCTGGAGCAGGAAGCCAAGCAGCAGCGCGCCCGCCGGTATGCAGCCCTTCCACCGGCGCTTGTGCCAGCGTGGCAGCAGGCAGGCGGCGATCTTCGCGTGCTTACGGCAACCCAGGGGTCAGAGACCATTGCCGCTATGCTTTTCCTGATCCATGGCGACCGCGCCACCTATCACATCGGCTGGTCGTCGGAGGCTGGAAAGAAATCGTCGGCCAACAACCTGATCCTCTGGAAAGCCCTGGGCAAGCTGCGCAAGGCGGGGGTGCGGGAACTGGACCTCGGCGGTCTCAACACCCAGGACGTGCCCGGGATCGCCCGGTTCAAACTCGGCACGGGGGCCGAGGTAAAAACCCTGTGCGGAACCTGGTTCGGGCGCTGATTTCCGCCCGATTCGTGCTAGCCTCAATCTCTGCGGTGGCCCGTGTGCATTGCGTGGTCACTGGCGTCCCTCTCCCACCTGGGACAGGGTCTGGGTGAGGGGGACGCTGCGGTTGCAGCGTTCGCTCTCATGAACAGGGAGAAGCCCGATGAGAACGATCCCGCGTATCCTTGCCGCCTGCCTGACACTGATCGCACTGAGCGCGCCAGTCCCGGCACTTGCCAGTTCCTGCTACGCCTTTGTCGAGGATCTGCGCCGCACCATGCCCGGCGTGCAGTACGCCAATCTCGGCGCGGTCGCCTCGGTTTCGCAGGAGGTGAAGATCACCTACGTCGCCCATTCGGCCTTCCGGATCGAAACGGTCGAGGGCGTGACGCTGGTCACCGACTACTTCGGCACCGCCGGGCGCGATGATAACGGGCCGATCAGCCCGGACGTGGTCACCATGAACCACGCGCACATCACCCATTGGGACCCGAACCCCGACCCGGCGATCCCCTACGTCCTGCGCGGCTGGAACCACGATGGCAAAGGTCCGGCATCGTACAAACTGAAGGTTCGCGACGTCATCGTGCGCAACGTCACCACCGACATTCGCGGCTGGGGTGCACCGGAGGAAGACGGCAATTCCATCTTCATATTCGAGGTCGCTGACCTTTGCATCGGCCACCTCGGACACCTGCACCATGTCCCGGATGAAGAACAGTTCGCCAAGATCGGTCGCCTCGATGTGGTGATGGCACCGGTCGATGGCAGTATGACGCTCAATCTGCCGGACATGATCGGCATCCTGAAACGCTTTCGCGCCAGGGTCGTCCTGCCCATGCACTATTTTGGATATGGCACGCTGCAGACCTTCCTGACCGGAATGTCCGACGAATTCGCCATTCAAGGCCCGGCGGGCCGGTCGATCACGCTGGCCTTCGACAGCCTGCCGTCCCGCCCAACGGTTGTCCTGCTTGCACCGGACAACGCGGCAGACCCGAATTTTGATTTGGATTGAGCATCAGGGCAGGTCCGCCTTGTCGGGACCGGCTGCTTTTAACGCTGCCAATTCCTCTTCCAACTCTCGAATCCTCGCTTGTTTCTCGATTTCCTCCTCATCAATGGAAGCGTCGGAGTAGGCCTTTGATGCTGGCCCTGTCATAGTCAGAAAGCGTACGCTCAAGAAGCGGTCACTAATCTGTAAAGTCGCCGGACTGTCCCTGTGGTTCCACATCTCGACTGTCAGCCGACCATGGAATCCGGGATGGATAAAGTGGCCACAATTAACGGTAAATCCCCGTTTTACGATCTCGCCCGTTGATCCGAAGTTGCCTGAAATGTTGGGCGGAAGGCTGAAGTATTCTTGAGTTCGCACCGTCAGACGTTCGCCAGCACCAAATTCTAAACCCCGTTCCGAGTCGATCGTTGCCCAACGTCCCGACCTGTGGAAGTGACCCGCCTGACAATCATAACTCGCCCCCCGCAGGCGCGCCGGGTCCCAACCCTCACCGATCAAGCCAGCCTGCTCAACCATAGTTTCGGTGTCCAAGTCATTCAGAACGCCAGCAGCTACAACCGATAAAGAGTCCAAGGCTCCCCGATCGGCAAGTGGCGGCTTAAGTGTTCCGAGGTCAGCTTCACGCTGCAGGTCCAGCCAGTATCGCTCGTCCTTTTCAAAACACCGTGCGAGGACGCGCGCCAAGCTCGCATCTACGCGCTTCTTGCCGCGTGCAAGGTTGTTGACCGTGTGCCGCTGGAGGTTTCGTTCAAGCGCAAACTCGGTCTGATTGAGTCCAGCCTCCGCCAAGTTGGCCAAAAAGTATTGGCCAACCATCTTTTGCTGATCGGCACTTGCTGTTCTGTCAGACATCGCGTTCTCCCCCACAACCCAACGGCGTTCAACCAAAGACTGCGTCGAAGAGAACCACAAGGCCGGCGAGCAGCGAGACGATTGCAACTGCCCAACTCAGGGCCCGCCAGATAGGGCCTCTGGGTCCACCGTGATCATTTCTGTGAATGTTCGCCATATCGTTTCTCCCACTAACAGTGAAAATGCCCTTTCTTCTACTTGCTGCCTGTGCTTGGACGATTTCAATATTCGCCTTCTGCGAGAAGTCTATTGCGCATATGAGCGAAATAGGAAGGCAAAAAGGCGACAGCACAACGCCATAAAGCGACATATGCGTAATAAAACACACATATATGCATTCTTTATGACTGTTAGCACTCTGCAAGTGTGGCTGCTAGTGCGATCCTGCTCGCCCAATTATCGTATTTGCGGTCTTGTGTCAACATGCCGTGAGATTTGCGCGATAAAATACGCATATGCGTAATCCATGCGGTAGGACGTCTCCGTGAATCGTTTCAAGGTCTACTACCAGTCCCAAGGCTAGGCGCATCCGACTGTCGAAAGACATGTCCACGACGTCCATTGCACAGCCGATAGGATTGGCTACGGGGTTGTGAAGGTCCGATGACACATGGCCAAATACTTCCCCTTAACCCTGTTACTCGCTATATTGCGACTCGCGCGGACAATGTTCCGCGCAATTTGCATTCATGGCTGCCCCTTTGGATGGGGCGTAAAAAGGAGCACGAGCGATAGCCAGAAGACCTCACCACGCGCCGCCGACCCGCGATACGGGGCCGCGCGTTAACCGGATGATCCGCGTACCGGAAATCCGTCTCATCGATCACGAAGGCGAAAATCACGGCGTCGTCAGCCCCGAACGTGCCATAGAAATGGCCGAAGACGTGGGACTGGACCTTGTGGAAATTTCGCCAAACGCCAGCCCGCCTGTCTGCAAGATCATGGATTTCGGCAAGTTCAAGTACGAGACGCAGAAGAAGGCGAACGAGGCGAAGAAAAAGCAGAAGGTGATCGAGGTCAAAGAGGTCAAGTTTCGGCCGAACATCGACACGCACGACTATGACGTGAAGATGCGCAACGTGACAAAGTTTCTGGAAGGCGGCGACAAGGTGAAAGTCACGCTGCGGTTCCGCGGCCGCGAGATGGCGCACCAGGAACTTGGCCGGGATCTGTTGCACAAGATCGCCGACGATATCGAGGGCCTGGGCAAGATCGAGGCCATGCCCAAGATGGAAGGCCGCCAGATGATCATGGTGGCGGCACCGGTCAAAACCTGAAGCGTGCGCATCTGAGCCATGGCGGAACGGCCTGAAACGCCCCAGCTTCGGTGCACACCGGGGCTGGAGGACAGCTTCCCCGATGGTCGGCTTGTCGCGGCCTCCGCCTCTCGCAACACCGCTCCTTTAATTGAAGCTCTGACACCTCTGTTGCGAGACAGGCGCGGTCTGGTTCTGGATGTCGGATGCGGAACGGGTCAGCACGCGGCGGCGATGGCGGAGATGTTTCCCGATCTGGACTGGCTGCCATCTGATCCGTTCGAGGTGCACCTGGAAAGCGCGGCGGCCTGGGTTCGGCATGCGCAAATGCCTAACCTGTTGCAGCCCATGTGGCTGGACGCGGCGGAGGCATGGCCCGAGATCGAACCGCTCACCGCCGTGATCTCCTCCAATGTGATCCACATCAGCCCTTGGCCGGTGACAGAGGGGATCGTGCGCGGCGCAGCCGCTAACCTGGTGCCGGGCGGCCTTTTGATGTTCTACGGTCCGTTCAAAGAGAACGGGCAGCACACCGGCGACGGCAACGCAGCCTTCGATGCCAAACTTCGCGCTGATGACCCTGCATGGGGCATCCGCGATGCCGGAGACGTTGCGGAACGCGCCGCCGCGGGCGGCTTTGGCCCACCCGAACTGCTGCCGATGCCCGCGAACAATCGGTTGCTCGTCTTCCGGCGAGCCTAAGGCCCGGAGCCTGCGGATCCGGCCCCGGGACTGTTGGTCAATGGGTCGCTACCCCTTGTCGAAAATCAGCCGCAACGTCACCGGTGTGACCCGGGTGATCGATGGCAGGTCAGCCAGCGCCATCAACTTGTCGATACCTGCCGTGATCCCAAGGTCTTCGGTCGCAAGCATGATCATCTCGTCAGTTGTCACCATCACCTTGCTGTCCGAGATGACGATGACGAACAGTTCGGCGTCGATTTCGACATCGCTGCCGACGATTGACAGCATGCCCTCGGTCGAAAGTATGGCGGTATCGCCCGGCTGGAGTTTCTCGACAGCGGCCATGTCGATCTGTGCTTCGATCTTGGCGACAGGGAAGCTGACAGCGTTGAATACGTGCTCCAGCATGCGTTCGTTCCGGATATCGATCCAGGTCTCCAGGCTGGAGACGTCGATCGCGACGGTGGCCGTGCCGTCTGCGCCGACCTGGCCGCTGAGATTGGTGAAGTGATGGGCCTCACCGATCTCTTCGCTCTTGACCGAGCCGAACGCGATCTTCGACTGGCCACTGTTCAAGGTCCACTCGTCCGCGATGGCCGATGTCGAAAGAATTGCCGTCGACAAAGTCGTGATCGCCGCCGCTGTGGCCAGTGAAAAAACGGTTTTCAACATGATGTGCTCCTCCCATAGATTATTGTGCATCAAGCGGGCCGGTGGCGCGCTTAGGGAGAGAACACGCGTCGGGTGGAAAATATTCACGGGTCATCCCAAGATTCTGAGGTAAGGACCGAATTGCCCGCGCTGATGCCGCGCCTTTGGCGGTATGGGCTGGTGCTTTCCGGCAATCGCACAGATGCACAGGATCTGGCGCAGGCCACAGCGGTGCGCGCGCTGGAGCGGGCGGCGCAATTTCAGAGCGGGACACGGCTGGACCGGTGGTGTTTCGCGATCCTGACCTCTATCTGGAAGAACGAAATGCGCGCGAGGGCCGTGCGCCGGGGACGTGGTCTTGTGCCGGTGGATCAAGCCGGTCTGACGGCGCCAGATGAAGCCGAGATGAATATTTCTGCCGGACGGGTGTTATCCGAGATGATCGCGCTACCTGAAGCCATGCGGGAGACACTGTTTCTGGTGTATGTCGAGGGACACACATACGCAGAAGCGGCTGAACGTCTGGAAATTCCATTGGGGACAGTAATGAGCCGCCTTGCGAACGGGCGGCGCAGGTTGAAACAGGCCCTACCCGGTGAAGGGGCAGATTGATGACGCCAGAGGCGCTGACAGATGAAAAGATCGTGGCCTTCCTCGACGGCGAACTGACGCCGGAGGAAGACGCGGATATGGCGCTGGCAATCGCCAACAGTGCGGATGTGGCCGCGCGGGTCGAAGCGCTGGCGCTGGATATGGATGAACTGACGGCACAGTTCGAAGACGTCCTGGCATCAGCGCCGGACATGACCGTTGCGGAGATTCAAGCGGATTGGAGCTGGCTGCGCGTAGCTGCGGCGGCCTTGGTTCTCATCGGGGCAGGTGTGGTCGGTGGATTTGGGCTGAGCCAGTGGACCAGGGGCGCACCTGACTGGCATCAGGCCGTGGCAGACTACCAGACGCTGTACACGACGGAAACGCTGGCCGCCGTACCGCAGCCCTCTGTTGTGCAGGCTGCCGGGCTGCGCGTTGTCTCGCAAGCGGTCGGCATGGAACTGACGGCGGCTTCGGTCGCAATCCCGGGGCTTACCTTCCAACGCGCACAGATCCTGCGCCACAAAGGACAGGCATTGGGGCAGCTGGCCTATCTGGACCGCAGCGGCAACCCGATCGCGTTCTGCATCATGTCCGGTCGGTCAGGAGAAGAAGGGGCCGAGGTCCAGGAGCTTGCCGGTCTGAATGCAGTGACCTGGCAGACGGGCGGTCACGGGTTCATAATCATCGGTCCTGTCGCGCCTGACGCCCTGACCCAGGCGCAAGAGGTGCTGGCGGCACGGCTCTAGATCCAAGCGTGCCCCTGCCAATTCGATTTTGCTGAACGCTTCGTTGGCGATCCATGCGCTGTCAGAGATCGTAACCTCGGCGCTGACCAGACAACGGCCTGAAACGCGTACGAGTGCATTGGACAGCGGTGGCACCCCATCCGACTTCATCTTTGAGCCTTAGCCCGGCCGTTCGCCTTTCGGGCACGATTTGAGGATGAATATGTCGAGCACTAGGTCCACCGAACACGGGCAACCTAAGCTATGCCTATGGCGCCCAATACGTACTGGCGATAGCCGCTGCCGTAGTTCCTGTTCTAAACGCCGTATACGGCAAGCGGTGAATGTTCCAAGTCGCGACTTTGAGCATATCGATCATGAATTTCACGATCCCTATCTGCGCTATCCGGATTGCCGCGACGAGGTTCGATTTAGCCAAGAAGTGATTGCAGTCGGCGGACCCTTGGGGCTCGTGTCATCTGTTGCGGCCTTTGCATCACCGGCGCGGCCTTGCTAGCCTGCGTCCATGGCACACGATACTTCAGAGGTCGGCCGCAGTTGGCACGACATGGGCGGGCAGTCTGCGGGCGAGGTCGATCAGTCCGAACACGACTATGCGCTTTGGGAGAAGCGGGTGGATGCGCTCAGGGTGCTCGCCTCAGAGAAAGGCTATTTCACCGTAGACGGGCTGCGCCGCAGTCTGGAGGATATGGGTGAGGAAGCCTTCGAGACCATGTCCTACTATGATCGCTGGATGGCATCGACCTGTCAGAACCTGATTGCCGAGGGGGCTTTCTCGATCGAAGAATTGAACAAAAAGATGGCCGAGGTGAAGGCGCGCGGCGCAACCTATGGCGAGGCACAGGGGGCGGGAGAATGACAGATCTGCCCAGTGTGGATGCCTTGCCGTTTGATCCGCCGTATCCGTTTGAAGCCGCGCGTTTTTCCCCCGGGGACACGGTGACGGTGCGCGAAGGTGCATCCCCCGGCCACATCCGCACGCCATGGTACCTGCGCGGCAAAACCGGCCGGATCGAGCGGATCTGCGGCGCCTTTCCCAACCCCGAAGAGTTGGCCTATGGCCGCGACGGCCTGCCCGCCCGGGTACTTTATCGGGTGCGGTTTTCGATGGCAGAGGTCTGGGTAGAGAGCGCTTGCCCGCATGACACCGTAGACGCCGAGATTTTCGAACATTGGCTGGACCCGGCGTGAGGACCAAGGATGCCGCATGATCATCACGAACACATGAGCCCGTCCGGCCATCCCTTTCAGCCGGATAACGATGTGCCTTTGACCCACTGGCAGGTCATGGAAATCGCAGTGCGCGAGTTGATGGTGGAGAAGGGCATCGCCACGGCCTCAGAGATCAATGCCGAGATCGAGCGCATGGACAGCCGCAACCCGGGCGACGGCGCCAGGGTCGTGGCGAGGGCCTGGACTGACCCGGACTTCAAGGCGCGGCTGCTGGCCGATGGGACCGCGGCCTGCCAAGAGATGGGCTTTCCGATGGAGGGCCTGAACCTGGTCGTGGCGGAGAACACGAAGGCAGTGCACAACGTGATCGTCTGTACGCTCTGCTCCTGCTATCCGCGGAACCTGCTGGGTCTGCCTCCGGTCTGGTACAAGACCCGTGCGTACCGGTCGCGTACGGTACGGGAGCCGCGGAAAGTGTTGTCGGAATTCGGGCTGGATCTGCCGGACAGCATTCAGGTCCGCGTGCACGATTCCACCGCCGACATGCGCTATCTGGTTCTTCCTGTCCGCCCCGATGGGACAGAGGGATGGGATGAAGGCAAACTGGCCGGGATCGTGTCACGCGACAGCATGATCGGCACGGCAGTTCCTCGGGTCTGAGGCAGGATCGCGACCATTTCGTTGGGGGCTCATTCGGTTTGGCCACTCCGGCCAGTGCGTTCAGTTTGCCTTGGTGGCTGTTCTGAACGTGAAGCAGTTCAGGTGGATGTCTTCAAAGCGACCGCGCAGTCACCCTGATGCGTTGCCTCAGGAGGTATTCTCCAAGGGTCACCCCCTGGATATGCCAACCGTCTTAGGCGTCCGCATCCATCCGGATTTGGTTCGATCGATCTCGATCCCCGCTTCTCAACGGGTCTCGGCGCGCGGGGAGTGAGCTATCGGCAATTGATTAAAATTTGGTGAAAAATCCGAGCGTTGCGCGGCTGGCTGTGCAGCGCGCGATCATTGCAGGGTCACCGACACCTTGGCACCGCCCCACCCATGCACGCTGTCATGGGATTCAACAGCCACCTGCGTCACGCCTGCCGGGATCGCGACGCCGGAAAGTGACCGCGTGAACGGCTGTTCATCGACATGGGGGTGATAGAGCGTGCGCGTGCCATAGACCGTGCCGTCCGGACCGACAACGCGCCAGGCATCGGCGTAATGCTCCCACCCTGTATCGGCATGACGCACGGTGACATCAAACCGCCAGCCTGCCCCGGATTTCGTCGCTTTGGCAGCGATCACATCCGATTCCCCGGCGTTTGCCAGGTTTGGCAGCATGGACGTATTCGCAATCGCACCCGTCAGGGCGAGCGCCGCAATGATGGTCCTCATCAAAATTCTCCTCTTCGGCCGATTTAACGCACCGTTAAGCGCCTTCCGGTCAATTCGCGCGAAAGTGTCGTCAAATTTGCAAGAGGTGTCCATGGTCAGCCGCGCACATACAGTCGCATTTCTGGGCGTGGAAGCGCGACCGATCGAGGTGCAATGCGCCATCTCGCCCGGCATGCCGGCGTTCTCGATCGTCGGACTGGGCGACAAGGCGGTGTCCGAATCGAAGGAGCGGGTCCGCGCTGCATTGACCGCCATCGGCTGTGCGGTGCCGCCGCATCGCGTGATCATCAACCTGTCACCCGCGGATATGCCAAAGGCGGGATCGCATTATGATCTGCCTATTGCGCTGTCGATCATGGCGGCGCTGGACATGATCCCGCAGGACGAAATCGAGCACTATGTGGCGATGGGTGAGCTGTCGCTGGACGGCGATCTGCGACCGGTGGCCGGTGCCTTGCCTGCCGCCGTCGCCGCGGCTTCGCAAGACAGGGGACTGATCTGCCCGGAGCCCAGCGGAGCAGAGGCGGCATGGGTCGGTGCTGCTGAAATCCTCGCCCCCCGATCGCTGATCGCGTTGACCAATCACTTCGCCGGGCGGGAGGCTCTGCCTGCGCCGGAGCCCGGCCATGTCAGTCATCGCCGTGACTGCGCGGATCTGGTGGATGTCAAAGGCCAGGAAACTGCGCGCCGGGCCTTGGAGGTGGCGGCCGCCGGGAATCACCATATCCTAATGGTGGGCGAGCCCGGAACGGGCAAATCCATGCTGGCCCGCCGCCTGACAGGCATCATGCCACCGATGGCACCGCAGGAGGCGCTTGAGGTCGCGATGATCCACTCCATGGCAGATACGCCGGGAGATGGCGGGATCTGCCGCGAACGTCCCTATCGGGAGGTGCACCAGACGGTTTCCGAGGCTGGGCTGATCGGCGGCGGAAAGCTGGCCAAGCCCGGTGCGATCAGCCTGGCACATCGAGGTGTGCTGTTCATGGACGAGTTGCCGGAGTTCAATCGAAACACGCTGGAGCAACTGCGCCAACCCATGGAAACGGGCGAGATTACCTTAGGCCGCGCTCAGGCACACGTGACCTATCCGGCGCGTTTTCTGCTGGCGGCGGCCATGAATCCCTGCCGCTGTGGATACCTGGCCGATGCAGGGAGGTCTTGCTCTCGGGCGCCTAAGTGCGGGTCCGACTATCAGGCGCGCATCTCGGGCCCGCTGATGGATCGCTTTGATATCCGGATCGAGGTGCCTGCCGTCCCGCCCGATGTCATGGCGTTGCCTGCGCATACCGAAACGACGGCGAAAGTCGGTCGGCGGGTGGGAGAGGCCCGCGCAGCGCAGCGCGAACGGACGGATGACGCGGCGTCGACGAATGCGGAATTGCAAGGCGAGGTTTTAGACCGCTTTGCTCAGCCGGATCGGGAAGGTCAGTTTTTCCTTCAAGAGGCCGCAGAGAAGTTTCGGTATTCGGCTCGCGGGTATCACCGGGTTCTCCGCCTCGCCCGAACGATCGCCGACCTCGACGGGTCAACCCCTGTCCTGAAAACACACATAGCCGAGGCGATCAGCTATCGTCGGAGCCTTGGATAAAACAGTGCGGTTGATCGTTCTGATCAGGTTGCGCGGTGAGCGATCGCTTCGCGCGGCGTTCCGCTTCAGGGCAGAACGGTGGTCGGCAGATTGAAGAAATAGACGCGATCGCCCATCTTCTTGTGCAGCTTGACGGTGCGGTCGCGGCTGTACCGGGCGGTGGCCACATCAAAGAACTCG
>JBCCMP010000122.1:0-12123 GCA_039026295.1 Pseudomonadota bacterium | reverse complement strand
CCGGATTTCAAGATCATTGCCCGGACCGATTCCAACGCGATGATCGGGTTCGACGAAGCCGTGAAACGGGCCAACGCGGCCCTGGGCGCTGGCGCGGATATCGCCTTCATCGAAGCGCCGAAGACGGAAGAGGAGATGGCCGCCGTGACCCAGCGGGTCAACGGGCCGTGCCTCTTCAATCTGGTGCTGCGAGGCAAGACCCCTCCGGTAACGGTCGAGGGACTGAAGGCGGCGGGCTTTGCCCTGACCATCATGCCGGATCTTCTGTGGCGGGAAATGGTGATGCGTGCCGAGGAGGTTCTGAGCGACCTGACCGCCGGGACCCTGCCGAGCCAGACGGAAGGGCTTCTGGTCGGCGAACTGTTCGAGCGGGTCGGCTCGAAGGAATGGGACGAGTTGCGCGACGCGTTCACCTTGCCTGCGCAAGCGGCTGAATGAGCCGTGCCGCGCTGATCACCGGGGCCGGTCAGAACATCGGCCGGGCCTGCGCGGCGGCGCTGGCGGCAGACGGCTTCAATCTGGTCATCAACGGGTTGAAGAACCGCGCGGCCTGCGAAGAGACCGCGAAGATCGCCGAAGAACTGGGCGTGAAGACCGAGATTGCCATGGGCGATGCGGGCACGCGCGAGGGGTGCGCGGCGATGGCCGAGGCGGGTCTGAAGGCTTTCGGGCGGATCGACGTGCTGGTCCACAACGCCGCCATTCGCCCGTCTAAGCCGTTTCTTGATATGACCGACGACGACTGGGACCGCGTCATGGACGTGAACTTGGGCGGGTCAGTCTGGCTGGCGCGGGCCTGCCTGCCCGGCATGGTCGAGGCCGGCTGGGGCCGGGTGGTCCTGTTTGCCGGCATGAACGCCATCCACGGCTATAACGGACGCGCGCCGGTGTCGGTGTCGAAGCACGGGAACTGGGGTCTGGCGAAATCTCTGGGCAAGGAATTCGGGGCGAAGGGGATCACGGCGAACATGATCTCTCCGGGCCCTATCGCCTCGGACCACGAAGACCCGGAAATGACGGCGCACATCAACGCGCAGGTCGGGCGGATCCCGGTCGGGCGGCTGGGCCAGCCGGAGGAGGTCGCCGCCACGGTCTCGCTGCTGGCGTCCGACAAGGGCGCGTTCATCAACGGCCAGATGATTCAGGTGAACGGCGGGGCGGAGACCTGATGCCGGTCATTCAGGTGACGCTGATTTCCGGGTATGACGATGCGGCAAAACAGAGACTTTGCGAACGGCTGACCGATGCTGCGATGGCGGTCATCGATGCACCCGCCGACGCGGTCACTGTTGCGATCACCGATGTCGCGCCCGCCGGGTACATGCGGGGGCGCACCCCGAAGACGCCGGGCGGCGCCTTGCGTCCGCCTGCAGATGTCGCGCTGGAGTTTCTGGAGGCGCAGGGCAAGCGCGATCTGGACCGGGCGCGGGCGCTGTGCGCGCCGGGGTTCGAGATGCTCTTTCCCGGCGTTGACCCGTTCACCAGCTTTGATGATCTGATTGCCTGGTCCGGGCCGCGTTATCGGTCGATTTCGAAGACGATCGACCGGGTCGAGGAGGCCTTGCTGGGGGGCCGCGTGGCGGTCTTCGTGACGGGCATGCTGCACGGGGTGCTACCGGATGGCGAGCGGTTCGAGAGCATCCGCTTCATCGACCGGTTTCAGGTGAAAGGCGGACTGATCGAGCGGCAGGAGGTCTGGAACGATCTGACCGATGTTCTGGGTCCGCTGGGGGCATCAGAGGGGTAGGGTGCGGCGGACCGCACCCCACTTGTCATGCGTCGGCGGTCAGGCCGCATCAACCTCGCGCAGCAGGCGTTCGGTCTTCGCGTCTTCCAGCTTGTTGTGGAACAGCAATGACTCGTGCTCGTCGCGCAGGGTCTTGGCAAGGGTGAAGGCCGAGCCTGTGGTGAACAAGAGACCCATGGACATGAAGGCCTTCATCGGCAGGGACATGTCCATCATCCAGATGCCTATGCCGGTCACGCCGATGGCGACGGCGAAGCTGACATAGCAGTAAAAGATCCAGGCCCGGCTGTTGTGAGTATTGGGGTTCATGAGAGCTCTCCTTGAGGTTCGGTTTTTGCAGATCGGTGGTCTTCAGGTTCGGGTTACTTCTTGGACTTCTTGTCGCCGGAGAGGCGTGCGAGCACGGCCTTGCGGCGTTCTTCATCCGGGGTCGGGTGCCCGGCTTTCGAGAGGCTGTCGTCCAGCCCCGCCGGGTCGCGGCGAAGTTCGGACAGGGCGGCCGATTTATCCTCGCACCAGGCCTCGGTGCCGCGCACGCGCTGGGCCATTTCCTCGGCCTGATTGAGGGCTGATCCGGTGCAGGGTTCATTGATCTGCCCCATCACACGCCGTGACAGAGCGCCGGAGCGGGCCGCCTTCAGTTCGCCCACCAGATGCGCGATCTTGCGATCGGCATCGGCCAGTGACGTGCGCAGCTTCTCGATGCGTCCGTCGAGCTTTTCGATGGCTTCTGTTCCCTGCGCGCGCTGATCTTCCAGTACGACGATCCGGTCGGCGACCTCTGCTGCCAGGCGTTCATTGTCCGCCTTCAACGCGGCGCGGGCCTGTGGTTCACGCTTGGCAATCTCGGCGGTGATCTCTTCCACCCGCCGGGTTTCGGAGGCTTTTCGGGCCATCAGCGTCGCGCAGGCGTGGCGGGACCTTTCGACATCGGCGCGGGCATCGCGCAGATGCTGGGCCAGCAGGGTGGTGCCGTTGGCATCGATTACGGCCTCTTCCGCTTCCGCGGCACGGGCCCGCATCAGGGTTCGGAGGGTGTTGAGCATTGTCGTCTCCATGATTGAACAATGTTCAAAATATGTGAGCAGATGACGCGCGCGTCAATATATAAAATGAACTTTGTTCAATTTGACGTTCCGTCAGGCCTGGTGCAGTGTCGCCGCGGAGACCGGAATGCCCAAGAAACGCCGCCCCCATGACGAGTTGAAACCCGCTGTTCTGGCGGCTGCCCGTTCCTCGGTCGTGGAAGGGGGAATCAGCGCGGTGTCAGCCCGGGGCATTGCAGAGGATGTAGGCGTATCGGTCGGGACTTTGTACAATCTTTTTGGACACTTGGACGGCATAATTCGAGCGATGAATGTCGTGCGGATCGCCGAATTGCAGGTGGCGCTGGTCGCGGCACTGGACGCGGCGGACGACGAGCCGGAGGCGCGGTTGCTGGCCATGGCAGAGGCCTATTTCGACTTTGCCCTGTCCGAGCCGAACCTTTGGGAGGCGCTGTTTCGTTACAGCACGGTGACGCCGTCGGGTGGCGAGATCGAGGCTGCCGAGGCGACGCTGTTCTCGCTTTTGCGCCGCGCGGCCGGCGACGAGGCCGAAGGCGGGGCCGCGGACGAATCGCTGCGGACGCTTTGGGCGGCGGTGCACGGCGTTGTGGAACTGGCGATGTCCCGGCGCACTGTCGGGGCCGATATGGACACCGCCCGGTACCATGCGCGGCTGGTCGTGATGGCCGGTCTGCGCGGCTATCATGCGCTGCGGTCAGAGGGCATACTTTAGGCGTGGCGGTGCCCGCCCGTGTTCCGATCATCGCCGGTTGTCTTCTGTTGTCGCTTGCCCTGGGCACGGTCCACGTCTTCTCGGTCCTGCTGGCGGAAATCGAGGCCGCGCTGGGCGCATCGCGGGGTGCGGCGAGCCTGACCTATTCCTTCGCGTTGATGTCGCTGACAGTGGCGGTGACCTTTGGACACCGCGCCTACCATCTTCTTCCCGGGTGGGGCTGTGCGGTGGTCGTTGTCGGCATTGCCGTTCTGGGTCTTGTGCTGGCGGCAGGGGCAGGTCGGATCTGGGTGCTGTGGCTGGGGTTCGGCCTGATCTTCGGGGCGGCGAACGGGTTGGGCTATGGTTATGCGCTGCAGCTTTCTGCCCAGGTCTGGCCGGGGCGCGAGGGGCTGGCCATGGGGCTGGTCACCGCGGCCTATGCCATTGGCGCGACCGTGGCACCGCCATTTCTGGAGGCAGCCCTTGCCGGCGGATTGCGCGCCGCGCTTCTGGGCCTGGCAACAGCGATCGGATGCGCCGGTTTGCTGGCGGCGATGTGCCTTTCAGCGGGCAAAGCGCGGTTCCTGCCAGCGCAGGCAGCGGCGGCAGGGCCATTCCCGTGGCCCGCCGCAACGGGGCTGTGGTGTGTCTATGGTGCGGCGGTTCTGGCCGGGCTGATGGCGATCGGCCACGCGACAGAGATTGCACGCGAGCTGGGGGGCGGACCGGCGACGGCGCTGTTGGCCCCAAGCGTGATTGCCATCTGCAACATGGCAGGAAGCCTTGTCGGGGGGGCAGTGATCGACCGCTTCGCGGTGCGTCCCGTCGCGGTATCGCTGCCGCTGATGTCCACGGCGGCCCTGCTTTGGCTGGCCATGGGGCCGGGCAGCGGCGTGCTGGCGGCGCTGGGTCTGATCGGCGCCACCTATGGCGCAACCATTGCCGCTTATCCGGCGCTGATCGCGCGGCGGTACGGCGTCGCGGCCGGTGCGCGGATCTACGGCGTGGTCTTCACGGCGTGGGGTGCCGCGGGACTGATCGGGCCGTTGGGGGCGGGGGCGATCTTTGACCGGGTCGGGGGGTACGAGACGGCACTGGTCGCCGCGGCCGGGTTCGCGACCGCCTCGGCCGTGGGGGCGGCACTGCGCCGCCATTGAAGAACCGCAGCGGCCCCTTTCAAAGGTGAAGGGGCCGGGGACGGTTCCGGGTGCTATTGCGACCTGAGTTTCGGATCGAGTGCGTCGCGGACGGCATCGCCGAAGAGGTTGAACCCGAAGACGGCCAGAGTGATCGCAAGGCCCGGGTAGATCGCCAGATAGGCTTCTTCCCGGATGAATTCCTGGCTGGCGCGCAGCATCAGGCCCCAGGCCGGGGTCGGTTCCTGAACGCCGAGACCGAGGAACGAGAGCGAGGCTTCCAGAAGGATCGCCTGACCAATGAAGGCGGTCAGCATGATCAGGAAGGGGGCCATGACGTTCGGCACCATATGGCGCATGATGATGCGGGTGTGGCTGAACCCGTTGGCGCGGGCGGCGTCGACAAACGGGATCTCGCGGATCGAGAGTGCCGAGGAACGCACGACGCGGGCGCATTTGGGGATGAAGGGGATCGTGATGGCCACGATCACTGCGTAGATCGAATAGTCATTCGGGTTCTCGATCCCGATCGATGTCATGAAGCCCTTGGAGGCGATCGAGATCGTCAGCGCCAGGATGATGAGCGGAAAGGCCATCAGCACGTCCATGACCCGCTGCATGATCGTGTCGGTCCAGCCGCCGAAATAGGCTGATGCCACGCCAAGGACCAGCCCGATCACCGAGCCGAGGATCGAACAGACAAGCCCGATGACAAGTGCCGTTCGTGCGCCGT
The DNA here is from genome assembly GCA_039026295.1 of Pseudomonadota bacterium. Lineage (GTDB taxonomy): Bacteria > Pseudomonadota > Alphaproteobacteria > Rhodobacterales > Rhodobacteraceae > Thermohalobaculum. Next base: position 6,746 of record JBCCMP010000122.1, on the reverse strand, counting down.
AGACGATGCGCGTGAAGACGTCCCGGCCGAACTCGTCTGCGCCGAGCACATAGTAAATGTCGTTCATTTCAGAGGTCGAGAAGGGGCGGACGAACTGGTTGAAGAACTCGCCCGATTCCGGATCGTGGAAGGTCAGGTAGGGCGCAAAGGCCGCCATGACCACGAACAGGATCACCACGAACAGCCCCGCGGTGCCCAGGGGCTGCTTCCGGGCGAAGGCCCAGGCGCGGTCGAAGAGCGTCGGCTGCGGCGCGAGGTTTGTGTCTTCGAGGATGTTGGCCATTGTCGGCGCCCCCGTCAGCTGTAGCGGATGCGCGGGTCAAGCCACGCATAGAGAAGGTCGATCACGAAGTTGGTGACCACGAAGACCAGAACGATCGTCATGACGATCCCCTGCACGGCCGAGTAATCGAGCTGTGTCACGGAGTGCACGAGATAGCTGCCGAGGCCGTTGAGGTTGAAGACCTGTTCGGTCACGACTAGCCCGCCCATCAGGAAGGCAAACTCGATGCCGATCACCGTGACCACCGGCAGCATCGCGTTCTTCAGGGCGTGCCGGTTCACGATGATCTTTTCCGCCATGCCCTTGGCGCGCGCGGTGCGTACATAGTCCTCGCGCATGACTTCCAATAGGGACGAGCGGGTCATCCGGGTCGCGACGGCGGCATAGCGGTATCCTGTTGCCACGGCGGGCCAGATCAGGACCGACAGGTTGGTCCACGGATCTTCCCATATCGGCACGTAGGTTATGCCGACCGGTGCCCACGGATCACCGAACATTCGGGAGGCCGACATGATGGCCATGATCACCAGAAGGCCCAGCCAGAAGGACGGCATCGCGATCCCGGCGATGGATATCGTGCGGACGAAATAATCGATCCAGGTGTTCTGATAGACCGCGCTGAGCGTGCCCAGAGGAATGGCGATCAGCACCGAGACGATCGTCGCCATGATCGCGACCTGCAGCGACAGCTCGAACCGTTTGGCCATTTCGTTGGCCACCGGACGACCGGTATCCATCGAGGTGCCGAGATCGAGGACCGCGAGGTCGGTCACGAAATCAGCAAACTGGACCATAAGCGGCTGGTCGAGGCCGAGGTTGGCCTGGCAGGTGGCGACCTGCTCGGGGTCGTAATAGCCGCCTTCGCCGCCCATCTTCAGCTCGCATACATCGCCAGGCAGGGCGCGGAGCAGGAAGAAGATCAGGAAAGCAGCCCCGACAACGGTCGGGACCATCAGCAGGAGGCGTTTCAGAACGTATTGCCACATGGCGTCGGCAATCCTGTGATTGGTCGGAAAGAGGGCAGGGTGGGGAAGAGCCCCACCCTACAGATGGCAAAGAGGTGGGGCGGACCCCACCTGGAAGGCGTCAGCCTTCCTGTTCCAGCCAGATCTGGTCGAGCTGCTGTCCCAGATAGTGGGACGGTGCGATCTTCCAGCCTTTGACATAGTCGCGGTGCGGGTTGATCTTGTACCACCAGAGCGTGATGAACTGCGTGGCCTTCTCGCTGAGCACAGCGCTTTCCAGCTTGCGCATGATGTCACGCTGTTCCGCTTCGGTGCCGGCGCGCAGCAGGTCCTGGTACATCTGCTCCAGTTCCGCGTCCTCGTTCTGGGTGTAGTTGTTGCCCGAGGACGGAATGAACTTGCTGACGTCAGCGATCGGGTTGATCACCGACTGGCAGTTGAAGTCGATCGAGACGTCGAACGAGTACTGCTTGCGCAGGATATCGTAGAACACCGGCGAGGGGTTGACCTGCTGGTCCACGTCCATGCCGACCTTCTTCCACTGGTCCACCAGCCAGGTGCCGACGACCCGGTAGGGCTGATCGACGCCGCGATTGTTCAGGGTGAACTTCAGGTTCGGAACCCCGGCTTCGGCCAGCAAACGCTTGGCTTCGGCGCGGTTCGCCTCGATGTCCTCGCCATACCCGGCAAGCTGCGTCATCTCTTCCTTGGTCGCTGCCAGCGGGTGGTTCGGGAAGACGATCCCGCCGACCGTTTTCACGATGGCGATGTTGCTGAGGTACTTGGAACCTGCCCAGCGATCGACGGCCAGCGTGAGCGCACGGCGCACGCGCGGATCATCGAACGGCTTGACCTTGTGGTTCGGCGTGATCATCAGCACGCAGTTCCAGTCGCTTTCCTGAACGACGATCTTGTCGCCCAGTGAATTGACCAGCGCATCACGCTGTTTCGGCGGGAAGCCGCGGAATTCGATGGCGGCCTGGTTGCCTTCGATGGCCTGAACGCGTGCGGCCAGTTTCGGGGCCGAGATCGCCTTGAACCCGTCGAGGTATGGACGGCCGTCCATGTGGTAGTCGGCAAACTTTGCGCCCGAGACGAACGCGCCCGGCTGGTGCTCGACAAACGTGAACGGACCGGTGCCGTTGATGTTGGTCTTGTGCCACTCCATCCCGTTCGCTTCGAGGTCCTTCTTCGAGTAGATGAAGTTGAACGGCGAGGCCATTGCAGGCAGGTAGGCGCCCGACGGGAACTTCAGCTTCATGACGAAGGTTTCGTCATCCGGCGCTTCCATCGAGTCGACCATGGCGTAGAACGCCTTGCGCGAAGACGGCACGCCTTCCGGCGGTGTGACGATTTTCTGGTATGTGGCCAGAACGTCCTGCGCCGTCATCGGCGTTCCGTCGTGGAACTTGACGTCGGTGCGGATCTTGTAGGTCCAGGTGAGCCCGTCTTCCGAGCCTTCGAAGCTGGAGCAGACGTCGCACTGGAAGTCATTTTCAGCCGGATTTTCCGGGTTCACGCGGATCAGCAGGCTGTAGAACGGCGCGATCGGGTGGATCATGCCGAACGTGGTTTCCTGGTGGGCGTCATAGGACGGGATCTTCGAGCCAACGACGAAGTTCAGCGTACCGCCGGACTTTGCGTGGCCGTCAGCCATGGCGCTGCCACCGATCGTGGCGGCTGCCACGGCACCGATAGCGGCTTTCCAGTATTTGGTGCGCATGAAGGTATCCTCCCTGAATTGCGTACCTGTTCCGAGGGCAGTTTCGGCGCGCCCCCTGTACGCCTCCCCCGCTTGAACGGGGTGTTCTTGTTGTCTACTCGTTCAGTCCTCGTTCGCGACGAGATGGCCACCGCCGACATCGCGAAAGGTCAGTGTGCCGGGCGAATAGTCGAGACCGCGCACCGCCGAGGGGATTTCATCGACCATCAGCTTGCGCTCGCCGCGGTCGGCGGTCGGATCGGCGACCGGCACCGCGCCCAGCAGCTTCTGCGTGTAGGAATGCTGCGGGTCGTCGAAGACGGCGCGGCGCGGGCCCATTTCGACGATGCGGCCCAGATACATCACCGCGACGCGGTGCGAGATACGTTCAACCACCGCCATGTCATGGGAGATGAAGAGCAGGCTGAGCCCGAATTCTTCCTGCAGTTCCATGAACAGGTTGATGACCTGCGCCTGAATGGTCACGTCGAGGGCGGAGACCGCCTCGTCCGCGATGATCATGCGCGGGTTCAGGCCGAGGGCGCGGGCGATACAGATCCGCTGGCGCTGCCCGCCCGAGAATTCGTGCGGATAGCGGTCGTAGTGATCGGCCTGCAGTCCGACCTTGCGCAGCAGGCCGACGACGTGATCCTTGATATCGTTCTTCGGCATCACCTCGTGCACCATCATCGGCTCGGCGATGGACTTGCCCACGGTCTGGCGCGGGTTGAGCGAGGAATAGGGGTCCTGGAAGATCATCTGCATCTGCGTGACCGCCGCCCGGCGGTCCTTGGTGCTCATCTGCGTCAGGTCAGTGCCGTCGAATTTGATCGTCCCGGCGGTCGCTTTCTCCAGCCCGATCAGGGTGCGGCCGGTCGTTGACTTGCCGCAACCGGATTCGCCGACCATGGCCAGCGTCTCGCCCGGTTTGATGTGAAAGCTGATGTCCTCTACCGCGTGAACGCGCGCGGTCGTGCGGCCAAGAATGCCGCCGGTGATGTCGAAATAGGTCGTCAGACCTTCGACATTCAAAAGGGGCGCGGCGCTCTGATCCAAAGGCATGTCTGTCTCTCCCGGCTCAGGCGGCCAATTATGCGTCGGCGCCTGCGGCTTCGGCGAAGGTGCCCCTCACCTCGACGTTCTGGAACTTCTCTGGCATGTCCTTGCCCTTCATCGACCCCAGACGCGGGACGGCATTCAGAAGGGCCTGCGTGTAGGGGTGTTGCGGGCGGTGGAAGATCTGCTCGGCAGTGCCTTCCTCGACCTTTTCGCCCAGCAGCATCACCGCGACGCGGTCGGCCACCTCGGCGACCACGCCCATGTCGTGGGTGATGAACAGGACCGACATGCCGATCTCGTGCTGCAGCATCTTAATCAGTTCGAGGATCTGCGCCTGGATGGTCACGTCGAGCGCGGTGGTCGGTTCGTCCGCAATGAGAAGGCTGGGCCGGCAGCTGAGCGCCATGGCGATCATCACGCGTTGGCGCATGCCGCCTGAAAGCTGGTGCGGATACTGTTCGAAACGCTTTTTCGATTCCGGGATACGCACCAGATCGAAAAGCTCCATGGCCTTTTTGCGCGCCTCGTCCTCGGACACCGCCTGGTGCCGCATGATCGCTTCTGTCACCTGGAAGCCGTTCTTCAGGACCGGGTTCAGCGAGGTCATCGGTTCCTGGAAGATCATCGACACATGATCGCCGCGCACGTCCTGCATGAAGGACTGGTTGGCATTCAGGACATCGATCGGCTGGCTGTTGGCCGGGGTCAGTGTGATCTTGCCGCTGGGGTACTGGGCATGGAGAAAATCATTCAGGCGCATCACAGACATCGCGGTCACGGACTTGCCGGACCCGGACTCGCCGACGATGGCCAGCGTCTCTCCGCGGTTGATGTGGAACGAGACGCCGCGCACCGCCTTGACCACGCGGCCGTGTTCGAGCGGAAAATGCACGTGCAGGTCGTCAACCTGTAGGACGCGATCTGACATCGCACCGATCCTCCCGTTCCCGCGCCGTGATCCCCGTGGGCGATTGATCGCCTTCTCGGCCGACGCTCCAGTCTTCCGTGTAACCCCCTCCTTTGCCTGCAACGGCGGCCCGTCTTTTGGCATCAAAATGGGGATAACCGTTTTGTTGTGGACAATCTTTTCGTGGGGTTCAAGCGGAAAGCGGGGCATTGTGTGAAAACGATGCACGCGCCTTGGGGCTGCAATGTTCGGGGGAGGACCGATGGCCAAGAAGATCGTCAAGACAAAGATCGTCAAGACCAAGATCGACAAACGGGGGATCGCCTGGGTCACGCTGAACCGGCCGGAGCGGAACAACGCCTATAACGGCGAGATGATCGAGGCGCTGCTGACCGGTGCCGCCAAGCTGGCGGCTGATGAGCGCGTCAGGGTGGTCGTTCTGCGCGGCGAGGGGCGGCATTTTCAGGCGGGCGCAGACCTGGAGTGGATCCAGTCCGTCCGGGCAAAGGATGTGGCGGCTAATCTGGAGGTCAGTCAGCGGACAACTGATGCCGTGCATGGCCTGACGGCGATGCCGAAACCGGTTCTGGCCCTGGTCCATGGGGGCTGTTTCGGCGGCGGGACGGGGATCATTTCGGCCTGCGATATCGTGATCGCGGACCGGTCCGCGATATTTTCGATCACCGAGGCGCGGTGGGGGTTGATTGCCAATCCGATCGTGCCGCAGCTTCTGAGCCGCATCGGGCCGGGGCGTCTCCGCCGTTATGCGCTGAGCTGCGAGCGGTTCGGGGCGGAGCGGGCCATGGAAATCGGGCTGGTCGACGAGGTCTGCGACGCCGGAGCGCTGGAGGAGACGGCAGCGCCGATCATCGATGCGCTGCTGCACTGCCCGCCGGGGGCCCTTGCGGCGTCCAAGGAGTCGATCCTGAAGTATTCCGGGATGGTCTATTCGGACCTGGACAAGGTCGAAATGGCGCGGCCCCACGCGATGAAGCGGCTGGACGCGGAGGCGGACGAGGGATTGAAGAGCTTTCTGGAGAAGCGAAAACCGGCCTGGTATCCGGGTTAGAGCAGTTTCCGATCTGATTGAATCAGATCGACCGCTCTATCTATATGATTTCGCGTGCAATTTTTCCGATCCTCGTTTCACTCCGGTCGGATTGCGCTCTAGTGGCCGGCCGCTTCCATTTTCCGGGAAGCGACCACGTCTTCCAGCCAGCCCAGCTTCATCTCGGGCACCGATGACAATAAAAGGTCCGTGTAGTCGTCGAACGGCGGTGCCAGGACCTGGGATTTCGGACCGTAGCGCACGACCTGCCCCTGGAACATCACGGCAATGGAGTCGGCGATCGCCTTCACCGTCGCCAGATCGTGGGTGATGAAGAGATAGGCGACGCCCTCGCGCGCCTGAAGGTCCAGCAGCAGTTTCAGGATGCCGTCGGCGACCAGCGGGTCGAGGGCGGACGTGACCTCGTCGCAGATGATCAGCTTGGGTTTGGCCGCCAGGGCGCGGGCGATGCAGACGCGCTGTTTCTGGCCGCCTGAAAGTTCAGCCGGGAAGCGGTGCGCCATGGACGGCTCTAGCTCGATCTGGTCGAGCAGTTCGGCGATTTTCTTGTCCTTTTCGGACCCGCGCAGACCAAAATAGAATTCCAGCGGTCGGCCGATGATCGTTTTCACCGTCTGGCGCGGGTTCATCGCCACATCTGCCATCTGGTAGATCATCTGCAGCTCGCGCAGATCGTCCTTGGTCCGCTCGGGCAGGGCCTGGGGCAGGGTGCGCCCGTCGAAGACGACCTCGCCTGCCTTTGGCGGCAGAAGGCCGGTCAT
>JBCCMP010000121.1:0-12158 GCA_039026295.1 Pseudomonadota bacterium | reverse complement strand
TTTTTCCTCATCCTGTGCCTGCCGCTTCTGGCGGTCGCCTGGCGCGCCGGGCGGGTCCCGATATCCCCGGTGATTACCGGCCTGTTGCTGATCACAACGGGCAACCTGATCTATGTTATTCCAAACGCGGTCATCTCGCCCCTCTCCTGGCTGATGTTCGGGGCGCTGTTTGGCTACGCCTTGCTCCAGGGCCAGGCACCCCAAAACGCGGGCGCCGCAGACCCCGCACCCGCGCCGCGCACCGGGACCGCTTTTTCGCGCTTTCCGGCTAAGGCGCGCGCCCGCAACGGTTTGATCGCCCATAGCCGCAGGCTGGACTAGGAGCGGCCGCTCGGAAGATCGCGAACGCGCAAAAGAGCACCCCAAACGCCGGAAACAATCGATTTGATCCCCTGGCAGCGTTTCATTTCGCTGACACTCGTTCTCATTTTTTGGTTATCCCCGGCCACAGATATGGCGGGACCTGCAAAAATCTGCCAGTCTTAGTGCAGTTTTTGAGCATCGGTTCGCTTGGAGTAAAAGCACGTTATGGCCGTTTCTGTATCGAACTTGTCCCTGTCCAGCGTCCGGACAGGTGCCGCCAGCTTCATAAGCTGGGGTATGTTCTGGCTTGTTCTGGCGCTTCTCGGGGCGCTGGTCTTCTTTTCCAATGGCATCAACGCCCTGCTCGTGGCCTGGCAATTGCCGGAATATAGTCACGGCCCCCTGATCCCGGTGCTCTCGGCCTTTCTGTTTCTCAAGCAGCTGAATGACTATCCGGTAAACCCCGATATCCGGCGCAGCCGCTGGCCCGGCGTGGCCGTGGTGCTGCTGTCGCTTGTGATGGGGGCGCTTGGCACGCTCGCCAACATCCACGATATCGTGGCTTATGCGCTTATTGTCTGGGTGGCGGGCATTCTGCTGATCAGCTGGGGCTGGGAAACGGGGCGACATTTCTGGCCCGGCGTGCTGCATCTGGTGTTCATGCTGCCCCTGCCGGGGCTGATCTATTACAAGACGACCACGTCTTTGCAGTTCGTGTCCTCAGAACTGGGCGTGACGCTCCTGCGGCTGCTGGACGTTCCGGTCTTTCTGGAAGGCAACATCATCGATCTGGGCGTGCTCAAGCTGCACGTGGCAGAGGCCTGTTCCGGCCTGCGGTACATGTTCCCGATCATGAGCTTTTCCTATATTTTCGCGACCCTTTATCGCGGCCCTGCCTGGCACAAGGTGACGCTGCTGCTGGCCGCGGTTCCCATCGCGATCATGATGAACTCGGTCCGGATCGCGGTCGCCGGGATCATTGTACAACACTACGGCGTCGAATGGCTGGACGGGTTCACGCATTTCTTCGAAGGCTGGGTCATTTTTCTGGCCTGCATCATCGTGCTCTTCGGCATGGCCTGGCTTTTGATGAAACTGGACGGCCGCTATGACAGCCTGACGGATGCGCTGGATCTCGACACGGACGGTCTGGGCACACAGATCATGCGTCTGCAATATGTGCAGGCCTCCCGCGCGCTGATCCTCACTGCGCTGATCGGCCTGTCGGCGGCCATCGCGCTGCAGACCCTGCCGGAGCGCAACACAACCGCCCCGGAGCGTGAGAGTTTCGCCCTGTTCCCCCGCACCCTTGAGGACTGGCGCCAGGTCGGCCCGCGCGAGATGCTGGAGCCCGCCGTCGCGCAGGTCCTGGGCGCAGACGATTATCACCAGGTCAATCTCCTCCGTGATGGGGATAGCACCCATCCCGTGGGCTTGTTCATGGCCTGGTATGAGGACCAGAGCCAGGGTGGGGTCCACAGCCCGGAGGTTTGCCTGCCCGGCGCCGGCTGGGAGATCGCCTGGCTGGAGCGCTCTGATCTGACGGCTCAGATGGGCAGCGACACCCCGTTCCGGGTCAACCGGGCGATCATTCAGAAAGGGGAGACGCGGATGATGGTCTTTTACTGGTTCCAGCAGAAAGACCGGCGGATTGCCTGGGATTTTGCCGCGAAGTTCTGGCTCATGGTCGATGGCATTCAGACCGGTCGGACAGATGGAGCGCTGGTCCGACTGACAACCCTGATCGACCCCGAAGAAGGAGAGGCCGCCGCTGAAGCGCGCCTGATGAGCGCCCTTGGCGCCCTCGACCCGCGCCTGCCCCGGTTCATTCCTGAAGGGTAGGTGACAGGCCGGCGCGGCGGTGTTTTAAGGTCATGGACGGATCACATTCGCGTTCTGCGCGACGAGACCGGTGGAGGCCGACCCCGTGACACATAACCCGCCGAGACCCAGGGAAGGGCCGCCCTGGCAGGACTTCTGCACCGGGGCCGGTCCCCAGGCCCCTGTGTGACATGGCAACGGGCATGCAGAGCTTCTGGCGGGGTCAGAATGTGGGTGCGCGCGCCTTAAGGGCCTCGGCCCTGACCATCTTCCAGACTGGCGCAAGCACGCTCCTGCGCCTGATCTCGAACCTCATCCTCACCCGCCTGCTGTTTCCCGAGGCCTTCGGCCTGATGAGCCTGGTTTTCGTCTTCATCACCGGGCTTGGCCTGTTTTCGGATATCGGTCTGCGCGATGCCATTATCCGGCAGAAGCCTGGAGATCGCACCGCCCTCGACACGATCTGGACCATGCAGGTGATCCGCGGGGGTCTGATGTGGGGTGCGGCCTGTATCATTGCCTGGCCAGTCTCGGCGCTTTATGGCGAGCCGGTCCTGCAGATTCTACTACCAGTTGTTGCAATTTCTCTTTTGATCGATGGGTTCAAATCCACCAAGGAACCCTGCGCCATCCGCGACCTGCAGATCGGGCGCCTGACAGCCCTGCTGCTTCTGGCGCAGGGGCTCAGTCTTATTTTCATGGCGCTGATGGCATGGTGGTTGCACTCTGTCTGGGCGCTGGCCTTCGGCAGCCTTTTCAGTGCGTGTGTGCACGTCGCCTTGATCCAAGTCGGACTGCCTGGCCCGAACAACCGCTTCTGCTGGGACTGGGGTGTTGTGCGCAAGACCCTTGGCTTTGGCATTTTCATCTTCTTCAGCACAATCGCAACCTTCTTTGTCCTGCATGGAAGCCAGATGATCCTGGGGCTTTACGTGAGCCTCGCAGTGTTCGGGATCTACGGCATCGCAAACTCCTTTGCGACACTGCCAGGCATGGTCGCGCAAAGCCTGAGCAGCAATGTCCTGATGCCGCTGTACCGGCTGAAATCCCCGAACGAAGCGATCGAGAACCAGCCCAAGGTCTTCAAGGCGCGTCGGCTTGTGGGATTGCTGGGTATTGGGATCACCATCTGTCTGGCGCTGATCGGCGACTGGCTGGTCGTGCTGCTCTTTGACCCGCGGTACCATCTGGCAGGGCCTATTCTGGTTCTGATCGCCGCCTGCAGCCTGCCTGTCATGGCCTTCAAGGGCGTGCAGCAATCGCTCATTGCCCATGGCGACAGCCGCAGTCATCTGATCGTCATCGCTGCCACCGCCGCGCTGCAGCTTACAGCCCTGGCCTTTCTGCTGCCGGTCTACAGTGTCGGGGCGGTGGCGCTGGCCCCGATGCTTGCGGGGCTCGCCACATACCCGCTGCTGGCGCACTTTGTGGCGCGCTACAGGACCTGGGACGCCAGAGGAGATCTCTGCCTGATCGCCCTGGCGCTCCTGCTCCTGCTGCTCATTGGATGGCTCAAGGCCGATACACTCCAGCAGGTCTTTGCCATTCCGCTGGAGCGCTAAAGGGCGCGGCGGTTTATCCCGATGTGTCTGGCGCGAGCGGGACGGGCCGGACTGCGGCGCCGGGCCCGTCGGCAAAGAGTCGCCCGATGCGGGCGGCCTCGACGCGGATGTCGAACTGCGTCCGCACCTGCGCCTGTCCATGGCGGCCCATCCGCTCCCGACGCTCCGGATCCGCAGCAAGGGTCAGAATCCGATCGGCCAGCGTCGCCACATCCCCGGCTGGAATGAGAAAGCCTGACTGGCCGTCCTCGACAAGTTCTGCCACACCCGCCAGCTGGCTGCAGATGACCGGCGTCGCGGCCGCCAGCGCCTCCATCAGCACCACGGGCAGACCTTCAGCGAAACTGGGCAGGACCAGAATATCGGCCTTGGCAAGCGCTGCGGCGACCTCCGCCTGCGAGCGGTAGCCCAGAAACCGGACCCGGCTGCCCAGCGGGGCGGCCAGCGCTTCGAGATGGGCGCGGTCCTCGCCATCCCCGATGATATCAAGCGTGATGTCATCACGGATGGCATGGGTGCGCTCCAGCGCTTCGAGCAGAAGCCGCACGCCCTTGACCGGCGTCAGGCGGCCTACGAACAAAAGCCGGGTGCCGGCTTGATCGTCCTGAGGAGCATCGTGAGGCTGGTCATAGCGGTCCGGCACCACGCCACAATGCACGATGCGCAGTTTGTCCCAATGAACGGGGTCGGAAAAATACATCGCCTGGGAGCGCGCAAAATGGCTGATGCAGGCCACGAATTCCGCCCGCGCGGTTTTCTCCGCGAAATACCATTTATGCGCCTCGTAAAACTCGTTGGGGCCATGCAACGTGTAAGAAAAGGGTATCCCCGACAAGGCCGAGGTCAGCATCGAGACATTGGCACTGTGATCGGAAAAATGGTTGTGGATATGCGCGATCTGCCGGGCGCGCAGATGCCGGGTCAGGATCAGCGCCTCGGCCAGATAGAAGCTCTGCTTGAGCAGGCCCCTTGCCCCGGGCGGGGCCGTCCGCAGCGCCAGCGCGAGGGTGCGCAAGAAACGCCCCGGCCGCGCAAGCGCCGCCAGCAGCGCCAGCGGCAGGGTCGGAAGGCGGCGCGCGGCTTTCAGAACGTAGAAGGTTCTGGCATGGGCGGCGACCTCTTCGGGACCGATCAGATTGTCCGGAGCCGGCTCCCGGATGGCACAGGGCAGGATCTGGAACCCCAGCGCCTCCAGCGCGGTAATTTCCCGCAGAATGAAGGTGTGCGAGGCCGCGGGATAGGTCGAGGTGACATAGGCCAGTCGGGGCAGAGGAGGGGAGGTCGAAGGCATCTGGCACCATAAAGAAGACGCCCGGCGCCGCTGCGCGCGCCGGCAACGCTTGAACCCCTACGCTGCCCGCGTCCTCAAGTCCATGCGCGGAGGCAGCCCCCCTGATATCGCGCGCGGTCCGCGCCGTTCCGGCAACGGGCGGGCACTGGTCAGGCAACGTACGCAGGGGCAGGGGGAAATTAACCGGGCAACGCGACCCTGCCTTGCGAAATGTGACACAAGGCGCAGGGACCGGCATCTGCCCTGCCCGGAGCAGAGGATCTGCACATGAGCGATATTTTCGAAGACTTCGCCAGCGGGCTGGAAAGCCCGGCAACCCGGATCGCATCCGTGACACCCAACGATGGGGTGGACCTGCCGGTCAGCAGCCGGGCCCTGAATGTCGCCGGCGCAGGCAGCGTGCGCCTGACGACGGTCTCGGGCGACACCGACACGGTTCATATCGCCGCCGGCATCCCCTTTCCGGTCCGGGCCCGCAGGATCTGGGCCACCGGCACCACAGCCACCGGCATCGTCGCGCTCAGCTGACGCGTCGGTATTTCCATCCCCCGTCAGAGGTCTGCCCCATGAGCATCTCGATCGCCCTGAGCCTCTCCCCGGCCAGCCCGGCCCCGGAAGATATTCCCCCTGCACTCCTTCCGGAGGCTTTTGGCGCCAACGACTGGGTGGCCACCAGTGCCCCGGGCGGGGGCGCGCTGGAGGTGACGATCTTCGCCGTACCGGCGAGCCAGGGCAGCCCGGTGAGCGACGTCGCCTACGCCCTCGATGGCGGGGACTGGATTTCGAGCGGCCGCATCGACGGTTTCTCGATCGCCGATATCGCGCCCGGGCTCTACGATCTTCGGCTGCGGGCGGTAAATGCTGCCGGCCCCGGCGCCCCGTCAGATATCAAGTCCGTCCTCGTCACAGGCGCGGGCCCGGTGCCCATGCTGGTTTCGGACAGCTTTGACGGTGCGACACAGACCTGGCAGATCACCACCGATCAGCAGAACGATGGCAGCTATGTCTGGGCGCGCGTGGCGCAGACTGCCGCTGACCCGGTTCCGGACGGGGCCGGAGGATGGAGCAGCCCGGTTACGGAAAGCGGGTCTTTTGCCGTCTCCACAAACGGAACCGCCTATGACATTCCGGAAACAGGGGCCCCGGGCCAACCCTATAAACTGGCGCTGTACCAGCGCACCGAAGCCGGGCAAGACAGCAATATACTGATACAGTCCTACACCGCCGCAGGCACAGTCCCCGACACCGTCGCGGTCGCAACCCCGTCCAGTCTTGTGCTGGCGCCCCAGGGAAGCGCGGCCGGAACTGCGGCCGTCACCACCGCGGGCTACACCTGCGCAGGCGGGGCCCAGAACTGCCTTGTGCTGTCGGCTGCCATCCTTTGCAATGGCAGTGCAGGCATCATTGATTTTGCAACTACGACCGTTAGCTATGGCGGGCAGACCTGCACCGTAATCGGCGTGACACCGAGCCATACCACCATGCTGGGCGCAAATCTGGTCGCCTATCTGATGAATCCGCCGACAACGGCGGCGACAACGGCCAGTCTGCATTTCCGGGACAGTGTCGGGGCCGATCTGGGCGTGCGCGCGATCGCCGTCTCGATGGTGGAGCTGACCGGGGTCAGCGCCACCGCTCCGGTGGGCGCCAGCGCCCCGCATGTGACAACAGGCACACAGCCCATCGATACCGATATCACACCAGCCCATAGCGGCAGCTGGGTGGTCGCGGTCGCCGCCACGCCACGTGTGACCGGACCTGCCCTGACGCCCACAGCCGACACGGTGGCAGATCACACAGGCACGACTGGTTCTCTGAATTTCAGCGATGTAACCTATCTCATGGGCCACGCAGATATTGATGCTGCGGGCGCGCGCACGCTGGGGGCCGCGGAGGCCCGAAGCAATGCATCGGCCCTTGCTGTGGAGTTCAGACCGGTATGACGATTTCCCTTGTTCAGTCCGCGCCCGGTGCCCCGGCCGAACCTGCAAAAGGTGCCGCCGCGTTTGGCCTGGACGGCCCGCGCGATTACATGGCACTGATCCCGTTCCGGGACTTGATCAGTGTCGCCCGCATTTACGTTAAGGGGCCCGGGCAACCCGACCTTGTGGGCCCCGCTCAGTATCCCCGAGACCCGGAGACATGGCTCCCTTCGGAGATTCCGGCAGGCTATGACAGGCTCGAGGTTCTGTTTGCGTGGGCCAGCCAGGTATCAGGCTCGCCACAATTCGGGCGCTACGCGTTGCGCCACAACCTGCCTGGAACCTACAGCCTGTCTTTCCGCGAAGTGTCCAATGTGAGAACAGTCTCGTACACACGTACCGAGTTTGATGTCACATATCCGGCAGGCAACTGGTGGTTTACGATCTCGGGGCCGCCCGGACCCCTGCCCGCCGGATGGTTTCTTGAGCTTATCAAACTGACAGATGAGGCGGCATATGACAACGCAGGTCTGTCGCTTGGACACCGCCGCTACCGGCAGGCGTATCTCGACGAGATTAGGCGATGTGGTCCGTCCCTTCTGCGAAACATGGACCCGCTGCACATCAACAACGACCTGAAGACAGTGGAGGTTGCCGACTTCGCGCCGGATACCGCACGGACGTTCGGGGGGGCCATGACGCCGCTGAACTTGATCTGTGCGCTGCACAACGAGGTTCGGGCCGACTGCTGGTTCAACATCCACGCGCGCGCAAGCGATGCGCTGATCCAGCACTGTGCGGAGTACCTGAGGGATAATCTCGACAGCTCCCTCAAAGTCTATATCGAGTACTGCAACGAGGTCTGGAATTTCCAGTTTGCGCAGACCAGCGTGGCCTCGGCCACCGGGATCAAGCTTCTGGACGCGCAGGGCCCCGGGACGGTTTCCATAACGAACGGCAGTGGCACGATCACCGCGGCGGGCGTCGACTTGAGAACCATCATGGGGAACAGCGGTGCGTCCGGATCGGATCGGATCGTTGTCGGAGACCTGTCATATCCCGTTGACCGAAACACGGTTACAGAAACGACAGCGACCATGAAATGGGGAGCGACAGCCTCTGAAAGCCTGAGTGAGACCCCCTGGTGGTACGCCACAACCGGGAACATACGGAATAACCACGGCTACCGCATCCTTGCCACCAATGTCATGGAGATCTTCAGAACAGCTTTTGCGGCAACACCCGACAGGCTTGTGCGCGTGCTCGGGACACAGCTTGTGAATACCGGCGTCACAAATACTTTGCTGGATGACAGTTACTGGTCAGGCGATGCGAAATTTGTGCCGAGTGAAGATGCCTTTGATGTATTGGCAGGCAATTTTTACTTTGGGTCTTCTTTCTTCAACGATCAGCCAATTAAGGCCGAAATCACGCGGCTTTATAATGAAGGGGATTCAGAAGGCTGGCGAAATTTCTATGCAGATCTTCTGTTCGAGCGTAACCCCTCATTCTCGCAAGACCGGACGTTTAGATCGATAGAGACCGCGACGGAAGCGCAGCTTGGTTTGGCCAAGACTAAGGGGCTGCAATTCATCTCCTACGAAGGCGGGACACATATTGTCCACGGCGGAACGGTCGGGCCCGACAATACCGAGATCCTCGAAAGCTTCACAGACTTTCTGTCCAGCCCGCAAGCCACCGAGGTTTTTAACTACTGGCGCGACCTGCATGTGCGGTTCCTGGACGGTCCGGTGATGCAGTTTGGGTTTTCCGGTTCCTGGGGCCGGTACGGCTTTTGGGGCGCCTATCCGGAGTTCGCCTATGCAGGCGACAGCCGCACGGCGGTTCTGGAAGGCGAGAAGGGGCGGGCGCCGTGGTGGCTGCCCGAGTATCCGCCGCGATGGGCGCAAATTCCCGCGCAATCCTGGTCGTCCGGCCAATCGCCCGAATTCGATTTGTCCGGCTGGTCCTCGGTCAACACGATGGCATGGGAGGGCACACCGCCGCTCGGCACCAGCCTGGACCCGATGACCGGCATCATCTCCGGGATACCGCTGCCGGGTGCCGGCAGTTACACGTTCACCGCGACGAACGCATCCGGATCAGCGGAGATCACGGTCCCGATCAATGTAAGCTGAGCAGCACCGAGGGGGGTTTGCGCCGCAGCCCATGTTCAGTAAGGGTCAGGTGTCAGAACCACGGCGCAGGCAAATCAGGTGCAATTTCGATGGACAGATGATCCGCCGGTGGCCGTGACGGTCCCGGACAGCGCCACGCTGCTGTCGGATATCGAGACCCGGCTGGCCGGACATCAGGGGTTCAGCATTGCCACACTCAACCTGGACCATGTGGTCAAGCTCGGCCGGGACCCGGAATTCCTGCATGCTTATGCCGCCCACAGCCATGTAACGGCCGATGGGAACCCGATCGTTTGGCTCTGCCATCTGGCCGGGCAAAGAGACGTTGCACTGGTGCCCGGCTCGGAGCTGATCGCGCCACTTTGCGATGTCGCTGCGCGCACGGAAACGCCGGTCGCGCTGTTCGGTGCGACAGAGACCTCGCTGCAGGGCGCCGCCGAAAAGCTGCGCGCGGCATACCCTGCACTCAATGTCGTGCTCTGCCTGTCGCCGCCGATGGGCTTTGATCCTGACAGCGCTGCTGCGGATGAGGCCATCGTCCAGATCGGGAACAGCGGGGCGCGGCTGGTATTCCTGGCGCTGGGGCCCCCGAAACAGGAACGCTTCGCCGCCCGGGCCCATGCGGCGCTGCCCCATGTGGGCTTTGCCTCCATCGGGGCGGGGCTCGACTTTATGTCGGGCAGCCAGAAACGGGCACCCCGCTGGGTACAGAAAATTGCTGCAGAATGGCTCTGGCGCATGTTGGGCAATCCAAAACGGTTGGCACGCCGCTATGGCGCATGCATTCTGGCCATGCCTGGGTTGACGCTGTTGGCGCTGCGCGCCCGGCGC
Organism: Pseudomonadota bacterium; assembly: GCA_039026295.1. Lineage (GTDB taxonomy): Bacteria > Pseudomonadota > Alphaproteobacteria > Rhodobacterales > Rhodobacteraceae > Thermohalobaculum. The sequence continues at coordinate 2,290 of JBCCMP010000121.1, read as the reverse complement.
AGCCAGCCGGACCCGTAATTTTCCTTATAAAGAGACAGTCCCATGAAGATACTGATTACAGGTGGCGCGGGGTATGTGGGCAGTGCCTGCCTGCGATTCATCGCCGGGCAGGGCCATGACGTCCTCGCCTATGACAATCTGGCAATGGGGCATCAGGCGGCGGTGGATGGCCATCCCTTTACAGAAGGGGACCTCGCGGACACCGCGCATCTGACCGAGACCCTAAAAACCTTCGGCGCCGACGCAGTCATGCATTTCGCCGCGGCCTCCTATGTCGGGGAATCCGTCGAGAACCCAGAGTATTACTACCGCAACAATGTCGGCGGCACGCAGAGCCTGCTGGACGCGATGCGCCAGGCCGGAACGGAGCGGCTGCTGTTCTCATCGACCTGCGCCACCTATGGGATGACGCAATCGGAGCCAATGGCGGAGACGACCGCGCAGGATCCGGTCTCGCCCTATGGACGGACCAAAATGGCCGTGGAATGGATGATCCGCGACTATGCGCAGGCCTACGGGCTTGGATACACGCTCCTGCGTTATTTCAATGCCAGCGGCGCCGATGCCGATGGCCGTCATGGGGAAGACCACCGCCCCGAGAGCCATCTGATCCCGCTGGTGCTGCAGGTGGCCCTTGGGCAGCGCACCAATATCCAGGTCTTTGGCACGGATTATCCGACCCCGGATGGTACCTGCATTCGGGACTATGTCCATGTACAGGATCTGGCGTCCGCCCATCTGCTGGCGATCGAGGCCACAGCACCGGGCACCGGCGAGGTGTTCAATATCGGCACCGGACACGGCCACTCGGTGCTGGAGGTTATCGAGGCCTGCGAGGCCGTAACCGGGCAGACGATTGCCCGGCATCTTGGCGCGCGGCGGCCCGGCGACCCGCCGCAGCTGGTTGCGGACCCCACCAAACTGAAAACCGTTCTGGGCTGGGCCCCGGTCTATACCGATATCGCACGGATTATCGAAACCGCCTGGGCCTGGCACAGCGCCCATCCGCAGGGCTACACAAGCCAATAAGTTAACATAATATTACTTACCAGTTCGTCAGAACCGGTGATCTTACCGGCCCTGTCTTCAATGAACCTGGCGCTGACGGGCTGACGTCACCGACCCCGGCGCGGCATACCCCTCGACCCAGCGCTGTAACAACGCGCGGGCCCGATCCGGACCACCTTCGGCCACGACCTCCTGCAGCGCCCGAAGACAGGATGCGACCTCCAGCTCGGACAAATGCGGCTCTTCAACACGGAAAATCTTGGGATGCGCCGTGGGTGCATACGCCCCCGAGAGGCTCAGATCCTCCCGCAGCTTTTCGCCCGGCTGAAGCCCGGTAAAGACAATGGATATGCCGTCATCCGGTGTGGCGGACTCGCGGACATGCTGCCCCGCCGCCGCGATCATGCGCCGCGCCAGACAGACGATGGGCACGGGCGGGCCCATCTCCAGCACGTAAACCTCGCCGCCGCGCGCCAGAGCACCGGCCTGCAGGACAAGGCGTGCAGCCTCCTCCACGGTCATGAAATACCGGGTCACCTCGGGATGGGTCACCGTGACCGGCCCGCCGGCCCGGATCTGCGCCTCGAACCGGGCCACAACCGAGCCGGACGAGCCGAACACATTGCCAAAGCGCACGATGGAAAACTGCGTCTCGGACGGTCGCCCGGCAAGATCCTGTACGACCAGTTCCGCCAGCCGCTTGGTCGCGCCCATGACATTGGCTGGTCGCACCGCCTTATCCGACGAGATCAGAATGAACCGTTCCACCCGCTGCGCCAGGGCCGCGCGGGCAAGCACGTGGGTCCCCAGAACGTTGTTGCGAATACCCGCCAGGGGATTGGCCTCCACCAGCGAAACATGCTTGTAGGCCGCAGCATGGAGCACCACCTGCACACCGAAGCGCGCCAGCGCCCGCGTGATCTGCGGCGCCTCCGTCACAGAGCCCAGCACCTGCTCCAGAGCCACCCCGGCCCGTGCCGCAGCACTGCGCAGGCCCAGTTCAACCGTATAGAGCGCGAATTCATTCAACTCGAACAACACCAACCGCGCCGGGCGACACGCCAGCACCTGACGGCACAGCTCGGTTCCGATGGACCCGCCAGCCCCGGTGATCAGAACGGTCTTGCCGGTATACTGCGCCTGGTCCGCGACCAGATCATCCGCAAGCTCGGGCCGGCCCAGCAAGGGGCCCGGACGCACACCGGGGTTTTCGCGCGCCCGCCCCCTGCCCCGCGACAGCGCCGTCACCACATTCAGAATAGTCTCAGAAATCATTGCAGCC
>JBCCMP010000120.1:0-12196 GCA_039026295.1 Pseudomonadota bacterium | reverse complement strand
TTCCACGTCGACCCAGATCTCGCCATCGCAGTCCTCGACCCACCTCTTGCAGAAAGAGATATCCTCGGACTCGATCATCGATCGGTCAGGCTTTTCCAGAGGCGAGAAGAAATCGCATAATGGTGCGGTGCCGATGACCGGTAGGCCCGTGTATCCCGGACGAGGCACGGCGACCTCTCTGGCAAGCATGATCTCGAACACGTCACGATGGATCAGCATCACAGCGGTGCCGACGGCAGGCACCTTCAGGAACCTGCCATCGCGTTCGGCGGTCCAGGGCGAGCCATCGAAACGGGTGAGATCGACATTGAAGTCGAGCGCAAGATCGATCAGCCCGCCCGTATCAAGGCGCTGGCCTTCCGGCCTGGCAGCGTTCGCGCTGGCCATGGCGTTCAGCTTTTCCCATGCCAGGTAACGCTTGGGGCACGCCGCTGCGACAACGGGCTTTTCGTGATCCAGAAGCCCCAGAATGGTGTCAGCGGTGAACCCCATGTCAGAGTCGAGAAACAGGAGATGCGTGTACTCGTTGTCCGCGATCACGTGGCTGGCGAATATGTTGCGCGACAACGCGATGTCCGAGATGGCGGTGTACCGATAGGCCCAGGCGATCCCGCGGCGCTGAAAGGCGGTCACGAGGTGCATCATGAAATCGACAGTGCCTGACAGGACCGAACCTGTTGTCGGCTGTGCGATGAGAATCTTCGTCATGGCGGCTCCATTCTGGGCGGCACGGCCGGGTTTGGCAGGTTCAGGCAGCGCCCGCAATGTGCCCGTCGGATCAAATGGACGATTAACCGGGCGAACCCCTTCGCGCGCTTGATGCTGCCTGAGGCTGTCCCATAATCAGTTAATAGAGCGCGTGTCTGGACAGAAAGGTCAGGGTAATTTACCTTTCTTCCTGCGGCACGCGCCGAAAGCACTGACATGTAGCCAAACCTAGACGGGAGCGATCATGGACCTGCGCGATGTAAAGCTATCTGATCGTTACGATCTTTCCACCTCACCCGTTTTGTTGTCCGGCACGCAGGCACTGATCCGCGCGACAATGACGCAGCGCGCCCGCGACGCGGTCGCCGGTCACGATACGGCCGGGTACGTCACGGGCTATCGCGGGTCGCCCCTTGGCGCGGTCGATGGCGAGTTCCACCGTGCCGCAAAGCACCTGCAGCCGATGAATGTGAAGTTTCACCCCGGGATCAACGAGGATCTGGCGGCGACCGCGCTTTGGGGCGCGCAGATGGCTGAAGTCAAGGGCGAGGGCAAATACGACGGTGTCTTCGGCATGTGGTACGGAAAAGGTCCCGGCGTTGACCGGTCGGGCGATGTTTTTCGCCATGCCAATATTGCCGGGTCATCGCCGCTGGGCGGCGTGATTGCGTGCCTTGGCGATGACCACACCGGCGAAAGCTCGACCACGTTGCATCATTCCGAATACGCGATGATGGATGCGCAGATCCCGACCCTGTCGCCGGCCGGAGTTCAGGAACTGCTCGACTACTGCATCGCCGGGTGGGCGCTCAGCCGCTATTCCGGCTGCTGGGTCGGGATGAAGTGCATGAAGGACACGATCGAATCCACCGCCGTGGTCGATGGAAATCCGCACCGCCTGTCCTTTTTGGAGCCAGACTTCGACCTGCCGGAAAGCGGTGTGCATATACCCGCTTTCGAAGAGCCGCGCGAAGGCGAGATACGCCTGAACGATGTCAAACTGCCTGCCGCACTGGCGTGGGCCCGGGCGAACAGACTTGACCGGCCGACCCTCGGTCAGCCGGGCGCACGGGTCGGCATCGTTGCCGCCGGGAAGAGCTGGCTGGATGTCTGCCATGCGATGGACCTCTTGGGCGTCGACGATGCGACCGCGCAGCGGGCGGGCGTGACCGTCTACAAGGTCGGCATGGTCTGGCCACTTGAGCCGGTTGGCCTGAAGGAATGGGCCGCGGGCCTCGATCTGATTGTTGTCGTCGAAGAGAAGCGGCCGCTGCTTGAGATGCAGATAAAGGACATCCTTTTCAATGCACCGGACCGGCCGAAGGTCGTCGGGTGGAAGGACGAGGATGCCAACCTTCTTTTCGACATGAAAGCGGGCCTTGATCCGGTGACCATCGCGCTTGGCGTCGGCGGACAGCTTGAACTGATGGGCTGCGCGACAGAATCGATGCGCCACGGCATGGCTGCGCTGCAGGAAGCGACGCGGACAGACAACGTGCCCGACAGCGCAACACGGACTCCGTGGTTTTGTGCCGGCTGTCCCCACAACTCGTCGACCGTAGTGCCGGACGGGGCGCGCGCCTATTCCGGGATTGGCTGCCACTACATGGCGCAGTGGATGGACCGGTCGACCCAGGGCTACACCCATATGGGCGGTGAAGGGGCAAACTGGATCGGCGAGCACGCGTTCTCGACGCGCAGGCACGTCTTCCAGAACCTTGGCGACGGCACTTACAACCACTCGGGCATCCAGTCGATCCGCGCGGCCCTTGGCTCGGGCGCGAACATGACATTCAAGATCCTCTATAACGATGCGGTTGCCATGACCGGTGGTCAGAAACACGACAACGAAATCGATGCCGAACGGGTCGCCCATGAATTGGTTGGGATCGGCGTCAAGAAAGTGGTCGCGGTCGTCGATGAGAAGGAAATGGGCTGGACCACATATCCGCCGGAGGTCGCCGTCTTCCCGCGCCAGGATCTGATGAAGGTTCAGAAGGAGCTGCAGGAGATCGAGGGTGTCACCGCCATCATCTACCAGCAGACATGTGCCGCAGAAAAACGTCGCCGCCGCAAGCGTGACCTGTTTCCAACCCCGCCGGAGCGGGCTTTCATCAATCCCTCGGTCTGCGAAGGGTGCGGCGACTGCGGTGTTCAGTCGAACTGCATCGCGATTTTGCCAAAGGAGACGCCGCTTGGCCGGAAGCGCGAGATTGATCAGTCTGCCTGCAACCGCGACTTCTCGTGCATCAAGGGCTTCTGCCCGTCGTTCGTGACCATCGAAGGCGCAACGCCCAAGAAGAAGATCGCGAAAGAGTTTTCAATCCCCCCTCTTCCGGAGCCTGAGACGCCGACGCTTGGGGCGCGGCCATACAATGTTCTGGTCACAGGTGTCGGCGGGACCGGCGTTGTCACGGTGGGCGCGCTGATATCGATGGCCGCGCATCTGGAAGGCCGCGGTGCTGCCGAGATGCAGATGGCAGGTCTTGCACAGAAGGGCGGTGCCGTGGCCATTCACTGCCGGATCGCGCGGACGCCGGAGGATATCTCTGCCGTTCGGATATCCGTGGGCGAGGCGGATGCCGTGATCGGTGGGGATCTGGTTGTCACGTCCGGGCAGAAGGCATTGGCGCTGATGAAGCGCGGCCGCACCGGCATGATCTGCAACAGCCACGAGATCATAACCGGCGACTTCACGCGCAACACCGAGTTTCAGTTGCCATCGGACGCCATGCGCCTGGCGGTGGAACGGCGTCTTGGCGCGGACATGGTGACGATGATCGAGGCCAATGAACTGGCAGCAGAGATGCTGGGAGATTCGATCTATTCGAACGTTCTGTTGCTGGGTGCGGCATGGCAGGCGGGGCTGGTGCCATTGTCGGCGGAGTCTATCCGCGAGGCGATCCGCCTGAACGGGGCCGGGGTTGAGGGCAACCTGAAGGCCTTCGAGATCGGGCGTTGGGCGGTGGCCGATCTTGCCTCGCTGGCCAGGTTCCTGACACCGCCAGCCGAAGTGATCGAGACGCTGCCTGCAAAGGTCGCACGGCGCGAGGCGCACCTGACCGGGTACCAGAACGCCCGCTACGCCCGCCGGTACCGCAAGATGGTCGACGAGGCGCTGGTGGCGGAAAAGGCCCTTGGCCGCGACGGCTTTGGCGAGGCGGTGGCCGAGGGACTGTTCAAGGTGATGTCCTACAAGGACGAGTACGAGGTCGCGCGTCTGCACGTGGAAACCTTGGAGGAGGCAGTGCACGAGGCATTCGACACTGTCGGCAAGATCAGCTTTCACATGGCACCGCCGCTGCTGGGCCGGACAGATTCAGACGGGCGCCCGGTCAAGACGAGGTTCGGGCCGTGGATGTTCCGCGCGCTGAAGGTTCTGGCAAAACTGAAGCGACTGCGCGGGACGCCGCTGGACATTTTCGGATATTCAGCGGAGCGGCGCCGGGAGCGGCAGGCGATCAGGGACTACACCGCGCTGGTCGAGGAAATGATCGCCGGTCTTTCGGTGGACAAGATTGGCCTCGCCGCCGAGATCGCGCGCTTGCCGCTGAAGATCCGGGGCTTCGGTCACGTGAAAGAGGCAAATGCCGAGGTCGCGGCGCAGGAAGAAGCCGCGCTGATGGCCCGGTTCCGGTCGCCGGAGTCGCCTACGCTGCAGGCTGCAGAATAAAGCTTATCCCGACCCCAGGAATGCAAGCCAACCGGTAATTGTCGCGACGGACACAGCGGTGCTGAGCAGCACCGAGCTTGCGGCCGTGCCGACCGCCCGGTTGTAGAGGCTGGCGAAGATGTAGCTGTTGATCCCGGTCGGCATGGCTGTGATGACGACGCAGGCTTGCACGAACGGCAGCGGCAGGCCGAACACCAGATCGGTCAGCACCCAGGCAATTGCCGGATGCACGACCAGCGTGATGACCGTGACCATGCTGGCTTCGCTGATCTTGTCCAGCAAACGGTATCGCGTCAGCACGCCGCCCAGCGCGAACAGGGCAACGGGGATGGCCGCGCCCGCCATCATGTCGATCGCATCCAGTGCCACCCTCGGGAGCGGCAGGGACAGAATGTTCCAGAGAATGCCGAGCATCAGACCGACCATCAAAGGGTTCTGGAATGTGGTGGTGAAGGCACGGGCAACGCCGACGGCTATGCTTTCGCTGTCGCGCCGAACGGCCTCCATGGCGATGAAGCCGACGAACCAGTTGTACATGGAGTGAAAGGCAATGATGCCGAAGACGGCGGCCAGCGCGGTTTCGCCAAAGGCCCGTTCGGTGATGGGGATGCCCAGCATGACGGCATTGGGGAAGAACGCGCAAAAACCGACGGCGACCGCTTCCCCGGGGCGGCGGTTCCAGAAACGCCGCGCAAGGAGGATCGCCAGCAGAAAGACGATGGTCCCGCTGGTGAAGAAGGCGAGCAGCGTCCAGGGGTTGATCGCGGTGGCCAGATCAGTCCGCAGCATCGATACGAACAACAGGCACGGAACACCTGCTGCGACCTGAAATTTGACCAGGGGATCGATTGCGGCGTCAGGGATGAAGCCGATGCGGACCGTTACATAGCCTGCCGCAATGATCAGGAAGACCGGGACGACGATCTCCAGCAGGGTGACGAGGATCAGCAAGCGGCCTCAGATCGGGTAGTCGATGATCAGCCCGTCATGGGCCGGTTCGACATGGTCAGGCGTCTGCACGGCCAACGTCTCGTAGTCGATATCGACGTGCAGATTGGTCAGGATGGCCCGGCGCGGCTTCGCGCGTTTGATCCATTCAAGCGCCGTCGCAACATTGGCGTGGCTGGGATGCGGCGTGTAGCGCAGCGCGTCGGTGATCCAGCAGTCAACGCCGTCAACGGCAGACCACGCATCATCTGACATCTCGGAAAGATCCGGCGTGTAGACCAGCGGACCGATTTTGAAGCCCAGCGCCATGATATCGCCGTGGGGCACTTGAAAGGGCTCGCAGGTGATTGCGCCGCCGCGCCCGTCAACGGTCACCGGTCCTGTGATGGCGTGATGGTCCATGATCGGTGGATAGGACGACCCGGGCGGCGTTTCGAAGACATAGCCAAAGCGCTGCTGCATGGTCGCCCAGGTCCGTTCATCCATCCAACAGGGCAAACGTTCGCGCCGGTTGAAAACCACCATGCGCAGATCGTCGATCCCGTGGACATGGTCGGCATGGTCATGGGTCAGGACCAGTGCGTTCAGCCACCCCGCGCCTGCGTCGATCAATTGCTCCCGGACATCCGGGCCGGCGTCGAGCAGCACCGTTGTCTTGCCCCCATCGCCGATCCGCTGCACCAGCAGCGCGCAGCGGCGACGGCGGTTCCTGGGGTTCGATGGATCGCAGGCGCCCCAGTTCGGACCCTTGGCACCGATGCGCGGGACGCCGCCCGACGACGCGCAGCCCAGAATGGTGAAGCGCAGTACGTCAGGCATCGATGTCGCCCACAGCTGGCGCCGCGACGGTCACGCGGCAGCCTTCCAGAACAGGCGATCAAAATTGGCCGAGGTCTGGGCGCAGAACTCCTCGTAGGACAGGCCCATCGTTTCCGCGCCCTTGGCCGCGGTGTGGGCGGTGAAAGCAGGCTCGCAGCGTTTTCCGCGGTATGGCGGCGGCGCGAGATAGGGGCTGTCGGTCTCGACAAGGATCCTGTCCCGCGGTGTCTCGGCAAAAATCGCGCGCAGCGCATCGGATTTCGGAAAGGCTGCGATCCCGGACATCGACAGGTAAAAGCCCAGGTCGAGGGCTGCTTCCGCCAGCGCTGCCGAGGATGAGAAACAGTGCATCACGCAGGTAAAGGCCCCGGCGCGGTGTTCGTCTGCCAGAATGCGGGCCATGTCGTCATCGGCATCGCGCGCGTGGATGATCAGCGGCAGCTTCGTCTGGCGCGCGGCCTCGATATGAATGCGCAGGCTTTCCTGCTGCACCTGTTTCGATTCCGCCGTGTAGTGATAGTCGAGCCCCGACTCTCCGATGCCAACGAACTTTGGATGGGCGGCCAGTGCGACCAGGTCCTCGACCGTCGCCATTGGCTGGTCGGCCACGTTCATCGGATGGGTGCCAGCGGCATAGAAAAGGCCGTCATAACGTTCGGCAAGGCGGCGCACCTCGGGTTCCGCGATCAGCTTGGTACAGATTGTGACCATGCGGGTGATCCCGGCCTCGTTGGCACGTGAAATCACGTCGTCCAGATCCTCCTGCAACTGCGGGAAGTCCAGATGGCAGTGGCTGTCGACCAAGGCAGGTGCCTCAGATCTGGTCCCGGGATCGATTGCGGGCATGGGGCGGGCTCGCCTGTCAGGCAGCCACGGTACGGACGCGGCTGAGAGTGTCGTCTATTCGCAGGAAGGTATCTATTACGCACTGACCGGGGTCAAGATTGACCGCCATCGCGTGGGATGTGGTTCGCGAGATCGTGGACAGCACCTCGGCCCACGGCCCTGCTTGCCCGGGATGCGATGCCGCCGCTTTCCACAGCGCATCTTCTTCGGGCGCAATCGGGTCAGGGCTGCCTGCCATCGCCGCCCGCCGCGCCAGCCGCGTGAGCAGGGTCTGTGTCAGCGAGATTACCATTGAGTAACGGGTCGCGGCATCACGCTGAGAGACCATGTCGGCAAGCTCGGTCATTGCGGCCCTGTCGACCCCGCGCCCGGCGCGCAGCATCTGCAGCAGCCGCATGTAAACCGCCACGCCGTCGCCCGCGATCAGGCGCAATGCACGCCCTGCAGACCCGGCCCCAAGCTCCGCCAGGGCAGGGGTATCCGTTCGCGTGATCCCGGCCCCCGCCTGAGCCAGGGCCCAGGCGAGAGACTCGGCATCCAACGGGTGCAGATCTACCGTCCGGCAGCGTGAGCTAATGGTTGGCAGCAGCCCGGCCGGGGAGTGGCTGATCAACAGAAACAGCGTCTCGGCGGGGGGCTCTTCCAGAAACTTCAGCAGCGCGTTCGCGGCGTTGCGGTTCATTTCATCCGCGCTGTCGACGATGATCACCCGCCATCCGCCATCGGCAGCGCTGAGCGTCAGGAACTGGCGGACAGCGCGCACACGATCGACGGTGATCTGGTTTTGCAGGCGTCCCTGATCGTTCAGGCCCCGGCGAAGAACATGCAGCCGCGGCTCGGATTGTGCGGTGATCCGAGCCTGCACCGGGCAGTCGGTTGGCGTCTCCAGATCAAGGCGGCCGGGCTCGGGCGCACCAAACAGCCCCCCGGCTGCCTGCGGCTGAACAAGGATCGCCCGTGCGACCCGGTAGGCAAGGGTTGCCTTTCCGACACCTTCAGGCCCGCGCAGCAACCACGCGTGGTGCATGCGCCCGCTCTGCCAAGCGGCAGTGAACGCATCGACCGCCGTGTCCTGTCCGAAGACCGATCGCGCCTCTCTTGGATGGGCAAACCCATCGACGCCGTCGGCCTCCGGCAGGGGGTCTTCCTCTGCCATCAAGCCGTCCCAATCCGCGGTTTCACCGCAGCCCAAACCGCCTTGGCCACATCCTCAGCCGGTTGGTCCGCATCGATCAGCAGGCACCGCGCCGGCTCAGCCGCCGCGATTTCCCGGTAAGCCGCCCGGAGGCGCTGTTGAAAGCCAAGTCCCTTTTGTTCGAACCTGTCCTCGGTTCCGGTGCGCTGGCCCGTTCGGGCAAGGCCCGCCGCCGGGTCGATGTCGAAGATAAGTGTCAGATCCGGGTCGAGGGCAATCATCATTTCGTGCAAACGGTCGACGATCGCGCGCAGGGGGCCGTCGCCCTGATAGGCGCGTGTCGAGTCGGCAAATCGGTCGCACAGCACGATCTCACCGCGCTCCAGCGCCGGGCGGATCGTGCGTTCGACGTGATCCCGTCGTGCCGCAGTGAACAGCAGAAGTTCTGTTTCCGCCGACCAGCGCCCGGGGTCGCCTTCGACCAAAAGCTGCCTGATCTGCTCGGCGCCGGGGGCACCGCCCGGCTCGCGGGTCAAGGTGACCTTGTGACCTGATGCCTGCAGATGGTCAGACAGAAGGCGCGCCTGCGTCGACTTTCCGGCTCCATCAATGCCTTCAAAGGTTAGAAAGAGGCCCGTCAACGATGCGATCAGCCCGGTATGAGACTGCCGAGCAGCAATGTGCCTGCCGCCTGGATCCGGGTCAGAAAGCCGCCCTCTTCGACCGCGTTCTTCGCCAGCAGCGGCACACGAACCGGCTTCATGTCGGGCGCTATCACTTCGACATGACCAATACGCTCACCTTTTTTGATGGGTGCGGGGACGGGGCCATCGTAGTGGATTTTCAACTCCGCCTTGTCCAGGGAACCGTATGGCGCAGTAACGGTGATGTCCCGCTCTGGCGAAACCGTCACGCTGGAGGAGGAGCCGATCCACACCGGCACATCGATCAGGCCTTCCCCGGCAGAGTAGAGTTGCCGCGTTTCAAAGGCGCGGAACGCCCAGTTGATCAGCCTTTCTGCCTCGTGCCGACGCTCGGTTTTGGTATTCAGCCCGGCCACGACCAGCACCACCCGTCTTTTGCCGCGGACGGCCGAGGCGACGAGACCGTAACCGGACTCTTCAGTATGACCGGTCTTCAGACCATCCGCGCCCACGCCCAGGCTCAGCAATGGATTGCGGTTGGCCTGTTTTACACCGTCCCAGGTAAACTCCTGCTCCGCGAACATCTGGTAATAGTTCGGGAAGCGATTGATCATGATCGTCGCGAGCGTAGCCAGATCCCGCATGCTCATCAGCTGGGTCGGATGCGGCCAGCCTGTGGCGTTCGCGAAGGTTGAATTTTCCATCCCCAGATCGACGGCCTTCTGGTTCATCCGCTCGGAAAAAGCCTCCTCGGTTCCGGCGAGAGCTTCTGCCAGCGCTACGGCCGCATCATTGCCTGACTGGACGATGACCCCGCGGATCAGGTTGGAGACCGAGACCAGTTCGCCCTGCCGGAGGAACATCTTGGATCCGCCCATCTCGGATGCCCGCTTCGAGGTACGGAATTTGTCGTTCATCGAAATGAGGCCCTGCTCAAGCGCCTCGAACGCCATGTAGAGCGTCATGAGTTTCGACATCGATGCCGGTGGTAACGGCCGGTCGGCTTCCTTCTCCAAAAGGATCGCACCGGACGTTATGTCGATGACGAGCGCGGCACGCGCGGGCGTGCCCTGACTCTGTGCGGCAGCCTGCGCCGAAAAACCGACGCAGAGCGCAAGGGTCATCAGCAGGCGAAGCATCGTCATGTCCTTTCGCTCCGGCGATCAGCGGCGTACCGGCACCGCATCTTTCATGCCCATCCGGCGGATCATCGTCTGCGCACGGTTGCGGTCTGCAGTCGTTGCGAAAGGCCCTGCCAGCACTCGGGAAAGCGTCTTCCCGCCTGACCTGAGGTTCTTGCTGAGCGCGGGAATCCCATTCGCTTTAAGGCGCTGCACCAGTTTCGTGGCGTTTTCCTTCACGCCGAAAATTCCGGCCTGAACGAAAGGTCTGCGCAAGGTGCTGGAGGCGGGCGCTGCGGGCTGGACACTTGCTGTCTGTTGTTCCGGTTCCGACTCTGCCGGCGTCAACTGGATTGTTCGCGCATCACGTTCGGCATCTGCCGCCGCCGTAGTTTCTGGTGCTGCCGTAGTCTCTGGTGCGGCCGTAGTCTCTGGTGCTGCCGCAGTCTCTGGTGCTGCCGCTGCGGTTTCCGTGGTTTCCGCTGCGGGGGCAGGGGTCGATGCGACCTCTGGCTTCGGTTCCGGCGCCGCAATTCTCAGGGGCTGCGGTTGCGGCAGACTTTCCGGTGCCGCGGCTGTTGTCGGCGCCGGAGCCTCCGTGGCGGCCGATGGTGTTTCTGGTGCGCTGGTTGTGTCGGTTTCAACGGCGCTGGTCACGGGGGTCTCGGTCTGATCGACCGGCTTCGACTCTGTTTGCGTCGCAGCCTGTCGCTTGGCCGGTTTGACGGCAACGATCCGCAGCGTCGCTTCGTCGCCCGGCGTCATTCCCAGCAATTTTGCCGCCTCGGACGAGATCAGGACCTGTGCCCCTGAAAGGGCAGCATCCCGTTTGAACAACGCACCATCCACGGCGCTGCCATTGCCGGAATTGTAGATCCGCACCCGCCGCGCCGACGCGGCGAGCGGATGCGCAACCCAGACGCCTTGCAAGGTGCGCTTTCCGTCCCAGCGCGCCGTGCCCGTCGCCTCGAAGATCTCCGGTGCCGGGTCCAGAAGCGCAGACACATTCTGCGACGCCGTGCTAGCCGCGTCCGATCCGGTCGTCGATGCCTGGGCAAGCGTTATCTGATCCGCAGCGTCGGTCCTGTCCGTCCCCGCCAGCGGAAGCTGCTGAATTTCGGCGCACGCCCCAAGCGCAAGCACCGACCCAATTCCCACAGTCGCAAGTCTCACAGTGGCAAGCCGGGCGCGCCGCAGTCTTTTAATCCAACAGTTTACCGCCATGCTGCCTCTCCGGACGGGTGTCTTATCGTTACCAAAGACACTACCGAAGATCGCCGGTCAATGGAAGGGCTTGCAACCCAAGAGAGAGTTCTGCCGGTTCGCATTAGGATCGACTGCCAGGCCGCAGATAAGGGGCTTTATCATTCCCGTCCAAATCACTAGATGTGTCGGCGTCGGAGAGGTGGCAGAGTGGTCGAATGCGGCGGTCTTGAAAACCGTTGAGGTGCAAGCCTCCGGGGGTTCGAATCCCTCCCTCTCCGCCAACGACGTTGTGCGCCACACAATCACTGCAAGGTGTTTCACTGCAGGCAGATGTGAACTGCCCACCATCCGAAACCCACCCGAACGTGGGCAATTCTTTCGGCGGAGAGCGGGTTGCATGCGTTGACTTTCTACGCCTACGGACATCGCAGTTAGACAGTCGTCATAGATGTTTGTCCGGCTGCGAGATCGTATGCGCCGGACGATTGTCTCCGTGTTTCCGGTTCCGCGTTCTCGTGCGTTGAGGAGATCATGACGAGGCCTTTGCACCAGCAACACGCCGTGATCAGAAAACGGCCTCGGCTCTAGCCTGTCTAGAAGCCACCGGCCGCGTCTTCGGGTCTGATCAGAACGTGCATCCTGCCGCAGTCGGGATGCGGATCAATATGTGCAAATTCGCGGCCGGTCGTGAACGGGGCTCCGTTCAGTTCGTGCCGTCGCCCATCAAAGGGGCGCGCCCTCGTATCAATGAGATGGCGCTGCGTTCGATTTTCGCGCCGGTCAACGCAAAGCACCGGTCGCAAAGCCGATTGCTCGCACGCTCCGGCCGGCGCTGGGTATGGTCCGAATGCGTGACGCACGGGTGCCGTGCGCCACTCACAGATGATGGGGACAGCACGCCGGTTCGTTGCTCAGAACCGGCGCCTGCCGCTGGGGTCAGTAGAGATCGAAGGTCCCCTGATCGATGATCAGCAGGGCGACCTCTTCTTCGACATGCCACCGCTCGCCGTCCGCGGAATGTTCTTCTTCCACGAAGATGCGGGCAGATCCGCCCGTCACATCATCCAGTCGCAGACCTGCGGTATCACCGCCTTTC
>JBCCMP010000119.1:0-12231 GCA_039026295.1 Pseudomonadota bacterium | reverse complement strand
GTCGAGGGCGCATCAGGCGGGCTTGGCTTCTTTCCTCTGGCAGGATTGGTCATCCCGGTGGCCTGGCTGGGCGTGATGTACGCCGTCTTCACCTGGATGCGGAAGGCCAAGCCGGGCGGCTTCTATTTCTCAGACCTCTGGTACGAATTCTTCATGGGGTTGGTCCCCCCGACCGTGCTGATCGCCTTCGCTCTGGGGTCGATCCTCGCGGGTTGGGCAACGCCGGTCGAAGCCTCGGCCTGCGGGGCGTTCGGGTCGATCCTGCTGTCGCTGGCCTATCGCAAGTTCAGCATTCCCAGCGGCTATGACGCGATGATCAAGACGCTGGAGATTACGGTCCTGATCATGTTCCTGGTGGCTGCTTCGAACTTCTTCGGGGCGGTCTTCTCAAACCTCGGCACGCCGAAGATGCTGACCGAGGTGCTTCTCAGCTTCGAGATGTCGCCGATCTGGACGGTCGTCTTTATTCTGGCGCTGGTCTTCCTGCTGGGCTGGCCGCTGGAATGGGTGCCGATCGTCCTGATCATCGTGCCGATCCTGCTGCCTGTCGTCGAGAGCCTGGACTTCGGGATGGAGCGGGATGATCTGTTGATCTGGTTCGCAATCCTGGTCGCGGTTTGTCTGCAAACGGCGTGGCTCAGTCCGCCCGTTGCATTGTCTGCCTATTTCCTGAAGGGCGTGGTGCCGGAATGGGATCTGAAAGACATCTATTTCGGCATGATGCAGTTCATGGTGATCCAGCTGATCGGTCTGGGTCTGGTGCTGTTCTTCCCGCAGATCGCCCTCTGGCTGCCGCAGTACCTCTACGGCGGAGGGTAACCTCTTCCCGGTGCCGCCATGGCGGCACCGGACACATCAAACTCAGAACGAGATTTCGTATCCCGCCGACACCCCGGCGGACGTGTTGTCGCCGTTCACGGATGCGGTGCCCTGAAGTTCAAGGAACAGTCGGGCGTCGGCCTCTTCGAACCGGTGCGACAGGCGGAGGCGCAGTTCGCCAAAGGTTTCGTTGTCACGCCGGTTCGGGGTGACAAAGTCGCTGCCCGGCACGTCGGCAAAGCTGGAGGCATAGGCGTAGTCTTCATCCAGTGCCGCATAGCCGGTGGCCGCGATGTCCAGATCGAAACCAATACCATCGCCAAAATCAAACGCCCGGTGCGCGGTCAGCCCAAATTCAGCTTCCAGCGTGTGGTAGCTTTGTGCCGGAAGCGCCAGGTTCAGGCTTCCGGCCCCCGTCTCGGCAAAGGCCCCGGTCGATGTCTGGTAGAAGTTCACCCCGGCATGGGGGCTGAGGAGGAAGCCGCCTGCTTCGATCCCCTCCCATCCCAGCCGCAGGGAGGCCGCGAAGTGTGTTCCGCCGTAATCGGACAGGGCCGTCCGGTTGATCGCGCCGAAGGCGATGCCGCGTTGGACATCATAGCTGTCCCAGCCGTACTGCACCTCTCCCTGCAGATAGACATCCCAGGCGATGTCCTGCCGTGCCCCAAGACCGACGAACTGGCTGGTGGCATTCACGGTCGAGGACGGCCCACTATCGGTTGTTCCGGCGCGGAACCCACCATGGCCGAGATAGGCCCAGAGCTGTGTGCCTGTCGCCCCAAGCGTCCCGTCCACACCCAGACGGACGTGATAGCGGGCGGCGGCGTGGTCGATGCCATCACCGTCGCGGAAGTCAAAGACGTTCGCACCTGCGCCGGTATCGACCCACAGCCGCCAGTCGTCCTGCCCCTCGGCGGCACGTCGAAGATTCGCACCGATCGGTGTGACCTCTTCGGCGGCGGGCCGTCCTCGCGAAAGGTCGCGCATAAAACGGATCTGCTGCAGGCGGGCGATGTCATGCACCTCTGGCGTCAGTTGCTGCAGGGCATCGTTCTGGTTGGGGACGTTCTCGTCGATCTCGGTCAGCACCAGATCCAGATCAGGGGTCAGCGCAGGCAGGTTGTTCAACGTTTTGGTCAGGTTCTCTATTTGCGGTGGAGGCGTTGCCCCGCCGAAGTTCGAGACCATGACGTTCGAGATGTCGATCTCCTCGATGCTCGTGTACCTGTACTCCTCGAACCGAAACTCGAAGGTTCCATCACCCGGCTGCAATGCCTGAAGTTGGGCGATCTCTGACGGCAATGCCCGACTGAAGTTCAGAACAAGCTGGTCGCGGGCATCTTCGCCATTGCCGGCCAGCACGCCTTCGACCTTGGCGTTGTTGTACAAGGTGAACGTCTCGTCGCCTGACCCGCCCTGGACATCGCCCATGGTCTGGGACCGCGCCTGGAATGTCGCCCTGTTGCTGCCGGACGAGAAAGCGATCGCTGTGCCCCCCGTGCCAGTGATCCGGCCTGCGTTGTCCACCTGGTTGCCATTGCCTTCGCCGAACCAAATGCCGGTCTGGCCGCTGATCTCTCCGCCCTTCAGGTTCAGGACGGTGTTTTCGATCACCTCGCCCATGCGGGTCCCTGCACCGCCACGGAACAGAACGCCGGTGCCGTCCGCGATGATGAAACCCGAATTCGTGACGGTGTTCAGGTCGACCCCGCCGCCATCACCCATCGCGCCTTCGGCGGAGGACCCCTGAAGCGTCCCAAGTTCGCCGTCACTGCCATTCGTAGCTGTGCTGCCACCACGTGTGCCGCCGGACCCCCGAAACGGGGTTACAGTGCCGTCTTGACCCTTGTTGCCACCAGCACCGCCATCGCCGCCCAGGAATGCGACTCCATCCCCGTTTGCCGTGATGGTTCCCTGGTTCGTCACCGCATTCCGGGCAACCGCGCCCCCTGCGCCGCCAAGGCCGCCATCGCCGCCGACAAAGGAATCACCATTGTTCCCCCCATCGCCGCCATCCCCGTCAGGAAGACGAGAGAGTCGGATCCCGTCGTCGCCGTCTTCGCCGTCGTCGCCGCAGAAGAGTTCAATGGAAGGGCCGAACGGAGTTGGCACACTGAACACGCAGCCTCCGTCGCCGCCCTTACCGCCTTTACCGCCAAAACCTCCGTCATTGGAGATGCCGCCTCTTCCACCGCTGCCACCCAAGCCGCCTGCGCCGCCTTCTCCGCCTATACCGCCAGTCCCGCCCTCGCCGCCGGCCAGCCGTAATCCGTCACCATCGGTTGTCATAGCGCCCGAGTTAAAGAGCGTGTTGGATTGCACGTCGCCGCCCTGGGCACCATTGCCGCCTGCGCCAGCTTGGCCGCCGTCGCCGCCAAGGCCGCCAAAATAGCCGTCGGACCCTCGGCCGCCCCGGCCACCATTGCCGCCCCAGCCGCCATCGAATCCGTCAACCGTGTCGAAATCTTCGGTGACGACAAAGTCCGGGCCGTCTGGACCATCACGGCCGTCGCCACCACGGCCGCCCTTGCCGCCGATACCGCCATCAGTCCCTTTCCCCCCGGATCCACCATTGCCACCATCGCCGCCGACCCCTCCATCGCCGCCGGTGCCGCCGGTCAGCGCAACGCCATGCGCATCCGTACCGGAGGCTTCGATCGAACCGCGATTTTGAAAGCTTACCCCGGCGACAGCACCACCGACATCTCCGGCCACGCCGTCGCCACCATCGCCGCCAGTTCCACCGTCCTGTGGCTGAAGGCCATTGGACCGAAGGATGGAGCTACCGCCATTCTTCCCAAACTGGCCGCTTCTGGCGAAGACGCTATCGCCATCCTCGCCGTCTGCACCGTCGGCTCCCACGGTCCCGAGAATAAAGCCAGGGGTCCCAAATAGGCCACTTGACGCGCTGTCCCCTGCACGGCCGCCATCACCGCCATGTCCGCCGGCGCCGCCGGTGCCGCCTGCACCGCCGGTCAACGCGAACGCCGTCGCGCCGGAAGAGAGTGACGCGCTGTTCGTGATCTGAGCGCCCTGCACCGCACCACCGGCACCGGACGAACCGCCGGTCTGGCCTGCCGCACCATCTCCGCCGCCCGCATTCCCGGTGCTGATTGTGACAGATCCGCCACTGAGCAGGACCTGTATCTGGGTCCAGCTTGTGACATCCTGCGCCGCGCCGCCCGCGCCGCCGGTGCCACCGTCTCCGCCGGTGCCGCCCGCGCCGCCTTGGGCGTTCAAAATGCCCTGCCCGGCGGTGAGAGACTGCCGGAAATCCAGCGTCAGCTGATTTATGCCGCCGCCGCTGCCCGCCGCGTTCCCTGCCGCACCCTGGACACCGGGTGCTGCGTTGACGCCGATCTCGGTGCTGGATGCGCCAACTATGCCGGGTGCACCGGCCGCATTCGACCCGCCTGCGCCTGCGTTGAAGAAATACCCGAAGTCGCTGACGGTCATTGGCCCCTGATGCTGGATCGGTGCCGGTTGAAGGCTGCCTCCATCGGCACCCGGGGGTCCTGCCGACCCCTCGATCCGCACCAGACTTTGCGCTGCCGCTGGCGCGCCCCCGGCCAATGAGGCGGCGCAAAACACCGAAAGGCCAAGCGCGAGGCCCTGCCGTTGGAAGGCCGACAATGCCAGAGCCGTTGAGTTGCGCAGAAGCCGTGTCCGTGAAGGTTCTGCGGTCGTAGAATTATCGTGGCGCTGCGCGTGGCGCACGCCGACTTCAAAAGCCATGGATCAATGTCCCGTGTGAATAAACGCAAACATTCGATGCTATATTGTCGCAAATTTGACCCGCTGAGCGCAATGGTCGTTTTCGAGAATAGAATTTTAGTGTTTTATTTCAGAATTTTACGTGCCTGCTGCGCGGCTGTCGCGTAAGGGCCGAGCGCCCATCGGGCCACCTGTCGTTGTTTCACGGGCTTCCATCGCGACAGGAGGTTGCGCTGGACGATAAGGCGAAACTCGGTCTGAGAACGGATTGGTTCAGCCGCTGGCCGCGGTTGCCCCCGGAAATGAAAACGGGGCCCGTGGGCCCCGTATAACTGGACATGCAAAAGGCTGGTATCAGAAGAAGCCCAGCTTGTTCGGGCTGTAGCTGACCAGCAGATTCTTGGTCTGCTGATAGTGGTCCAGCATCATCTTGTGGGTCTCGCGACCGATCCCGGACTGTTTGTAGCCACCGAAGGCGGCGTGCGCCGGGTACGCGTGGTAGCAGTTGGTCCAGACGCGGCCTGCCTTGATCGCCCGGCCGAACCGATAGGCGCGGTTTCCGTCGCGGGTCCAGACCCCTGCACCGAGGCCATAGAGCGTGTCATTGGCAATCGACAGGGCGTCATCGTCGTCCTTGAAGGTTGTCACCGACACAACCGGGCCGAAGATCTCTTCCTGGAAGACGCGCATCTTGTTGTGGCCCTTCAGGATGGTCGGCTTGATGTAGTAGCCGCTGGCCATGTCGCCGTCCATTTGCGCCGCTTCGCCGCCGGTCAGCACTTCCGCGCCTTCCTGACGACCGATGTCGAAGTAGCTGAGGATCTTCTCGTGCTGCTCGGACGAGGCCTGAGCACCGATCATCGTTTCCATGACCCGTGGGTCGCCCTGAACGATGGCCTGGGTGCGGGCAAGTGCCTTTTCCATGAACTGGTCATAGATGTCTTCGTGGATCAGTGCGCGCGACGGACACGTGCAGACCTCGCCCTGGTTCAGCGCGAACATAACGAAGCCTTCGATGGCCTTGTCGAGGAACGCGTCATCTTCGGCGCAGACATCCTTGTGGAAGACGTTCGGCGACTTGCCGCCCAACTCCAGCGTCACCGGGATGATGTTCTCGGACGCGTACTGCATGATCAGACGGCCGGTCGTCGTCTCGCCGGTGAAGGCGATCTTCGCGACCCGGTTCGATGATGCCAGCGGCTTACCGGCCTCGAGCCCGAACCCATTGACCACGTTCAGCACGCCCGGTGGCAGCAGATCGCCGATCAGTTCAGCGAAGACCATGATCGTGGCTGGCGTCTGCTCTGCCGGCTTCAGGACGACGCAATTCCCGGCTGCCAGCGCCGGGGCCAGTTTCCACACCGCCATCAGCAGCGGGAAGTTCCACGGAATGATCTGGCCGACCACGCCCAGCGGTTCGTGGAAGTGATAGGCGACGGTGTCGTCGTCGATCTCGCCCATCGTGCCTTCCTGCGACCGGATACATCCTGCGAAGTACCGGAAATGGTCGATGGCAAGCGGCAGGTCGGCGAAACGCGACTCGCGGATCGATTTGCCGTTGTCCCAGGTCTCGCAGATGGCAAAGAGCTCGAGGTTGTCTTCGAGCACCTGGGCGATCTTGTTCAGGATGTTGGCCCGTTCGGTAACGGCAGTCTTGCCCCATGCATCTGCCGCCGCGTGCGCAGCGTCCAGTGCCGCTTCGACGTCCGAGGCATCGGACCGGGCAATCTCGCCGATCGCACCGCCCGTGACAGGGCTGATGTTTTCAAAGTAGCGCCCGGCCTTCGGCGGCACAAACTGCCCGCCAATGAAGTTGTCATAGCGTTTGGCAAATGGCGACACGTGCGTGCCCGCATTCATCAGGGTCATGTCGTTCATCGTCGTCTCCTCCGATCGATTATGATTTCAGACTGACTTTCCGTCTTTCGACTCAGTGCGCTGAGGGATTGGCGGCGCCTCTGCGGGCGTCTTTTCGCCAATCACCGGGATCCCGGCGGCTTCCAGGTCATCTGAATTATAGGTTTGAACTTCCAGGCCCGACGATGCGTAAGCTGCCGGTAACTGGATGACATCCGGGGATGCCGTCTCGCGCCTGTCGCGAAGCAGTTCTGCCAGTTTTGGATGAAGCCCGTCGCCGGGCCGATCAGCAATGCTGTCTAGTTTCAAGAGCCAGTCCAGACCGCCAGCCATATGGTTTCTCCGCAAGCGCTTAGATGTATTTTGCCGACGCTGCACGATGCCATGTGGCTGGGCGCTGCAATCCTTAGAACAAACGGGCTTAAGCGCAAGTGAATTCCGATTAATCTAGTCGGGTACGCGGCACATCAATCGACAAACCAAATTGCCGGCTCACGGTGAGCTTAATTGCCTGTGCGCATCGCAGATAACTTGAATTCGGGCGGCGGGAGATGGGCCGCTTCAAACCGTGGCTTTATGGATCCGCGATCTTGAGCTTCACGTCGCCTTGCAAACATCTCTCCTCGAACAGTTTCGGAGGCCGAATATCCATGAAGATACCGTCGAGTTCGTCGACATTGGCGATCCTGACCGGGGCTGATCGTTGGAACTTCGAATGATCTGACACAAGGAATGTCTGCCGGGAATTGTGGATGATCGCCTGCGAGACCCGAACCTCGCGGTAGTCGAAATCGAAAAGCGCGCCGTCTTCGTCGAGCGCTGATGCACCGATGATCGCGTAGTCAACCTTGAACTGGCGGATGAAGTCGCCGGTTGCCTCGCCGACGAGGCCGCCATCGGATCTCCGCAATATCCCGCCCGCAACGATGACTTCGCAGTTTTCGTTCTCTGCCAGAATGTTCGCAACGTTGAGATTGTTGGTGATGACCATGATGTTCCTGTGGGCGCGCAGGGCGCGCGCCACCGCCTCGGTGGTTGTTCCGATATTGATGAACATCGAGCAATCGTTGGGTATCTCGGCTGCACAAAGCCGCCCGATCAGATCCTTTTCTGTCTCGGCAATTTTTCGACGGGCCGAGTAGCCGATGTTTGCCAGGCGGGTCGCAAGAATTGCGCCGCCGTGAACGCGGGTCAGGACACCTTGATCACAGAGTTCCGAAAGGTCCCGTCGAATGGTCTGCGGCGCCACGGCGAACCGGACAGCGAGATCGTCAACCATGACGCGGCCATCGCCCCTGGCCAACGCGAGGATTTCTTCTTGCCGGAAGGAATAAGCCAAGTTTTTGGATACCTCTTTGAAATCGCTCGCACATGTGTAGCGCCTCAGCCGCGGCGTTTCAGCGACGAACAGCCCGCTGCAAACCGATCATTTCGCGCACTATCTTGACAGAAGTGAACATATTCGAACAAATCTGCATAACAACGCACGGGGAATCAACCATATCCGAATCCGAGATATACGATCTTGCAATCATCGGTGGCGGTGTGAACGGCTGCGGGATCGCGCGGGATGCCGCAGGACGCGGGCTGAAAGTCTATCTCTGTGAGAAGGACGATTTGGGGCAGGCGACATCGTCGTCGTCGACCAAGCTCTTCCACGGCGGACTGAGGTATCTGGAAAACTACGAGTTCGGCATGGTGCGCGCTTCCCTGAAAGAGCGCGAGGTTCTGTTGCAGGCGATGCCGCATATCTCGTGGCCGTTGCGCTTCGTGCTGCCGCATCATCGCGGGCTGCGTCCCGCGTGGCTGTTACGGCTGGGTCTATTCATTTACGATAATCTGGGTGGGCGGAAGATTTTACCTGCAACGCGGACGGTTGATCTGAAAACAGACCCGGTCGGCTTGCCGCTGAAAGCGGCGTTTTCCAAAGCCTTCGAGTATTCTGACTGCTGGGTCGAAGATTCCCGGTTGGTCGTGCTGAATGCCCGCGACGCGGCGGACAAGGGCGCGGTGATCGAGCCGCGAACCGCAGCCGTCTCAACCGATGTAGAGGACGGGCTCTGGTCAGTCAGGGTCGACAAGCTGGGCTCTGGCCAGAGGACTATTCGAGCCAAAGCCATCGTGAACGCTGCGGGACCCTGGGTTGACGAAGTAATCCGAAGCAAGATGCGCCAGAACTCAACCTCGTGGGTGCGACTTGTGCGGGGCAGCCATATCGTTGTGCGAAAGCTTTTCGTTCACGATCAACCCTACATTTTTCAGCATTCGGACGGTCGAATTGTCTTCGCAATCCCGTACGAGACGGACTTCACGCTGATAGGCACCACAGACGTCGATCACGATGGCGATCCCGGCACGGCGGCCTGCAGTGACGAAGAAGCCAAGTATCTGTGTGGATTGGTCTCAGAATACTTCGATGACCCCGTCACGACAGACGACATTGTATGGACCTACTCTGGCGTTCGCCCTCTGTTTGATGACGGAACATCGGCGGCAGCGAAGGTCACGCGCGACTACATGTTACAACTGGATGAAGACCACGGCGCACCGCTGCTGAATGTCTTCGGAGGGAAGATCACCACCTATCGCAAGCTGTCCGAAGAGGTGCTGGAGAAGCTGCGTCCGGCCTTCCCGGATTTACCCGCAGGATGGACCGGCGGGGCGCACTTGCCGGGCGGCGATTTTGCCGTCGATGGCGTGGATGATCTGGTCGATCGGCTGCGCACGCAATGTCCCGAGATCGACGATCGTACGGCCCTGCGTCTGGTCCGTGCTTACGGGACCGAGGCCACGGAACTTGCCCAGCGTCCGGCCGGTCTTGGGCGATCCTTTGGAGCGGGGCTGACGGAAGCAGAGGTGGATTGGTTGATGACCCGCGAATGGGCCGAAACCACTGAAGACATCCTGTGGCGGCGCAGCAAGCTTGGTCTGCGGCTGAACGAACAACAGGTCAGCGATCTGAGTGACTGGATGGCGGAACATGGCGGGTCAAACCGCACGGCGGCGGCCTGAGGGGATATGGCGCTAGAACTGAAACAGGTAGCGAAGACCGTCGGAACGGATGTCCACGTCCATCCGACGGACCTGCGCTTCGAGCGTGGCACGATGAACGTTCTTCTGGGCCGGACCCTTGCTGGTAAAACCACCTTGATGCGGATGATGGCAGGGCTGGATGTGCCGACATCGGGCCAGGTTTTCTGGGACGGTCAGGACGTGACTGGCCAGCGCGTGCAGCAGCGCGACGTTGCGATGGTCTATCAGCAGTTCATCAATTACCCGTCGATGACCGTCTACGACAATATCGCGTCGCCTTTGAAAATCTCGGGTGCAACGGATGTGGATGCGCGGGTTCGCGAGGCTGCTGGTCTGATGAAGCTGGACGACAGCCTGCTGCAACGCCGTCCGCTGGAACTTTCCGGGGGACAGCAACAGCGCTGCGCTTTGGCACGGGCACTGGTGAAAGGGGCCGGGCTGGTTCTTTTGGACGAGCCTTTGGCCAATCTTGATTACAAACTGCGCGAGGAATTGCGGGCAGAAATCCCGAAGATCTTCGAGGATTCCGGTGCGATCTTTGTCTATGCGACGACCGAACCTCACGAGGCATTGCTTCTGGGCGGCAACACGGCCTGCCTGTGGGAAGGCCGGGTGACGCAGTTCGGCCCAACGCCGGAAGTGTATCGCAGGCCCGGCGATGCAGTGACGGCAGGCATATTCTCTGACCCGCCAATGAACTTTGCGCCGCTGACCAAAATTGGTGGCGAGATCAGGATCGGCGCAACGGCGATGTCGGTGCCTGCCGCCCTGAGGGACTTGCCGGACGGCAGCTACCGGGCCGGGTTTCGGGCCAATCATCTGTCTCTGGATCCCGGCACCGGGACGCATATGCAGGGAAGGGTTGTCGGAACCGAGATCACGGGCTCGCAAAGCTTTGTACACCTCGACCATATGGGCGAGCGATGGGTCGCTCTGGTCAAGGGCGTCCGTGACATAGCCGGGGGAACAGCGACCGAGGTCTTCGTCGATCCTGCGCACATTTATGTCTTTGATGCGGATGACCGGCTGGTCGTGCCCGCCGCCTATGCGATGGCGGCCTGAACGATGGTTGCCATCACGCTTGATAACCTTGCCCACGCCTATGGCGCGGTGCCATCGGAGCCATCGGACTATGCCCTGCGTCCGTCGATCGACCATGTCTGGGAAGATGGCGAGGCCTACGCGCTGCTGGGTCCGTCCGGCTGCGGGAAGACAACGCTGCTGAACATCATATCGGGCCTGTTGATCCCCAGTCATGGACGGATCCTGTTCGACGGGGATGATGTCACCGCTGCGACAACGGCGGCCCGCAATATCGCACAGGTGTTCCAGTTCCCGGTCGTCTACGACACGATGAGCGTCTACGACAATCTGGCTTTCCCTTTGCGAAATCGCGGCACAGACGAGGGCTATGTCGATCGCCGTGTCCGCGAGATCGCCGGGATGATCGGGCTGGAAGACCGGCTGAATGCCCGTGCCCGGGGGCTCACCGCGGATGCCAAGCAAAAGATAAGCCTGGGCCGCGGGATGGTCCGCGAGGATGTCGCGGCAATCCTGTTCGATGAGCCGCTTACCGTGATCGACCCTCACATGAAGTGGGAGCTCCGCACGCAGTTGAAGGAACTGCACCGCGAGTTCGGTCACACGATGATCTATGTGACCCATGACCAGACCGAGGCTTTGAGCTTCGCGGACAAGGTCGTCGTGATGCTGGATGGGGAGGTCCTGCAGCTCGGCACCCCGCAGGAATTGTTCGAACGCCCGGCGCATACTTTTGTCGGATACTTCATCGGCTCGCCTGGAATGAACGTTCTGCCGGCGGCGGTGGGAGGCTTTATGGCGCGGATTGGGGACCTGTCGATTTCGCTTTCCGGTGGATATGCGGCGCTTGGAGCAGCAGAGATCGGTGTCCGGCCTGAACATACGATTATCGGCGATGAGGGCCTGCCGGTTCAAATCGAGAGGGTGGAGGATGTCGGTCATCACCGCATTCTGAGGGCCACCTTCGAAGGCCACGACGTCAATGCGATTCTGGAGGAGGGCGCGCCGGTACCGGCCGACCCGCGGCTAAGTTTCGACCCGGCGCTGACCCATGTCTATTCAGACGGCTGGCGGGTGGACGCGTCATGACCAAGACGTTGAACCAACGCGCCTGGTTCATGGTGCTGCCGGTCCTGATCCTGGTGGCGATGAACGCGATCATCCCGCTCATGACCGTGGTCAACTACTCGGTGCAAGAGGTGTTCTACGGTGTCTACGCCTTTGTCGGCGAGCGCTGGTATGCAGACACGCTGGCCTCGGATCGGTTCCACGGCGCGCTGGGGCGACAGCTTTTGTTCACCTTCATCATCCTCGCCATCGAGATCCCGCTGGGTGTGATCATCGCGCTGGCCATGCCGAGGTCTGGCGTCTGGGCATCGGTTTGCCTGGTGCTGATGGCGCTGCCGCTGCTGATTCCCTGGAACGTCGTCGGCGCAATGTGGAACATCTTTGCGCTGCCCGATATCGGTTTGCTGGGCTTCTCGCTCAACTGGATCGGGCTGGATTTCAACTACACGCAGCAGCCGGTTTCGGCCTGGGTCACGCTGGTCATGATGGATGTCTGGCACTGGACCTCGCTGGTCGTGCTGCTGGCCTATGCTGGCCTGCAATCGATTGACGAGAATTACTATCGCGCTGCCCGCATCGACGGGGCGTCAGGCTGGGCGGTGTTCCGCTACATCCAGTTGCCAAAGATGAAGCGCGTCCTGACCATCGCCATCCTGCTACGGTTCATGGACAGTTTCATGATCTACACGGAACCCTCGG
>JBCCMP010000118.1:0-12262 GCA_039026295.1 Pseudomonadota bacterium | reverse complement strand
GTCCGCACCGACTTCGAAGGAATGTTTCGGGTCGCGCCCGTGAAAAACGAAGGATTTCGGCGCGGCGGCTATAATGTCCTCCAGCATGGCCTGCGGGAAGCAAAGGCGACCGTGTCCGTTGATGAATGCGCCACGTCTCGATGCCGCTTCGATCAGAACGGGCGGTGTTTCCCCCATCCCCAGTTCGCCAAGCAGGCGCAAAGCGGTGCGGTAAATGCGGTCAATCTCCGCCTCCGATAACGGTTGGTACTGCCCGCCAATCTGGCCCGGCGGGCACGGGTCTGCCTCGGGCTCTTCCGCAGTTCTGCTGGCGATACGGGCACGCCGACCGCCACGGCTGCGTGCAGGAGTTGCTTGCACCATCCTATCCTCTCCCGATGTCGTTCTCAGAACAACATGGCGAATAATCGGACGCTATGCCAAACGCGACATATGCGGTCGACCGGACTGCGCGGCGGGAAGGGGTCCTTATGAAATCGCAAGCCAGGGTCGTGATCATCGGCGGGGGCATCGCGGGATGCTCCACTGTCTACCATCTTTGCGAAGAAGGCTGGACCGACGTCGTTCTTCTGGAAAGGGACGAACTGACGTCCGGCACCACATGGCATTCGGCTGCGCAGGTCACAAGCTTCGGTGCGATCCAGACCATGGTCGGTCTTAAGAAACACTCGATCAAACTCTACAAAGAACTGGCCGCTGACCCGGAATACCCGGTTGGATACCATCACGGGGACGGTGGCCTTCGTATGGCGTCAGCTGATTGGCATTTGGACGGGTATCGGCATTTCATCTCGATGGCGCGGGGCATGGGCGTCGATTTCGAATTGCTGGACCCCGAAGAGTGCAAAAGGCGCCATCCTCTTATCACGACGGACGGTCTTCTGGGAGCGCTGTGGGACCCTGAGGACGGCGACATTGACCCGGCGCAGCTCTGTCAGGCACTCGCGCGTCGGGCCCGCGCAGCGGGCGCAGAGGTCCATCGCAAGATGCCGGTAACGGGGCTGACGGAAGTCAGCGATGGCTGGATCGTTCACACCGAGGCGGGCGACATCCGTTGCGAACATGTGGTGAATGCCGGTGGCTATCGCTGCAACGAGATTGCGGCGATGATGGGCACAGAATTGCCGGTCGCATCGATGGAGCACCAGTATTTTGTCACCGAACAGATCCCGGAACTGGCGGCCCTGGACCACCGTGTTCCACTGATCCGTTGCCCGACAGATGATTTCTATCAGCGGCAAGAGAAAAACGGACTGCTGATCGGTTTTTACGAGCAGGATTGCAAAACCTGGGGGCTGGAAGGCATCGACCCGGCCTTTACCATGGATCTCTGCCCGAACGATCTCGATCGCGTGGCCGATGTGTTCGAAAACGCCATCGGTCGCCTGCCCTGCCTGGCGGAAGCCGGGATCCACACGATCGTAAACGGTCCGATCACATACACGCCTGACGGCCTGCCGCTGGTGGGGCGCGTTCCCGGGCGTCGCAATGCCTGGTGCATAACCGGCCTGCGCGCCGGGTTGGGAGAAGGCGGAGGCCATGGCTGGCTGCTCGCGCAGGAGATGGTCCACGGCGAGGCCTGCTATGACAAATGGTGTTTGGACCCCCGCCGGTTCTCGACCAGCTACGCCACTGAGCAATTCACTGCCCTAAAGGCGATCGAAGACTATCAGAATGAATTCCGGTTTCATTTGCCGCACGAACACCGCCCAGCCGGGCGTCCGGCCAGGGTGACGCCGCTGACTTCAGAGCTGGCAGGCAACGGCGCAGAGTTTGCAGTTGTCAGCGGTTGGGAGCGTGTCTCCTACTTCAAACCATCTACCGACTTCCTTGAAGAGCACGGCTTTGGGTTCACCAACGTGCATGACGCAGTGTCTTCAGAAGTCAAAACCGTCCATGAAAGTGCCGGACTTGCCGAGGTGAACGGCTTCAACCGAATTGAAATTTCGGGCGCGGGAACACTGGAGTGGTTGGATCGGCTACTATGTGGGCGCGTGCCGAAACGGATAGGTAAGGTCGGCCTCGGCTATACTCTGACCGAGAAAGGCAATGTCCTCAGCGAGGCGACGATTGCCGTCTTGGGCGAAGATCGTGTCTGGTGGGGGTCTGCGGCGGCAGCAGAGCATCATGATCTTGATTGGTTATCGGCCCAGATGCCGCCAAATGACGTTCGTCTGACAAAGTTGACGGACGCATACACCATGCTGGTGATCGCCGGTCCAAAGGCCCGTGATATTCTCGCCGCCGCTGCTCCGTTGACTGACTGGTCGAAAGAGGCCTTCCCCTGGCTCTCTGTCCAAACCGTGACCATAGGACATGTCCGGGCAGTAGCCATGTCGGTCAGCTTTTCGGGCGAACTTGCCTGGGAGTTGCATATTCCGATGACGCAGGCAACGGCCGCTTACCGTATCCTTCGAGAAGCCGGGCAACCCTTTGGACTTGGCCAATTCGGCCTTTATGCGATTGAGTCCATGCGCCTTGAGAAGGGCTACCGGCACTGGAAAGCCGATCTAATCACCGAATTCAATCCATTCGAGGCCGGATTGGACCGTTTCGTGGATCTTGAAAAGGACTTTGTCGGCAAAGGGAGTTTGGTGGAGGCCGCCTCGGACGGGGCCAGGAGACACTTCGTGACATTGATCCTGGAGGATTCAGAAGTCCCCGCCCATCCGGGACAATCGGTGCTTCGGAACGGCGAGGTCGTGGGCACTGTGACTTCAGCCGGATGGGGCTTTCGCACCAAGTCCAATATCGCGATGGCTTATGTGCAGCCAGAGCTTGCCGTGAAAGGAGAACGCCTCCAAATTCAACGGCATGATGGCGTCTTTCCCGCTGAGATCGTCGAACCCGTACTTTTCGATCCGGCCGGTGCGCGGATGCGAGGGTAAGGATTGACGAAGCTTCTCACTGCTCCTTTTTCCTTTCTTTACCCCAGATCTCTATACCGCACTCATCCGTAGCGTTGGTTTGGTGAGTAGCGGAGGATCAAAATGGGGTTGGCAGCGCGTGAGCATGATGGATATTCCGTCGTTGACGTGGAGGGGCCGCGCCTGGACGCGGCCCATGCAGACGGTTTCAAAGCCGATCTGAAAGAGCTGATTGATGCCGGTAATCACCGCATCATGCTCGATTTCTCAAAGGTGCAGTTCATGGACTCGTCCGGTCTGGGCGCGGTTGTTGGATGCATGAAGTATCTGGGATCGACAGGAACACTTGAAATCGCTGGCCCGACGCCGCCGGTTCAAAAGGTTCTGAAGCTGACCCGGATGAACAAGGTCTTTACAATCCATGACTCGCCCCCGCCGCGCTGAATGCGTCGGTAAGAGCACGAAAGGGGGTGACACATGGACAACTCGGAAATTGCACCGGTGTTTTGCGGACGTCTGACAGGCGGTGGCAGCGCCATACCCGACGTCGTCGATGACCTGATCCGGTCCGAGCCGCTGGCCCACGGTCACTCAGGCATCACGCCGGAGATGCTGGAGATATTCGGTCTGGCGCTGAACGAGGTCTTGCACACGATCAGCGAAGTTGCCGGTGAACAGACCGTCGCCGATGACAGCTCGATCGAGCTTTGGGTTGAGCGCACACTGGTCATCGTTTGCGTCAAGTTTCGCGGCGCGCCACTGCCCAACTGGCTGCTGGCCAACTGGGATCGCGCGCAGGAGCCAGCCGTTCTTGCACCGAATACCGAAACCGGGTGGGGATGGCTGCTTGTTCGCGAAGCGCTGGACGCCGTGAGCCATGGATGGCGTGGCAGCGAGCAACTTCTCTACCTGGAAAAACGCATCTGACGAAAGCCGAGCATGACGTTACCTGATTCTGGCGCCCTTCAAGACATGGCCGCCGCGGCCCTGGTTCTTGATGCAGACCGTAACTGTGTCGAGAAACTGGGTCCGTTCGAGCAGTTGGTCAGCCTGCAGGACAGCTGGTCACCGGTTGATCGAAAGGTCAACGACATCATCAGGTACTTTTCACTGCGCGGGGACTATGGGCCGCGCATCCCGCCAAATGCGATGCTGGACGAAGATCTGTTCCTGTCGCCGGACTTCGAGGAGTTTTATCTTGATACGCCGATCGGGCGGGTCGTCGGGATCACGGTGACGAAGAGATCCGCAGGCGGCTGGGTTCTGACCTTTACGGATCTGACACGTATGAAAGCTCAGGCGCGGGAATTGTTCCGTGCCCAACAGCAACTCGCGGACTCTGAGGCAAAAGCAAAGGCATTTGCCGAGGAGGCCGATGCCGCAAACAAGGCGAAGAGTGCATTCCTTGCTTCAATGAGTCATGAGTTCAGAACGCCAATGAACGGCATCATCGGCATGTCTGAAATCATGGCCGAGACGTCGATGACGGCTGAGCAGGCAAGCTATCTGACCACGATCCATCAATCTGCCGAGGCGCTGCTGAGAATCATCAACGACATTCTGGACTTCTCTAAAATGGAAGCCGGAAAAATGACGTTGGAAGCGATGCCTTTCAACCTTCTCGGAACGGCGGAGGATGTGGTCAGCCTTGTCGCAGCGAATGCCCGGGAGAAGGATGTCGAGGTCATCCTGAACTACTCACCAGATCTGCCGACGGGATTTTATTCCGATCAGTTGCGGGTCAGGCAGATCTTGATCAATCTGCTGGGCAATGCCGTCAAGTTCACCCTGAGTGGTCACGTTGTTCTGCGGGTTCATCAAGGCGACAAGGTCGATGGCGAGACCATAGTCATCGAGGTCGAGGATACGGGAATCGGGATCGCGAAAGAGAATATCGGCCGGATTTTTGGGGAGTTCGATCAGGTCGAACAGAGCAGTACACGGAGATTCGAAGGCACCGGGCTTGGCCTTTCGATCACATCGCGGCTGGTCAAGCAGATGGGCGGAGAAATCTCGGTTAAATCTGAGCTTGAGGTCGGAACGACATTTATGCTCGAGATCCCGTTGTCGCGCTCGTCTGAAGAAGAAAGCGTTTTCGACGGCACCGCGAGGCCGTTGGAAGGTATGCGAGTTCTTTGCGTGGACAAGGTGGCCGAGAACATCGACGTTCTTGACAGTTGGTTGAGGCGTTTTGGGGCCGTTGCGGACGGTATGCACGTCAAGGCGTTACCTGAGGAATTCTCGTCAGCACAGATGAAAGACGGTGGCAAGCCGGATGTGGTCGTGATTGACTCTGCGTTGGTTGCTGCAGGCGGCGAAAAAGATGTTAAAACGCTTAAACAGCTGATGAGCGCTTGTAGGATCATCATGTCCGGGTCGCGCGATATCCCAGAGATTTTCGATTTTTTACGCGACGGTGACGCGACGGGAAGGATCGTAAAACCGATAAAGCCGAGCACCCTGGTCGCGCAAATGCTGAACCAAGACGGCGACACAGTTGCCAAACAAGAACGCCATCCGCCATCGATCGCTGTCGCGTCGGGAACAAAGGCTGCGTTGCTTGCAGATCCGGCGGAAACAAAACCCTCTCGCGACGCGACCAACGATGCAGCTGGTTTCCGCGTTCTGGTCGCCGAGGATAACAAAACGAATCGTCTCGTGCTTTCGCGGATGTTGCAAAGCGAGGAGATCGATCTCCACTTCGCAACAAATGGGCGGGAGGCGGTGGAGATGAACACCAGCCTGTCGCCGGGCCTGATATTCATGGATGTGTCGATGCCGGAAATGAACGGGTTCGATGCCACGCGTTTCATTCGCGATCAGGAGCGAAAGTCTGGTGCTCATCCCGTCCCAATAATTGCCCTCACGGCAAACACATCCGAAGAGGACAGGGACCGGTCCGTGGAGATCGGGATGGATGGCTACCTGAACAAGCCCGTACGCAAAGTCGAGATTCTTGATGTCATCAAATCCTACGCCGCGTCGGGTGGCGAGGCAGAGGAAAACTCTGGGCATGACAATCAACCGATGAGCTTAGGTCATGGAAGTCTGCGTGGCTACGGATAAGACACCGCTGCGCCCCAATGCGCTGTTTTGATCTCTGATGGCCTAGCCTTTCCGGAAAAATGCCAAGCCTTAGCGACTTGTACCCGCATAGCTCTGCAGTGGCAGACTTGTTTTCAAAGATCGCTCTAGGGAAACCTCATAACCTGTAGTTGACCCACACGACCGGAGCACCGGCCGTGAAAATCGCAGGCAAGGGAAGCGAGATTTTTAAGGTTATGTGCAGATTCTGATGCAGTCCAACCCGCATGTTTAGGAGGACTGTACTGTCGCTTTGGACTCGTCCATTTGGCATCTGCGTAAAGTTCTGCCCGGCATGCTTAGTGACGCCATTGCGTCACTAAGCGGCACACTAACTCTCCGCCGGTTTCTCTTCCGCGGCTGCGGGCGCTTCCGTCGGCGCTTCCGTTTCTGGAACAGTGAAATCGGCATGAACCGGGTTTGGCACATGATCCAGGCCTGCGCCTGTCGCCACGTCGACGCCGGCACCTATCACGCCGCCGAGCAGAACGTTGCCTGCGACGCCTGCGACGCCGCCTCCGGCTACTTCGGTGTCGACAAAAACAGTTCGCGTCTCACCGTCCAAATCGAACACGGCCTGGAACGTATCGCGCCGCGAGATCTTGATGGTGCATGGAGTTACGCAGCCAGGGCCGAGACTGGTCTTCATATCGGCGCCCGGCGGATTAGACGTAAATAAAACATCCTCTGTAGAGCCGCGAGTCACAGTTGCACACGCAGACAAGGACGATGCCGCGGCAATCGCCGCAGTCAGATACAGAACAGATTTCATATTGGTTCACCCTCTTCGATGGTTCAGGGTTCGTAATTAATTCACCCGGGTTCCTCAATCCAAGGATGGCTAAAATGCAGCCGATTTTTCACATGATCAGTGATGGCCCCAGACCCGTCGCACCGTTTTCTCATGCGGTCGAAGCGGAGGGTTGGGTTCTGCTGACGGGTCAGATGCCGACGGATCCGGAAGCACCGGATGCGCCGCTGGCAGATGGTATCGAGGCTCAAACACGGCGCGTCGTGGAAAACCTGAAGATCATTCTGGCCGGTCTGGATCTGGATCTGACCCATGTTGTGCAGTGCCGATGTTACCTGACGGAGTTCGAGCGGGACTACGCAAGTTTTAACACCACCTACGCGTCCTACTTTCCGGATGATCGGCGGCCTGCACGCACGACAATCGGTGTAACGGCACTGGCGGTTGGTGCGTTGGTAGAGATTGACATGGTGGCCCGAAGACCCTGAATCATGGATCTGCGTCCGTAGATACAGTTTGGCTTCGCCCGTTCGGGGGTGTCCAGTCGACCGTTTCTGCGTGCCCGAGGATCCCATGCGAGCGCTAACGATATTGCAGCGACGCCAGATTTCGTGATCGGCCCGACCGACGGCGATGATCCTGTCTCCCGTAAGACCTGCCATGGCGAGAAGGTCAAAGGAGACTGGACATGGGCAGTAAACTTGCAATTCTGGCGCTGTGCGCTGCATTGGCGGCATGCGGGACGAATCGGGCGGACCGGGCGATTTCGGGTGGTGCGATCGGGGCGGCTGCAGGCGGATTGGGCGCAGCGGTTTTGGACGGAGATATTACCTCCGGGGTTCTGCTTGGCGGTGCCGCCGGTGCCGCTGCGGGCGGGTTGACGAACGCCGAGGATCTGGATCTTGGCGATCCCGTTTGGCGGCGCAGAAATTACTGAGGTTTCGAGCAGCTTGAGACCAGCGGCGCTCCTGCCTGGGGCGCCGTTTTTTGTGGTGTTTTGGCACTGACGCGACCCGCTGCCACGTTCATGATGGTGGAAGCAGCGCTTTGATCCGGCGTATGAGGGTCGTCACTTTTCAGATCCCTTGAACGAACGGTTTCCTGAACGCCGCTGCAGTCCCTACGTCTGCGGCGAGGTTTCGCCCCGTCTATCGATTATAATGCCTGGCAGGCGCTCACTGGCCTAATTAGATTCGCGCCATTGGGCGTGCCCGATCAGTCTGCGGATAAGACAACGATCCGTACTGTAGACGTTGTAACGGTCCGTGCCTTCGCCACCGATGCGGTGCGACAAGCCCTTGACGCCGTGCTGGATGATGCCCAGAACCGGCGCCGCTGGATAAGAGATGCCACAAAGGCCGGGGCGGAGAGATCGACATGTTCAAAAAAATCCTGATCGCCAACCGGGGAGAAATCGCCTGCCGCGTGATCAAGACGGCGCGCCGGATGGGAATTCAGACGGTGGCGGTCTACTCGGATGCGGACAAGGATGCGCTTCATGTCAGCATCGCCGACGAAGCCATTCATATCGGCCCGCCGCCCGCCAACCAGTCTTACATTGTGATCGACAAGATTATGGCCGCCATCACGGAAAGCGGGGCCGAAGCGGTGCATCCCGGTTACGGTTTCCTTTCGGAACGGGCCGAGTTTGCCGAGGCGCTGGACAAGGCTGGTGTTGCGTTCATTGGACCGCCCAAGGGCGCGATCGAGGCGATGGGCGACAAGATCACTTCCAAGAAGCTGGCCTCTGAGGCAGGGGTCTCCACCGTCCCAGGCTATATGGGCCTGATCGCGGACGCGGACGAGGCGGTGAAGATCGCGGGCCATATCGGCTATCCGGTTATGATCAAGGCGTCGGCTGGCGGCGGTGGCAAGGGGATGCGGATCGCCTGGAATGAGGACGAGACCCGCGAAGGTTTTCAGTCCTCGAAGAACGAGGCGGCGGCTTCTTTCGGCGACGATCGGATCTTCATAGAGAAATTTGTCACCCAGCCGCGGCACATAGAGATCCAGGTGCTGGGCGATAAGCATGGCAACTGCATCTATCTGGGCGAGCGGGAATGCTCGATCCAGCGCCGAAATCAGAAGGTCATCGAAGAGGCGCCATCACCGTTTCTGGATGAGGCGACGCGCAAGGCCATGGGCGAGCAATCGGTCGCGCTGGCCAAGGCGGTGGATTATTCCTCCGCCGGTACAGTCGAATTCATCGTCGATGGCGACCGCAATTTTTATTTTCTGGAAATGAACACCCGCCTGCAGGTCGAGCACCCTGTGACCGAGCTGATCACAGGACAAGATCTGGTCGAACACATGATCCGGGTGGCCTATGGCGAGAATTTGTCCATCGGCCAGGAAGATGTGAAGCTGAATGGCTGGGCAATGGAGAGCCGGTTGTATGCCGAGGACCCGTATCGGAATTTCCTGCCGTCGATCGGGCGGCTGACCCGGTATCGCCCGCCTGCAGAGACTGAGAGCTACGCGCCCGGCCTTGTGCCCGATGCGCCTGTCATTCGCAACGACACCGGCGTTTACGAAGGGGGCGAGATCTCGATGTATTACGACCCAATGATCGCCAAATTATGCACCTGGGGTCCCACGCGCGCAGAGGCGATAGAGGGTCAACGAAGGGCATTGGACGAATTCGAAGTAGAAGGCATCGGTCACAACCTGCCGTTCCTGAGTGCGGTCTATGATCACGAGCGCTTCAAATCCGGCAACATCACTACCGCGTTCATAGCGGAGGAGTATCCCGAGGGATTTGAAGGCGCGGCCATGGATCCTCGGGCCACGAAGCATGTTGCCGCCGCGTCGGCCGTTATGCGGACGATTGCCGACATGCGCGCTGCCGCGGGAAGTGGAACACTTGGAAATCGGCGGAAGAGAACAACCTGCGAATGGGACGTTTCGATCTCGGGTGACAATTTCCGTGTCATGGCGCGTCCTGACGATCGGACTGCTGTGCGGATTGAAAACGGCACATATGGCCGGGGGACCGGCGCCGGTTTCTTTGAGGTTCGTATAGAAAACGGAACATACGGTCTCGTCACCGACTGGAGCCCGGGGGACAGTCTGGCCAAAGTCGGTGTGATGGCGCTGAATGGCGAAGCCGACTGGGTTGCCGCACAGGCTCTCAACGGCGACGCCGACTGGGAGGCGAAGCTGCCGAAATTGCAGGGTGTTGCCAAGGTTTCGATCAAAGTCCAGCCGATCACAGACGGTTTCCGGATGCGGTATCGCGGGGCAGATCTGGCTGTCAAAGTCCGGTCGCCGCGCGCTGCGGAACTCGCCGCCTTGATGCCGGAAAAACTGCCGCCCGATACGTCGAAGATGTTGCTCTGCCCGATGCCGGGGCTTGTCGTCTCGATCGCGGTCAAACAGGGGCAGGAGGTGCAGGAAGGTCAGGCGCTCGCCACAGTCGAAGCTATGAAAATGGAAAATGTCCTGCGCGCCGAAAGGAAAGGCGTTGTCGCCAAGATCAACGCCGACGCCGGGGATAGTCTGGCCGTGGACGACGTGATCATGGAATTCGAATGAACTTGGATTTGGACAGCCCAAATCCGCCTAAGAAATCTGTTCGATGAAACCCTGCCAGAACGCCCCCGGTTTGCAGACGTTCAATCTTTCGGTGTGGCACAGCAGATCGTGATCTGAACTGATAATTGGCGCACCCGTCGAAATCGACAAGGCCGCGAACTTCCGGTCTTCGGGGTCGGTGACGAACGACGCGGTGGCGAGGTCCAATGCGCCGTCATAACGGCCTTCGGCCGTGAAGAGTTTCGCGAACGGCTCCCAATCCAGCGGGGGTATCTTGTCCAGTATACGCTGCGTTTCCGCACGCGTTTCCGTTGACCAGACCTGGATGAAATTCCCGTAAGAAACAGCATTCAGAAGGCGTACCGATGCAGACTGCGGGTTGAAGCCCGCGCCAACGAAAACATTTGTGTCGAAAATAGCCCGTATTGGGGTCATCAATCGCGCGACATTTCCTGAAGGCGCATCGGCATGGTGTCGATCAGTGCATTCAACTCGTCTGGATCGACCAGTCCATTACGACGAAACTTCTCCCCGCCATCTTTGCCCACCAGAATGACCGTGAAATCCGCAGGCCGGAAGCGTGCACGCAGCGCAGAAGCCGGTTCGGTGTCGACAATCAGGATGTTGTCGCGATCGGCCAGGTCTTCCGCAGCGGCGTCGAACCGGCCCATCTGCTGCTTCAGACGCGGATCTTCGCTTGCGGCAAACACAAGGATCGGGCGGTGCTGCCAACGGTAATCATCGAGGCCCGCCGCCCAACCGTCAGTGATGCCTGGCAACAGCGTCGCCAAACCCGCTGCGGCAATGTTCCAAATGGTCTTCACAAGCTGTAAGGTGTCCCTAGCGTCCGCGATAGCCGAGGAATTAGCGCGATGAGCGACAAGATCGAGACATGGAAAGCCCTGGCGGAGAAGGAACTTCGCGGGCGCGCGTTGGACGATCTGACCTGGGAGACGCCAGAGGGAATTGCAGTCAAGGCGCTTTACACTGCAGCAGATACGGACGACCTTGGCCATATGGGAACCATCCCGGGGGAGGGGCCTTATGTACGCGGGCCACGGGCCACTATGTATACGGGGCGACCATGGACGATCCGCCAGTATGCCGGTTTTTCGACCGCCGAGGAATCGAACGCGTTTTATCGCAAGGCCCTCGCGGCGGGGCAGCAGGGCTGTTCGGTTGCCTTCGATCTGGCAACTCACAGGGGCTATGACTCCGACCACCCGCGGGTGATCGGCGATGTCGGCAAAGCCGGCGTTGCGATCGACAGCGTCGAGGATATGAAAATCCTGTTCGATGGCATTCCGCTGGAACAGGTCTCGGTCTCGATGACGATGAACGGCGCCGTTATCCCGGTACTGGCCTCATTCATTGTGGCAGGCGAAGAACAGGGCGTGCCGCGCGAGAAACTGGCCGGGACCATTCAGAACGACATTCTGAAAGAGTTCATGGTCCGGAACACCTATATCTATCCGCCCGAACCGTCGATGCGGATCGTGTCCGACATTATCGGGTACACGGCGGCAGAGATGCCCAAGTTCAACTCGATCTCGATTTCCGGCTATCACATGCAGGAAGCCGGGGCGAACCTGGTGCAGGAACTGGCGTTCACGCTGGCCGACGGCAAGGAATACGTGAAGGCGGCCATCGCGGCGGGCATGGACGTGGACGCCTTCGCGCCGCGCCTGTCGTTCTTCTTCTGCATCGGCATGAACTTTTTCATGGAAGCCGCAAAGCTGCGGGCGGCCCGGTTGCTGTGGCACCGAATCATGGAAAAGTTTGAGCCGAAGAAGCCTCAGTCCCTGATGCTCCGCACGCACTGCCAGACCTCGGGCGTGTCGCTGCAGGAGCAGGACCCCTACAACAACATCGTCCGCACGGCGTTCGAGGCGATGTCTGCCGTTCTGGGTGGCACTCAGTCATTGCACACCAATGCGTTTGATGAAGCTATCGCGCTGCCGACCGAAGCTTCGGCCCGGATCGCGCGGAACACGCAGTTGATTCTGCAGAACGAGACCAAGGTGAC
>JBCCMP010000117.1:0-12350 GCA_039026295.1 Pseudomonadota bacterium | reverse complement strand
GTTGATCCTACGGCGCGTTCGAAGCGGCAGGGGACTGGCGCAAGATTTAGGGGAGGGCCTGAGATGAAGACGATCACCGCCGTGATCCGGACCAGGGCCGGGCACGAACAGACGATGAAGCAGGGTCTTCTGGATGTGGCCGCCAACGTCGCCGCGAACGAGCCGGACACTCTGGGCTTCTTCATCTGCCAGGACGACAAGGACCCGCTGGTCTTCACGACCTACGAACGGTTCAGCGATCAGGCG
This sequence comes from Pseudomonadota bacterium, assembly GCA_039026295.1. Classification (GTDB taxonomy): domain Bacteria; phylum Pseudomonadota; class Alphaproteobacteria; order Rhodobacterales; family Rhodobacteraceae; genus Thermohalobaculum. Next base: position 12,104 of record JBCCMP010000117.1, on the reverse strand, counting down.
GCGATGGACACGCACAACAACTCGGCCACCGTCGCTGCATTCTTTGAAGTTGCAAAGCCGATCCTGGATGGTGACGTCATTCTGCACACCTGCGACGAGATTTCGGTCAAGAACACCTGAGTTCGTGGAGATGTGCCGCGCAGTCTTCCTCGCGTTGCTGATCATGACGGCGGTGCCGGTCACGGTGCCCGCCTCAAACACGGATCAGCGCGTGTTGGTCGTCCGGGAAAAAGCAGAGGCGAGCCTGATGGACGGTGCGTTCAGCTTCAGGCTGCTGAAGATCAAGGGTTACTCCGTAGACATTCGGGTCACGGGAGAGAAGCGACGCACATTGAAGATTGGCCAGTCCTTTGGACCGGCCAGCGACGACTGCCGGATTGTCTTCAAGAAGATCTCGCCAGAGACACGCATCGCCCGGTTTCTGACCGACTGCCCCTGACGCAGGCAAACGCCAGCCCTTGCCACCCCGGGGCCAAGACCGCAATTATGCGGCAAACCAACACTGAAGGGAGCTTCCGATGGATTCCCAGGTCCTGTCCGTTCGCCCGGCCAACGGGATGAGCCATGTCAAAGGCCCGACCGACCGGCCTCTGCTGGAGGCGACGATCCCGGATTTCCTGGCAGAGGTGGTGCGCCGCCACGGGGACAGGCCCGCCGCGGTGTTCAGCCAGACCGGCGACCGGTGGACCTATAAGGAGTTTGCGGACAAGGTCGATCAGATGGCCGCCGGCCTGCTGGCGCTTGGTCTCTACAAGGGCGACCGGGTCGGCATCTGGTCGCCGAACCGGCCGGAATGGCTGCTGGCGCAGTTCGCCACCGCGCGGATCGGGGTCGTATTGGTCAACATCAACCCGGCCTACCGCCTGTCGGAACTGGAATATGCCCTGAACAAGACGGGGGCGAAGGCAATCATCGCGGCGACGCGGTTCAAGACCTCGGAATACATCGGCATGCTGCAGGCACTGGCCCCGGAACTGGCCCGCGCCCAGCCGGGGCGGTTGCAGGCGGAACGCCTGCCGCATCTGCGCACGGTGATCCAGCTGGCGGATGGCCCGGCACCGGGTTGCATCCACTTCGACGAACTGATGGCGCGCGGCACCGACGGTCAGCGTGCGCGTCTGGATGCAATCACGGAAGGTCTGGACAACAACGATCCGATCAACATCCAGTTCACCTCCGGCACCACGGGCGCGCCCAAAGGGGCGACGCTGACGCACCGGAACATCCTGAACAACGGCATCTCCTGCGCCCGCGCCATGCGGCTGCAACCGGGGGAAAGCCTGTGCATCCCGGTGCCGCTCTACCATTGCTTCGGCATGGTGCTGGGGAACCTCGCCGCCATCGCCTACGGGGTGAAGATGGTCTTCCCGGGCGAGGGCTTCGACCCGCTGGAGACGCTCGAGGCTCTTCAAGCCGAAGGCTGCAACGGCGTTCACGGGGTGCCGACCATGTTCCAGGCGATGCTGGACCACCCCGACTTCAGCCGGTTCAAGCTGCACGGCCTGCGCACCGGGATCATGGCCGGTGCGCCGTGCCCGATCCCGCTGATGAAGCGCGTGATCGCCGACATGCACTGCGATCAGATGACGATCGCCTACGGGATGACCGAGACCAGCCCGGTCAGCTTCCACACGTCGGTCGAAGACAGTCTGGAGCACAAGGTGTCGACCGTCGGGCAGATCCAGCCCCATGTCGAAGTTCGGGTCGTGGACACAGGTGGAGCGACCGTGCCCTGCGGTACGCAGGGCGAGTTGTTGACCAAGGGCTACAACGTGATGCTCGGCTATTGGGACGAGGCGGAGAGGACCGCTGAATCCATCATCAACGGCTGGATGCACACCGGCGATCTGGCCGTGATCGACGATGACGGCTATTGCAAGATCACCGGACGCATAAAGGACATGCTGATCCGCGGCGGCGAAAACGTCTACCCGGCCGAGATCGAGAACTTCCTGATGACCCACCCGGACATTTCCGCCGCCCAGGTCTTCGGTGTGCCCGACGACAAATACGGCGAGGAAGTCTGCGCCTGGATCGTCCCGCGCGAGCCCGGCCTGACCGAAGCGGCCGTGCTGGACCACTGCAACGGCAATATCGCCCACTTCAAAGTGCCGCGCTACATCCGGTTCGTGGACGAGTTTCCGATGACCGTCACCGGCAAGCCGCAGAAGTTCGTGATGCGCGACCAGATGGTGGCGGAACTGGGATAACCGCCAGAAGCGCCCGGTCGGGCGTACCGGCTAACCCGGCGCAACGGCACGCAAGACCTCTGCAAGTCCGAGGCCGGTGACCGTCCGCCCAAAACAAGTGCCGGTCATCGTCATGTCCGCAAGGCAGGCAGGTTCTGCAAACGTTGACCACACCCACGGCTGAGGGCCGCGCGCAGCGCGCCATCCCGCGCAGCCGCATCAGGTGTAGTAAAACTCCTCCCGCACGATCTTGCCCAGCTTGACCGTGTAGATCGCCATTTCCTTCATCGGCGTGCGCTCCCCGCTCTCGCGGTGCGTGGCATCCAGCTGGAAGATCACGCCGAACCGGTCTTCGCCGTGCAGATAGGGGCCGTCGACCGTGCTCTCGTGCACCTCGAACGTGCTGTCGAACCAGTGATGTTTGCCCTTGATGGCCTCCACCCCGCCGGTTTCGCGGGACTCCGTGCCTGGCATCAGCATCGCCTCGACCGAAACGGCATCGCGATGGTACAGCGTGTCCAGCGCCTGCAGCGCCGTGTCGTTCCGGCAATGGGTGACCAGTGCTTCGCCGATCTCTTTCAGGTCCATGTCGTTCTCCTCCGCATGTCGTCATGCCAAATGTTCACTTAATGTTCCATAGCGGAACGATTCGGGCAAGGCAGGGAGATGGCTGAGTCTTTCAGGCCTCGACGTTTTGGTGCGCGTCTTGGTGCGCGTCTCGGTTTTCTTCGTGGTTCTCGTCTCGGTACTGATCCGTGTCCCGGACACTGCGGACCGCGTCGCGCTCGCTGTCTGCGCCGATCAGCCAGCGCGGGCCGGTGCCAAACCGGTGCGCCCGGTCGTCCGGATTGTACAGCGCACAGGTGTCCAGTGACAGGCACCCGCAGCCGATGCAGCCATCCAGCCGCTCGCGGGTCTTCTGCATCAGCGCGATGCGGCTATCCAGAATGTCGCGGAACCCGGCGCTGATCCGCGCCCAGTCCTTCCGGGTCGGCGCGCGGCCTAGCGGCAGCTTTTCCAGCTGCTGGCGGATTTCGGCGATCGAGAACCCCAGCTGCTGCGCGATCTGGATGAAGGACAGACGCCGGATGTCGGCGCGCAGGAAACGGCGCTGGTTCCCTGACGTGCGCAGCGGCGCAACCAGTCCCTTGTCCTCGTAGAAGCGGATGGCCGAGACGCTGAGCCCTGTGCGCGCCGCCAGATCACCGATGCCCAGCATCCGGCCGGTTGGCTTCGCTGCTGCCCCGTTTTGCCCTGACGTCCTCGCCATTTCGGTTCCTGAACTTCGCGCTTGACCTCAACCTTAGTTGAGGTTGCACGATTCCCCAATCAGCACTTCAAAAGAAAGGACATGCGATGGCCAAAGGCACATTGGAGCACGTCAATCTGACCGTCAGCGATCCGCTTAAAACCGCCGAAATGGTCTGCAAACTGTTCGGCTGGCACATCCGTTGGCAGGGCCCTGCGATGGCAGGCGCGGGCTACACGGTCCATGTCGGGGACGGGGACACCTATCTGGCCGTCTATGGGCAGGGTGATCGCCAGGACGTCGACGTGGCCAGCTATCAGCAGATTGCCGGGCTAAACCATGTCGGCGTGGTCGTGGACGATCTGGATGATGTCGAGGCAAAGGTCGTGGACATGGGTATGACCCCCGTGAACCACGGCGATTACGGGCCCGGCAAACGGTTCTACTTCCATGATCATGACGGCGTCGAATTCGAAGTGGTCAGCTACGGATGATCGCCAGATCAAAGAGCCGCCGGGCGCGATCCCGGCGGCTCTTTGAGGTTTGCGTCTTCGATATACGGCTGTTGCTCGCGGCGTGGTGGCGACGGCAGGGTTGGCCGGGTCAGGCCACATCCTTCAGGTCGATCTCAACGCCGCCACCCTCGACGACGCCACCCCCGACGCCGCCACCTTCGACACTGCCAACCCCAGTCCGGTCACCGCCGGTCCGATCACCACCTTGCGGCGCGCCGTCCTCGGACAGGTCTGTACCGGTCGCGGCGCTGCCTTCGGCGATCATCGAACGCAGATCATCGGCCTGCCCCGAGAGATCCTGTGCTGTCATCTGGGCCGCGCTGGCGGTCGTGCGATTCAGCTGGATGATCTCGTTCAGATCGCGGATCGCCCCGTTGATCTGTTCGGTGCCGATATTCTGCTCCCGCGTTGCGGTGGTAATCTCCTGCACCAGATCGGCGGTGGAGCGGATCTGCGGCACCAGATCGGTCAGCATGTTGCGGGCCGAGCTTGCGACATCGACGGTTGTCGTCGACATTTCCTGAATCTCCAGGGCCGCATTCTGGGCACGCTCCGCCAGTTTGCGCACCTCCGAGGCAACGACCGCGAAGCCACGACCATGCTCACCGGCGCGCGCCGCCTCCACGGCGGCGTTCAGGGCCAGGAGATCCGTCTGACGGGCGATCTCCTGAATGACGCCGATCTTGCTGGCGATCGTCTCGATGGCAGTCACGGCCTCCGCCACCTGGGTACCGGATTTGTCCGCATCCTCCGCGGCGGCCATGGCGATCTGTTCCGTCTTCGACGCGTTCTCGGTCGATTGCAGGGTCATCGCCGCCATTTCGGTCACGGCTTCGCTCGCCTTCTGGGCAGCGGACGCCTGCGACTCTGCCCCATCGCCGATTTTCGATGCCTGATCGGTCATCGACTGGCTGCCCCTGGCCACCGCCTCGGCATTGTGCCGGGCGCGTTGCAGCAGGTCCGTGAGGTTCCGCTCCAGTTGCCGCGTCTTGTCGACATTGTCGCGGAAGACCCGCAGGGCCGCGGCCATCTGGCCAATCTCGTCGCGCCTGTCCTCGAAGCCCGGATCGACGGACAGATCTCCCTCCGCCAGGCTGCTGGTCCTGCTCGCCAGGGCGACCAGCGGATTGATGGCGCGGCGGCGCACATAAAGATAGGCGAGCAACCCGAACACAATGCCCAGCGCGACCGTGACGCCCAGGCCGATGCGCGCATAGTGGATTGTCGATGACACCGCCGCCCCGGCCGCGTCCATCTTGTCCAGCGCAGCCTCGATCAATCCCTGGGCTTCCTGCACCAGTCCCTCGACATCCTTCACCGCCTGGGCCACGGCGCGGGTTGATGCCGCGATGCTCTCCAACTCCGCGCGCCGCAGCTGCGCGATACCTGTTTCAGGCTCCGCCGCCTTCAACAGCGTGCCGACGGTCTGCGCCAGCCCCTCTGCTGCCCCCAGATCGGCACCGGAAAGACGGCTGGCCGTTGCAATCAGCGCGTCCTCGACGATCCGCAGCGCCGATTCATCCTGCGCCGCGGCCACGCTGTAAAGCGTGCTGAGGTAATGGGCGATCAGACCGTCAAGCTGCAGGAGCGTGCGCACCTGCGCCACCTGACCGTCCATCAGATTGTTGATCCTCTCCGACGTCGATGTCAGCGCATCGTCCGAATTGATCGTCAGATCGAAGATCCGCTCGTCAATTGCTTCATCCAGCTTCAGTTCGATGTCCCGGCGCAGGCGCAGCACCTCGCCGATCGCCTCGTCCCGATTGCCAAACTTGTCGGAACCGAAGGCGCGGAGCAGTGTTGTAAGCTCGTTGATCGTCCCGACAAGGGCGGCGGCGCTATCGCCCGTTGCCGCACTATATTCCGCGTTGTTCGCCTCCAGTCGACTGAGCGCGGCCTCCATCAGGTCGGACATGATCGACCGCACGGCAGCGTCATCGGCGAACAGCAAACCGGTTTCGGCCCCGAAGGCCAGGTTGGACGCCGAGCGCAGGCCAAGCAGCATCTGCAACGAGGCGAAGTCCTTTTCGACCAGTTGAGACACGATCTCGTTGACCGAGGCCGTGACCTCTTCGCCCCCGATGATCAGATCGAAGACCGCGTCATCGACCTGGGGCGCGATGACACCGCTGATCTCCTCGGACAGTGCGGCCATGGCCTGAAGGCTGTTCTGGCGGGCCTGCTTCGCTTCGATCGCCGTTTTGCGGGCATCGGCCAATGCGGTCTTGGCCGACCGGACCGCCTGCAGACGCGTTGCGATGGACACCTTGTCCTCCGGCGGCATGCCCGCAAGGCTTGCCTCCAGATCGGCGATCCGCTTCGCCAGATCGGCCTCGACGACGCGGACCTGTTCGGCATCCGTCTCGAAGCCCAGCGCCTTGATGCCCGAGATGATCGGGCTGGTCTGCCGGATCAGCTGATTGTCGCGGCGCACCTCTGTCAGGCTCTCATCGCGGAGCGTTCCGAACTCGGACGAGATGAACTGTAGCGCTGCGAAACCCACGGCGGCGCACAGGACAATCAGTCCCACCGCCATGCCGAACGTTCCTTCAAAAACGATACGGAGAGACTTGAGCCCGTCGCGCCGTGTCAGCTTGCTGGTCATGGCCGTTTCCTCTGCGGAGAACCGCGATCGTTTGTGCTTTTGGCGCCCCGCCCCGCGTCGCGGGATGGGGCGATGACTGATGGGATGAACCCCTTAACTGCCCGGCAGCGCGAGCGGCGCAAAGCCGCCATCGGCCGTGATTTCAGTCAGGAAGACCGAGTCCAGACCCTGGCTGTCGCCGGCACCGAACTGCATGGTGACCCCGCCAAAGTCCGCCGAGGACATCGCCCAGACCGCGTTCAGGAATGCCTCGCGGGTCGGGTCTGCTCCGGCCTTTTCAAGCGCGGCGATGGCAAGGCGGCCGACGATGTAGCCTTCAAGGGTGACAAAGCCCGGCTCGGCACCCGGATCCATGGCCTTCATTGCGGCCTGATAATCGGCGACGATCGCGGCGCTTGCGTCCCACGGGAACGGCACGACCTGGCTGATGATCACGCCTTCACCGTCCGGGCCCAGCTCTTCGGCCAGGGCCTTCGAGCCGACGAACGAGATGTTGACGAAATCCGCGTCCATCTTCAGCTTTTTCGACAGGCGGATGAACTCGGCCACCGGTTTGTAGGCGCCGACCATCACGACCGCGTCGGGCTTGGCCTTGCGGATCGCGATGACGGCGGATTTCACAGCCGTCGTGTTCCGCGTGTAGGTGCCTTCCGCGGCCAGCGTCATGCCGCGCTTTTCCAGTGCCGCCGTCACCCCGCTCAGACCCACCCGGCCGAAGGCATCGTCCTGATAGAGAAGCGCGATGTTCTTGTAGCCCTTCTTGTCCACCAGATAGGCGATCCAGGCTTCCGTCTCTGCCGCATAGGTCGCACGGACATTGACGACATTGCCCAGTGCGGCATCACGCAGGAAGCCGGCGCCGGTGAACGGCCCCACGAACGGGACCTTCGCCTCGGTCGCGATCGGCTGCGTTGCCTTCGACGTCGGCGTGCCCACCGGCCCGATCAGGCCAAAGATCTCGCCCGAGGCGATCATCGCCTTGACCGCTTTGGCGGACCGGTCCGGCTCGTAGCCGTCATCTTCCGAACTCAGGGCAAGCTGTCTGCCGTGAACGCCGCCATTGGCATTGACTTCGTTGAAGGCCGCCAGGATGCCGTCGCGCATGCCGGTGCCCAGCGCCGATGCCGGACCTTCGAACGCCGCGACCTGCCCGAAGGTCACCGTGTCGGCGGTTACGCCATCCTCGGCCATGGCCGAAAGGGGCAAAGCAGCCGCCAGTGCTGCGGTCGCAATGAATTTCAGATTCATGATGTCTCCCTCACATAAGAGCCGTCAGGGTGTAAGGCAGAAGTGGTTGCGGAATTATTGTTCTGCTCGGACGGGTTGCATAGGATGTGTGTCAAAGACCGGAAGAAATTGCGTCGAGATTGCAGGAAATCGAGGGAGGCCCTTTTTTCAGGGCGTTACCGGCATGATCACCTTGGCTTAACCAAGATCGCGGTTTGATTAACGCGCACAGAATAAGTGCGCGATTTAAGCCAAGCTGTCGCGAAGCGTGGCCAGGCCTGACGATCCTTGACCCGGGCATTGCCGACGGCGAAATCCCGAATCGCGAACGGAAACCGTCGTCAACCCAGACGGGTCTCTGGACAGGAGCGTTTCGGTCGTTATCGTGAATCCCAATGAACCATGGGAGGAACGATATGACTGCATTCACACGTGGACTGACAGTGGCCGCTGTCGCGGTGGCGATGACCGCGCCGCTGGCGCACTCGGACACCTTTGTGCGCATGGTCTCCGGCCCCTCTGGCGGGTCGTGGTATCCGCTGGGCGCGAAGATCATGCAGGTGATGGAAGAAAACATCGACGGCATCGCCACCTCGAACACATCCGGCGGCGGCATCTCGAACGTTCTGGCCGTCAGCGGCGGCGATGCCGAAGTCGGCTTCTCCTACGCCCACACCACGGCGAACGGCTTCAACGGGGTCGGCAAGTTCTCCAAGAAGCAGGAAGACGTGCGCCACTTCGCGACGCTCTACGGCTCGATGTTCCAGGTTGCCGTGCGCGCCGACAGCGACATCAAGACCTTCGCCGACATGGCGGGCGCGAACATCAGCCCGGGCAAGGCCAAGTGGACGGGCACGGCATTCGCCGAGTCGATCCTCAACCACTACGGCATCACGTTCGACTCCATCAAATCGAATGGCGGAACGGTGCACCACGTCAATTACACCGAGTCCGTCGCGCTGATGAAAGACGGTCACATCGACGTCTTCATGGCGGCAACGAACATGCCCCAGGCCTCGATGCTGGAACTGGAGCAGTCGCCGGGTGTCCGCTTCATCGGCCTGCCCAAGGCGGATCAGGAAGCCATCATTGCAGCCAACCCCGGCTACATCGAAGGCACCATGCCCGCCGGTGTCTATCAGGCGGTGACCGAAGATCTGAACTCGCTGGGCATCGTCGTGAACATGGTCGTGCACAAGGATCTGCCGGACGATCTGGTCTACAACATGTGCATGGTCTTCTGGAAGAACCACGCCACCTTCGCCGAGGTGAAGTCGGTCTGGAACCGGGTCAGCCAGGAAGAAGCGCTGTCCGGTGTCGCCATCCCGGTCCATCCCGGTGCCCAGAAGTGCTATGACGAGCTTGGCGTCACGGGCTGAGCGGAACAGGCGTTAGCCTTGGGCGGGGCGCTGGCGTCCCGCTCTAACAGGTTCTTGCGGGAGCGCCGAAGTGGCGCTCCCCGGCATTCCAGCAACAGATTAGGGCGGGGCGTGACCGGGGCCGGATTCGCGCCTGCGGGGTGAAAGCATGAGCGAGCAGGCATCCGCGCTGGACTATCACGAAAAGCAGGAACTCGGTTTCCTGGAACGCCTGCTGCTGGACCGGCGGGTGAACTTCGCGAACTCGCTGCTGTTTTTCTGCGCCGTCCTCTCGATCGCGCTGGCGATCTTCCACCTTTTCACCGCGGTCTGGGGCACGCCAGAGGGCCGCTCGTTCCGGTCCGTCCACCTGACCGTCATGCTGACGCTCGCCGTGCTGATGTATCCGTTGTTCCGGAACACGATGCGCGACCCGGTCATCGTCCCCGGTGATCCGAAGAATGCGCTGCGCATGGCCGGTCTGGGGATCGACCTGGTGCTGGTGGGACTGGTGCTGTTCGTCCAGCTCTGGACGATCTGGGACATCGACGCCTTCCACATGCGCTACGGCGAGAAAGATCCCCCCGACCTGATCGTCGGCGGCATCCTGATCTTCCTGGTGTTCGAGGCGACCCGCCGGGCCGTGGGCTGGGCCATGGTGATCATCACCGGCTTCTTCATGTTCCACGCGCTGAACGCGGACAAGTTCTTCGGGTTCTTCTATGGCCCGCCCGTGCGCTGGGGAAAATTCGTCGACACGCTGTTCATGTCCTCGGACGGGATCTTCGGCATCCCGCTGCATGTGTGCGCGACCTATATCATCCTCTTCATCATCTTCGGGGCGGTGCTGATCCGGTCCGGCGCGGGCAAGTTTTTCATCGATCTGGCGGTGTCGCTGACCGGCCACCGGATCGGCGGCCCGGCCAAGGCGTCCGCCGTTGCCTCCGGCTTCATGGGCACGGTGTCGGGGTCGGCCGTCGCGAACGTCGTCACCACCGGGTCCTTCACCATCCCCCTGATGAAGCGTGTCGGCTACCGGCCGAAGTTCGCCGCGGCGGTCGAGGCGTGCGCCTCCTCCGGCGGACAGATCACCCCGCCGATCATGGGGGCCGCGGCCTTCATCATGGCCGAGAACCTGCGCGTTCCCTATGTCGAGATCATCATCGCCGCGATCATCCCGGCGCTGCTCTACTTCATCACCGTCTACTTCATGGTGCATTTCGAGGCGGACAAGCACAACATCGGGTCGATCCCGAAATCGGAACTGCCGCGCCCGCTCGAGGTTCTGGCCCGCGGCTGGCACCTGTTGATCGCCCTGGGCGTGCTGGTGGCATTTCTGCTCTACGGCTACACGCCGATGCGGTCCGCCTTCTTCGGGCTGGCGGCGCTGATCGGGCTCAGCTTCATCAGCCCGACGACCCGGATGAGCCCGGTGGACATTCTGGCAGCGCTGGAAGCCGGGGTGCGGGCAACGGTGCCGGTGGCCATCGCCTGTGCCTGCGCAGGGCTGATCATCGGGTCGGTCTTCGTCTCGGGCCTCGGCCTGAAATTCACCAATCTGGTGATCGAGATCGCGGACGGGAACCTGCTGATCCTGCTGGCGCTGACCGGCATCGCCGCGATCATTCTGGGCATGGGGATCACGACCACGGCGGTCTACATCACCGTTGCCGCGCTGATCGTCCCAGCGCTGGAGAAATTCGGAGTCGAGCCGATCGCCGCCCACATGTACGCCTTCTATTTCGGCGTCGTCTCCAGCATCACCCCGCCGGTGGCGCTGGCGGCCTTTGCCGGGGCGGCCATCGCGAAATCACCGCCGATGGCAACAGCGTTCGAGTCCACGCGGGTCGGCATCGCCAAATACCTCGCGCCGCTGATCTTCGTCTACAACCCGTCGCTGCTCTTTGTCGGGCCGGTCTGGCTGACGATCGTCTCGACCGTGCTGGCGCTGGCGGGTCTCTGGGTTCTGACCATGGCGCTGGAGGGGTGGTACCGCTCCGCCCTTGATCCCATGAAGCGCACGGTGCTGCTGATCGCGGCGATCCTGCTGCTCTATCCCCCGACCCATGAACTGCTGGGTCTGGGCGGCTGGACCGTTTCGGGCATCGGGGCCGTCCTGGCCGCGCTGATCGTCGTGCCGCGGATGATGGAGGCAAAGCGCCCGCGCGAGGTGACGCAATGAAGACCATCTTCCTCGGCCCCTGGCTGCACTGGCTGATCCTTGCAGGTCTGATCGCGGCCGGCTGGCTGAGCGGGACCGAACGGCTGCACGTCTCTCAGTTCAATCCGTTTCTGGTCGTCCTGATCCTGATCGTCATTGCCGTGATCGTGATCGTTCTGAAAAGCTCCCCGCCGGGCCGCCGCGTGACGCGCGACCCGGTGGAAGAGGCGGACGGGGATCAGTCCGGCTGATCGGCAAACGGGCCGTTGCTTGAGTCTCTGCTCGGGCCTTCACTCGGGCCGTCGCTCGACAGCACGGATTGCGCCTCTTTCAGTATCCAGTCACGAAACGCTGCCACGCCCTGGTGGGAAGCAGTGCGTTTGGCGGTCAGCAGATAGTACGCGAACGACAGCGGGGCGCTCAGCCCCGGCCCGAACGGTTGGACCAATCGTCCTGACGCAATGTGATCCGCGACCAGCCGATCGCCGACCAGGGCGACGCCCTGTCCCTGCAGCGCAGCCTCGACCGCCATGGCCTCCTGGCCAAAGCGCGGCCCGCTTGCGGCATCCACCCCGGTGACACCGGCAGCCAGCAACCACATGCGCCAGCTCGCCTCCATATCCTTCCACGCGATGTGCAGAAGCGTGTGATGTTTCAGATCACCGGGAAGGCGTAGCGGATTCGGTTCGTCGATCAGATCCGGATGGCAAACGGGCGTGTTGGTCTGCCCGAACAGTCGATCGACCCTGACACCGGCATACCCGCCGGGCCCATAGCGGATCGCGACATCTGCGTCCCCG
>JBCCMP010000116.1:0-12418 GCA_039026295.1 Pseudomonadota bacterium | reverse complement strand
TAGAGCGGTGTCTGGCACGAAATGATGTCTCAGGCGGCGTCAGCACGACGATACCGTGCCCCGTGCCGGCGAGGCGCGCAAGCGAAAACACCACCTGTTCTGTGTCACATTGGGTTGCTTTCACGCTGCCAGTTCCTGTCCAATGATACGCGGAAACTCCAGCAACCAGAACACCGGACGCCCGGACCGCCGTAACCGGCTGACCACCTGGCTTCGGGAGGGGTAGAGGAATCCCGGTGCGCGGTCGGTCGGCTTGAAGCCGAACCGGCGCGGCAGGTCCGAGTACAGCGAACGCGGCGGGACCCCGTGCTGAACGTTCTTCAGACGCGCACCACTATGGGGCTGATGCAGCCAAATCCGCCGCGCGCCAAGTTCAGTGCGCGCCACGGCAATCGCTGCCAGAAGCGTTGCCTCGGCCCAGATCGCCGCGTGCCGTTCAAGAACATGGTCGATGAACCGCTTCGCCGCGGTCTTGCGCTTGCGTCCGGCATCCGCGGCAAGATGCGTTCTCCAGCTCTTCAAACGACGCAGGAAATCTGTCTGCAATTCTTCGATCAGCACGTCTTCACCATTTGGATCCATATCAAGTCGCGCCCATGCCATCGTAATTGGGCCGTCCCGGCGAACAGGATGAAGATAGTACTCCAACCCGCGCCGCGCGTCCCATCCGAACCATTGCGCGAACTGACGCTCGAACTGATCCGGGAAGTTCACTTGAACCACAAGATTACCGCCTCGACGACTGATCTGCAGCTGACGCCAGTTGATCTCTTCGCGATCAACGGCCCATTGATCAAAGGTGACGACATAGGGAATCACATCAGCCGCACAAAGCGCCGCAAATGCAGCCTCTGAAGGGCGATCCATCGCCAAATCGGTGTCGGGATCAAACGTCAACCAAGGGTCGGCGATCGGCAACAGCCGGTCAGGCGTCAGGACCCCGTCACCGCAGGCGGCGACGACGTCATTCACCGGCGTCCGTGCAAGCAGCGGACCCAACCGGCCCCTGCGCAATGACGAAACCTTCGCAGGGCCCGTCATCTGTTGATGCAGCAACCATGCAGCTTCACGCCCCCTGTAGAAGGGATACGGCAGCACGTCTGGAAGTGCCTCGCTCAGAATTTTCAGATGTTCGGTCTTCATAACGTCCCCGCGGGATTGCGCCCGCTGGGTCAGCAGCCGGCGTCACGCGTCCTGTGTCTTTCTCTGATGCGGTGCCATGCGCGGCATATTTCTCTCCGGCTACTGTGACGCAGTAGATACACATGTTGCCGCAAAACTGCAACAGTGGCTCAATGGCTGCGCTTCACTTCGGTTGAAGACGCTTGAACACCGCAGTTCCGGCCATAGAGGCACAGGAGGACGATCGCGGTCTTGCAGCGCCACCCACATACCGGCCCAAGGCAGGCGCAAACCAACAACGCAAAGACTGATACTTCGTTAACCATCCATTAACACTTTGTCGTGAGCGTGCCGATCAGGCTGAACGCGAAGTCTAGATCATGGATGGTGGAGAAATGCCGTCGCCTCTGAAGTCTGGCTTGGCCGCGTTTTCCGCGTAGAGATCCTTCGCCAAGATGGACGTTGGCGTTCGGAAATGCGAAAAACCTTTGCTGCGTTTCCTTCTCGATTGGGCCGGGCCATGAGTGATATCGAGATTCTCGATCCGAAGACCAAACCCAAGACACAACCAAAGGTTGAAAAGCCTCGGATGCACAAGGTCATTCTATTGAATGACGACTACACGCCGCGAGAGTTTGTCACCATCGTCCTGAAGTCAGTATTCGGGATGGGACCAGAGCGTGCGTACGGCGTGATGATGACGGCGCATCAGAAAGGAAGCTGTGTGGTCGCGGTGTACACGCGCGACGTTGCAGAGACCAAAGCTGATCAGGCGACGGAAGCCGGCCAAAAAGAAGGATTCCCGCTGACGTTCACGACAGAACCTGAAGATTAGCCTCTATCCCGTTCAGTGAATTGCGCCACGCTTCGGTAACAGCGACATCGACAATCTGTCCGATGGCGGTGGAATCGGTCTTTAGGTGCACTGCCTGCAGATACGGTGATTTTCCAACCATCTGTCCGTCTTCGCGCCCGCGCTTTTCGATCAGCACGGGCAGAGTACGGCCGACCTGCGCCTGTTGGAAATCCGTCTGCTGCTCGGTCAACAAGGCCTGCAGACGTGCCAGGCGGTCAGCCTTTTCATCTTCTGGCACCTGCTCCGATCCCGCTGCCGGAGTCCCCGGCCGGGTCGAGTACTTAAACGAATACGCCTGCGCGTAGCGTACTTCTCGCACCAGCGCCAGCGTGTCCTGGAAGTCTTCCTCTGTCTCGCCAGGAAACCCGGTAATGAAATCTCCCGACAGCGCGATGTCTGGCCGTGCTCCGCGAATGCGCTCGATCAGCCGGAAGTAACTTTCCGCAGTGTGCTTTCGGTTCATCGCCTTCAGCACCTTGTCTGACCCTGCCTGGACCGGCAGGTGCAGGTACGGCATCAGCTTGGGCTGCTCCGCATGGGCCTCGATCAGATCATCAGACATGTCGTTTGGATGCGACGTGGTGTACCGGATCCGCTCGAGACCCTCGATCTCGGCCAACTGCTTGATCAGCGCAGCCAGAGTCACATCACCGTCGGCGCTATCCCCGTGATATGCGTTAACATTCTGCCCCAAAAGCGTAATTTCCCGAACGCCGCGGCTTGCCAGATCCGCAGCCTCTTTCAGGATCTTTCCAGCCGGCCGCGAAACTTCCGCGCCGCGGGTATAGGGCACCACGCAGAATGCACAGAACTTGTCGCAGCCTTCCTGAACCGTAAGAAACGCGGTCGGCGCTCGGTTCGCCCGCCGGTCCGCGGGCAGATGGTCGAACTTGTCCTCCTCCGGCATATCCGTGTCCAGCGCCGGGGCCGTGCCCTTTGCCATCGCCGGAAGTCGATGATAGGCTTGCGGGCCGACCACAAGATCAACCAGCGGCTGGCGGCGCTGTATCTCCCCGCCCTCTGCCTGTGCAACGCACCCGGCCACCGCGATTTTCATATCCGGCCGCGCGGCTTTCAACGGCTTCATGCGGCCAAGCTCGGAATAGACCTTTTCCGCGGCTTTCTCGCGAATGTGACAGGTGTTCAGGATCACCAGATCCGCCTCGTCAGGGGTCGGTGCCTCGGTATATCCCTCTGCCGCCATCGCCGCGGCCATGCGCTCGCTGTCGTAAACATTCATCTGACAGCCATAGGTCTTGATGAACAGCTTCTTCGGCGTGGTCATGGCGTGGTTCCGCTGGTGAACGTTAAAAACAAGAAGGGCGGCCCGTGGGACCGCCCCTTTTATCCGCTGCCCCTCCGGCAGGCAACGTGGGTCTGATCAGGCCGCTTTCGGTTTGCGGCCCAGCCCGATCTTCTTCGCCAGCTGCTGGCGCTTTTTCGCGTAGTTCGGCGCCACCATCGGATAATCGTGCGGCAGGCTCCACTTCGCGCGGTAATCATCGGGCGTCATGTCATAGGCAGTCTTCAGATGGCGCTTCAGCATTTTCAGCTTTTTGCCGTCTTCCAGGCAGATGATGTAGTCGTCCGTGACAGATTTCTTGATGGGCACTGCTGGCTTCAATTCAACCACAGGTTCAGCGGCCGGTTCGCTCAGACCAGACAGCGTTCCAAAGACAGTTTCGATCAAACCCTGCAACTCGCCCAGTGGCACCGGATTGTTCGATACATGCGCCGCAACAATGTCTGAGGTCAAACCAAGCAGGTCGCCGCGATCGATGGTCTCTTCGCTCATTTAAGGGATCCTTCTTTCTTCTCTTCTAATCCGCCCGTCATTACCATTATGCAAATCGGCACCCCCGGAATTTACACCTTACTGAACGGATGGTGACATCAGTTTTTTCAAGTCTTTACAGACCTAGCACTGGACTTTCAAGTTTTCAAAGCGAATTCACTGACGAATTGGTCTCGTAGTCGATAATGACTTGAAGTCAATGAAAATTTCAACCTTCAGTTGATAAAACATTACTTTTTTGCACCATCCCCGAACATTCACGGAAGGCATCAGGGGTCAGAGCGATTCCCAAAAGCCGGTCCGGATTGTACGGTTTTGGGAAATCCAGACGCGAGGTTTCCCGATTATTAAATCCAAATCTTCGATAGTACGGCGCGTCACCTATCAATATTATCCTTTCCCATCCCTGAGATTTCGCAAGGTCGATCGACTCCCAGATCAGCAGAGCGCCCAACCCCTCGCCCTGCCGCGTCGGGTGGACCGCGATCGGGCCAAGCAACAGCGCGGGGTCCCTCGACGTGCCTATGACCACCGGCCAAAATCTGACGCACCCGGCCAGCACGTCGTATTCGTCCCGTGCAACCAGACAGAGATCGGCAATCGGCTCCACCCCGTCGCGCAATTGATAGGAACTGAGTGCGGCGCGACCAGGGGCGAAGGCGAGATCCAGTAACCATTCCACCTCGGCCCGGTCGTCGGGCCGTTCTGGCATCAGGCGGAACATCGAGGATCTGACATTTTCATTCGTGCGGGCGCGCGTTAAGGATTGGCCGCAGCCGTTATCACGGCGCTACCGCTCAGACCAGTACCGGAACAGACCAGCACCAGAAAGGCTCGCCCATGTTCTATCATCCCAAGGACGGGCACGGCCTGCCGCACGATCCCTTCAAGGCCATTATTGCGCCGCGCCCCATCGGATGGGTGTCGACGCTTGATGCCGAAGGCCGCGCCAACCTTGCGCCCTATTCCTTCTTCAACGGATGCGGCGATCGTCCACCCATGGTCATGTTCGCCCAGACCGGCGCAAAAAAGCCGGGTGTTTTCGTCAAAGACAGCGTCACCAATGCGAAAGAGACAGGCGAGTTTGCCTGCTCAATCGTCAGCCAGGCGCTGAAAGACGCAATGAACGTCTCCACTGCGGCCTACGATGCCGGTGTGGACGAGTTCGAGCAGGCCGGTTTGACCAAGGGCGAGGGCCGCGCGATCGCCGCGCCGCACGTGGCCGAGGCACCCGCAGTACTCGAGTGCAAGACCCACCAGGTGATCGACCTGCCCGCATGGCAGGACGGCTGGCAAAACATCGTCGTGATCGGAGAGGTTGTCGGCGTCCACATCAGGGAGGACGCGCTGACCGACGGGATCCTGGATGTGCTCAGCTACAATCCGGTCGCGCGCATGGGCTACATGGACTACACCACCGTCGAAGACCGGTGGCAGATGAAACGGCCGGGATAACTGGGGGCAGCAATGGGACGCATCGGCATCATCGGCGGCAGCGGCCTTTACCAGATCGAGGGGCTGCAGGGCGCAGACTGGCAGACGGTCGACAGCCCCTGGGGCACACCGTCGGATCAGATCCTCACCGGAACACTCGGCGGCGTGGAGATGGCCTTCCTGCCCCGCCACGGCCGCGGCCATGTGATCAGCCCGACGGACATCAACTACCGCGCCAATATCGACGCGCTGAAACGGCTCGATGTCACAGACATCATTTCGATATCCGCCTGCGGTTCCTTCCGTGAAGAGATGGCCCCCGGCGATTTCGTCCTGGTCGATCAGTTCATCGATCGCACGGTCAACCGGGAGAAGTCTTTCTTCGGTGCCGGCTGCGTCGCCCACGTCTCCGTCGCGCATCCGACCTGTGCCCGCCTGCGCGGGGTGCTGGCCGAGGCTGCAGAAACTGCCGACGTGAAAACCCATGACGGCGGATGCTATCTGGCGATGGAAGGTCCGCAATTCTCCACGCTCGCCGAATCCCGGATGTACCGCGAAAGCTGGGGCTGCGACGTGATCGGCATGACCAATATGCCCGAGGCCAAACTCGCCCGCGAGGCCGAGATCTGCTACGCGACCGTCGCGATGGTCACCGACTACGACAGCTGGCATCCGGACCATGGCGAGGTCGATGTGTCCTCCATCATTCAGGTCATGCAGGGCAACGGCGAGAAAGCCCGTCGGCTGATCGCCCAGGTCGTGCCGATGCTGGCCGATCGGCCGGAAGTCTGCCCCGAAGGCTGCGACCGCGCCCTGGAATTTGCCATCATCACCGCACCAGACGCACGCGATCCGGCCCTCGTCGCAAAACTGGACGCCGTCGCGGGCCGGGTGCTCGGCTGAGTGGATCACATGCAGCCCAGGCAGGGCAGCAAACAACATCAATGGGAGAGAGAGATGAACGTATCCGGCAAGAAAGCCATCGTCTTCGGCGGCACATCTGGCATCGGTTTGGCCACGGTCCAGCAACTGACTGCGGGCGGTGCCTCCGTCGTCGCAATCGGCCGCGATGCGGCAAAGGCCAGCGACCTGCCCG
This sequence comes from Pseudomonadota bacterium, assembly GCA_039026295.1. Taxonomy (GTDB): domain Bacteria; phylum Pseudomonadota; class Alphaproteobacteria; order Rhodobacterales; family Rhodobacteraceae; genus Thermohalobaculum. The sequence continues at coordinate 6,115 of JBCCMP010000116.1, read as the reverse complement.
CCGGCGCAAGCTTTGAAGCCTGCGATGCCACGGATGGCGACGCGACCGAAGCCCTGCTGGCCAAGCTGGCCCCCTATGACATCCTGATCTCCGCCGCGACAGGGGGCGACCGGGCGGTCGGCCCGTTCATGCAAATGGACATGAAAGGCTTCCAGGGCAGCTTTGCAAAGCTGTGGGGCTATACGAACGTCGTCCGCTACGGGGCGGGACACCTCCCGCAGGACGGCTGCATCGTGTTGGTCTCCGGCTCGCCCGCCCGCAAGATCAAACCGGGCCAGATCGCCATCGGCTCCGTCGGCGGGGCCGTCGAGCAGTTCGTCCGGGGCGTTGCCCGCGAGCTTGCGCCGATCCGCATCAACACCGTGGCCCCGGGGTTCATCGACACGCCGATGGTGCCACTCCAAGGGCAGGAACGCGTGGATCTCTACAACAAGATGACCGCCGATCACCTGATCCCGCGCGCAGGTCTGGCCGACGAGATCGCCCACGCGATCATGTTCGCCGTCGAGAACGAGTTCATCACCGGCACGACCGTAGACTGTGACGGCGGACTTTTGCTGTCGTGAACAAAAGGCGCGCTGGCCAATCCGCTGGCGCGCCCTACCTCGCGGGCATGATGAACACTCGCGAGGTCCACGATGCAGCCTGTTCGAATTTCGCTTTCCCCCGCACGGATCGCATTCGCGGCCGCCCTGTTCGGTGCCCTCACACTAGGCGGTTGTAGCGTGATCGGCGGAGAAGCCGCGCCCGAACCCGGCTTCGAGACAGTGATGGCCGACGCCCCGTTTGAGATCCGCAGCTACCCGCCGCTCATCCTTGCCAAGACCGCTATGGATGACACCTCGAACTCGGCATTCCGACGGCTCTTCAGATACATATCGGGGGCAAATGGGGGCGAGCGGGAAATCGCGATGACAGCACCTGTCCTGGTGCGGTCGCCGGACGCAGATGGTGACAAGATTGCTATGACCGCCCCGGTTCTGAGGACCGGAGATGGCGAGATGGCATTCATCCTGCCCAAAGAGTTCACCGCAGATACCGCCCCGTTGCCGACAGATCCGTCGGTCGAGCTGGACATAATCCCGGAACGCAAGGTCGCGGTGATACGCTTCAACGGCCGCGCCGACGATGCCCTGTTTGCGGAGCATCGCGCCAAGCTGAACGATTGGATGCAGGCCAAGGGCCTGGTGGCTGTCGGTCCGCCGGAACAGGCGCAGTACAATCCCCCGTGGACCATTCCGGCCATGCGCCGGAACGAGGTGCTTGTCCCCATCGAATAATGCGTCTTGTTCAGCGGGTCGGCGAAATGGGCGGGTTATGATCCCAGAAGGGTCACGCCGGACAGAACGTCAATCGCCGTACTGCTCAACTTAAGGTCGTGATCTGTGCTACACTGCGCGATCTAAATGTAGCGCAGCGGTGATCGAATATGGCTCAGCCACCGGCTCCCGGTTACGACCTTCGCCTGCTGGACGAGGCGACTGAACACCTGCTCGGCTATTTCGTGCGCAACTGGTTTGGCAAGTACCTCCGCCGGATCGCTTCGAACTCCGAGTTCCTCGTCAAGGCGGGCATCGCAGAAAACCTGTTCCAGCCGGTCAGCCCTGAACGGGTTCGCCCGCTGTTTGTCTTCGACATGCTGGACATGGACAATCTCAGCTTCCTCACGGGAACTGCATTCTACATCTACATCCAGCACTTCGGCGCGAACGCCTGGCTGCGCCGACCCTCGCAGTACAAGCACGTCCTGTATCTGCGTGGCTACGAGTTCGAAGGCGCCTACCACCTGGCCGGAGACGCGGCCGTTGGTCAGTCGACTCTCTTTACCATGCTCTTCAATGGAAAGATGCGCAAACTGCTGGGCAAGCGTCTGCCCTATTTCAAAATCCTCAGTCCCAAGGATGTGTACTGGGAAACAGCCGACGCGCAGCGCGACTTTGACGATCTCATCGCCATCGCCGATCGCGCGTTTCTTGGCCCCTATTCCGTGGTCGCCAACGGTGCATCGTGGAAGCAGACCGTGCTCGATCTTATGCGGCGCATGGACCACTACGTCGTCTACGTTTCATCGCTCACACCCAGCGTTCTCTGGGAACTGGATCAACTGGACACCGAAGATCGGCGCAAAAGGACGACGATTGTCTTCGATGAACAGGCCATTCGCGACAAGGATCACCAACTCGCGATGCAGGACAGGATGTCCGACGTGATGGGCCCTGAAAACGTCGTCTGGTCGAAATCGACAGAGCCACAGGCGGAACGGATCGACGAGGTGCGGAATTACCTCGCTGAGCGGTTCCATGTGACGACACCGGAGGGGTTCGAAGAGGATTTCGAGACGCATCTCCGACGTATCGAGCAATCAGAGGCCGAACTGGGGCCGGGCAAGCGGGAAGTTGAGCTTCCCTATGATTTTGGCCCGGCACTCCCTACCGAAAAGATGGCGCAGGTTCACGCCCTGGCCGACCAGGTCGACAAGGTGATCGAGGCGCAGCGCGGATCCCATGAAATTCCGTCCATTCCGATGCTGCTGAATCAGGTCCAACTGCGGATCTTCCTGGGCCTCCTGCTCGCAGACCACGGTGCGACGGGCAGGGCCTTCGCGGATTACGCGGCAATAATGGATGAAGCGCGCTCCTATTTCGCCAATCCAAATCCGCACCCCGGTGCCCTGACACCGGAACGGCGGGACATGCACCTGGATGGCCTTCAAGAGCATGGCAAAATAGCGTCCTACTACGCCCTGGTCTTCATCAAATACTCGTCGCCGGAATTGATCGGAGACGAAACGCAGCAGGCAACCACTCTTTGCAACGCGCGCTACGACAAGTCGTGCCTCGCTGTTCGCGCCTACTACCGCAAGTGCATGGCTGAGGTTTCGTAACCAACGGCCACCCTTCCGCGGCACAGCATCGCCAGAAAACCCCGGTTAGCTCCGTAGGGCTGCACCCATGATTCCTGCCCTCTTGCATGCGAGGCGGCAGCACGGCATTCAGGATGCCCGTAACGGAGCCATTCGCATGTTCACCCTCGCCCAGCTGCACAGCGCCCGCGATCTCGTCCACCGGCATATGCCGCCGACCCCGCAGTTCGCCTGGCCGCTGCTTGGCGAACGCATGGGCACCGAGGTCTGGGTGAAGCATGAAAATCACACCCCGACCGGCGCCTTCAAGGTCCGCGGCGGGCTGGTATACATGTCGGAACTCAAGGCGGCGAAACCCGACTGTCCCGGTATCATAACCTCGACCCGGGGCAATCACGGACAGTCGATCCCCTTCGCCGCCTCTGCCTTCGACATCCCGGTGCAGGTGCTCTGCCCGACCAATAATTCCAGGGAAAAGGTCCGCGCAATGCGTGGTTGGGGCGCGGATGTGGAACTCTATGGCGAAGACTACGAGGAATGCCGACAGGAAACCGTGCGCCGCGCCGGGGAAGGCGGGCTGGAACTGATCGGCCCGTTCCACGAACCCCTCGTGCGGGGCGTCGCGACCTATGCGCTTGAGCTCTTCACGGCCGCCCCCGATCTGGACGTTGTCTACGTTCCCATCGGCATGGGTTCTGGCTGCTGCGGGCTGATAACGGTCCGGGACCTGCTTGGGCTGAGGACCGAAATCGTCGGCGTTGTCTCGGCCGGGGCAGACGCATACGCGCTCAGCTTCGAGGCGGGCAAGGTCGTCCCGACCAACGCCACCGACACCGTCCTCGGCGACGGGATGGACTGCCGCGCGCCCTGGCAGGAACCGGTCGACATCATCCACAACGGCTGCGCCCGCGTCGTTCGCGTCACCGACGACGAAATCGCCGAGGCGATGCGCGCCTACTACACCGACACCCACAATATAGCGGAAGGGGCAGGGGCCGCCCCACTCGCCGCGGCGCTGCAGGAAAAAGACCGGGTGCAGGGCCAGAAGGTCGGCGTGATCCTGTCCGGCGGAAATGTCGACAGCGACCTTTTCGCTCAAGTGCTGGACGGGAAAACACCGACCCGCTGACCAGAGGTTCTTTTCACGGCGGTGTTTTGACCGCGTTGTTTTCACCGGCAAAAGCCCTAATCTCCGGCCGAACCGCAGCAAAGGCCGGGCCCATGCACGAAACCAAGACCGTCCGCGATTATATCCGCACCATCCCGGACTTCCCGGTCCCGGGCATTCAGTTTCGCGATGTCACCACCCTGTTCAATGACGCGACCGGCTTTCGCCTAACCATTGATGGACTGGCCAATCCATACACGGCCGAGGGTCTGGACGTGGTTGTCGGCCTCGATGCCCGCGGCTTCATCATCGGCGGTGCGGTAGCCTATAAACTGGGCCTTCCCTTTGTCGCCGTGCGCAAGGCAGGCAAGCTGCCGGGAGAGACGATCAAGGTCGCCTACGCGCTGGAGTACGGCGAGGCCGAGATGGAGATCCATCAGGACGCCATCCACGCCGGATCCCGCGTGCTTCTGGTCGACGATCTGCTGGCAACGGGCGGCACGGCCATCGCGTCGATCGAACTGATCGAGAAGCTTGGCGGTGTCCTGGCAGCCGCCGCCTTCATCGTCGATCTGCCCGACCTCGGCGGCTCGAATCGGCTGCGCGATATGGGCGTGGATCTGCATGTCCTCTGCGAATTCGAGGGCGATTGAACCTTTAGGAAAACTTGCAGAACCGGTGAAGAAAACAGGTTTTCCTTTCGAAATTTAAACGCATAGGGTCCGGCCGAGCAGGACCGACACTTCAGAGGAACTTCCATGAACGCAGCAGATGTCATCGCCGCCCGTCTGGCGGCCGCTGGCGTAAAACATGCCTTTGGCATACCGGGCGGCGAGGTCCTGACACTGATCGACGCGCTCGAGCGCGCGGGCATCAGATTTATCCTGACCAAGCACGAGAACGCCGCCGGTTTCATGGCCGAGGGCACCTGGCACGCCACCGGCGCGCCGGGCGTTCTGGTTGCCACCGTGGGCCCGGGCGTTGCCAACGCGTTCAACGTCGTCGCCAATGCCGAACAGGACCGCGTACCGCTGATCGTGCTCTCCGGCTGCGTCGATGCCGCAGACGCGATTTCCTATAATCACCAGATTTTCGACCATGGCGCCGTGTTCAAGGAAGTCTGTAAGGCAAGCTTCACGGCAACCGACGGCGCGGTTGACGTGATGATCGACAAGGCCCTCGGGATCTCTCTGTCCGGGCGCCCCGGTCCGGTCCATATCGACCTGCCGATCCGCGTGGCTGACGCCGACCAACCCGCACCGCGCGCGTGGCGGCACGCCGCTTCGACACCAACCGCGCCCGCGGGCCCGGGTCTCGAACAGGCGCGGGAGATGTTCGGGGCCGCGCAGCGACCGGTCATGATGGCGGGTCTCGACGTTCTGAATGAACCGGGCGGCGCCGAGGCGGTGCGCACCTTCGTCGAACGCCACCAGATCCCGCTGCTGACCACCTACAAGGCAAAAGGCATCCTGCCCGAAGATCACCCCCTCTCGCTTGGCGGTCACGGCCTTTCGCCGAAATCCGACAAGCTGGTCCTGCCGATTTTCGAGCAGGCAGACTGTATAATCGCCGCGGGCTACGACCCGATCGAAATGCGTACCGGGTGGCAGGCCCCCTGGGACCCGGCCAAGGTGATCGAGTTTGCCCATGCGCCGAACGATCACGACATGCACCATGCCGCCCTCTCCTGGGTCTGCTCTGTCACCGCAGGCCTGGCTGCCATTGACGGACCGGCTCAGCCAAGCTGGTCCGACGGGACAGCCGCGAAGATGCGGGACGCCTATTGGGATGCCTTCGCCGCACAGACCGAATGGGGCCCGGATCAGGCAATTGCCGAGATGCTGGCGGTCGCACCGGACAACACCACGATCACGATCGATTCAGGCGCGCACCGCATCCTGCTCTCGCAGCAATGGCAGGCCAAACACCCGCGCGCGATCCTGCAATCGACGGGCCTCTGCACCATGGGATGTGCGCTGCCGCTGGGGATGGGCTTCAAGAATGCCGATCCCGCGGCACCGGTGATTGCCTTCATGGGCGATGCCGGGCTGGAGATGACCATGGGCGAGCTCGCAACCCTGCGCGACCTCGGCCTGCCGCTTGTCGTCGTGGTCTTCGTCGATCGCTCTCTTGCCCTGATCGAG
>JBCCMP010000115.1:0-12451 GCA_039026295.1 Pseudomonadota bacterium | reverse complement strand
TCGAACCTTCGCACATCGTCATTGACTTCGATGTGTCCAGTTTCCCGAAAGAAACAAAGACCACACCAAGCTAATGAAGCTGACTACCAGTATCATCGAGACAGAACCCGAAAGCCCCGCCTCTAACCGGCCGATATCCGAACGATCCAAACAGTCGCAAAAACGACCAAACCGCCCGCATATCCCTTCAGATGGATATAATTGTCAAAGAGCACGCCCCGTTACCCGAAGGCTCTGAAGCAATCGGCGGCGAAGCGTCATAAGCGCCCCGCCGCCGGTGAGCGCGGGGTATATGCAGATTCGGATTCGGGCGCAACAGCTTTTTTTGACAAAAATTCAGTGCCCTGAAAGAGGTGCGATCTGCCGCTTGAAACCGCTTCTGTGTGCGTTGATTGTGCACCTCTGATCGCCGGTTAACCGCGGCAAAATCCACAAGGAACACCCCATGAAATCACGCCTCACCGTCCTTACGATTGCAGCGCTTGCCACCGGCGCGGGACTGTCCCATGCGGAAGATGATCTGGCGCGCATGGAGCGATTGAGCATGGCCATGAGCGAGCGGATGATCGCGAACGTGGCCGCGGAGTTTCCCGATGCGAAAGACGTACTGCCTAATATTACATGGACGGACGCGATGGCGACGGCGGCCGAATGCTCGCTGCAGGCCTATCGCGATCGGATCGGCGATGACGGCGTCGATGAGATGCTGGCCAACATGGAAGCGCTTGTCGCCCGCGAGACCCTGACGATGGCAGAGTTTGCAGAGGAGGGTCAGAAAATCTCCCCCCTTCCGACGGACCAGCAGCAGGCCATCGAGGCCGAGTGCGGCATGGGCAAGGCGTCGATGGAGTCGATGATGGCCGATCCGAACTTTGCGAAGTTCACGGCGTTCATGATGCAGGCGATGCAGAACGGCGAGCAGTAGCGCGCTCACACCCGTCGGTCACCGCCGCGCAGCACAAACAGGAACAGAACGCCGATCAGCAGGCTGGCGCCCATGCCGAGCGGCACGACCAGTGCGTTGTCGTGCGGCAGAAAACCGGCGAGCTGCGTGAAGAGCGAAGCGATCAGAAACTGGCTGAAGCCGAGAAGACCGGACGCGGCGCCCGCACGCTCAGGCGCGGATGCTACGGCCCCCGCCATCGAATTCGGCGCGGCCAGACCTGCGCCGAAGGACTGGATCATGCCGGGCAGGAACAGAACGAGCGGATGGTGGATGCCCGACAGAAGCAAGGTCGTGACGATAACCGGACCCACGAGGGTCAGGCATGCGCCGAATACCATGACCCGCTCGCCGCCAAATCGTGCCATGATCCGGCCGGCAATGAAGTTCGTGAACATGTAGGTCGCCGAGAGCACCATGAAGTAGAGGCCGTAGGCGGCCGCCCCCTGCCCGAAGGCGTCGCGCATGACGTAGGGCGCAATCGCCACGAAGTAATAGAAACCGGACAGCGAGAATGCGGCAAACCCGGCATATCGCCAGAAGGTCCGGTTGCGGGCGATTTCGGCGAAGCCTTGCAGCATCTGGACCGGGGTCGCGCCGCGTTGCCCCTCTGGCGCGCTTTCGCCCAATCGAGCGCTCGCCCAGATCGCCAGCAGCGCGCACAGCCCGACATTCATCCAAAAGACGCCGCGCCAGTCGGTCGCTTCGATCACCAGGCCCGAGATTGTCGGTGCGACCATGGGGGCGGCGACCATGACCCCGGTGACCTGCCCGATGACGGCTGCGGCTTGCTCGCGGCCGTAAATGTCCTGGGCGATTGCCCGGGCCAGAACCATTCCCGCCGCCGCGCCTGCCGCTTGCAGCAGACGGCCGAGAATGGCGAATGTCAGGTCCGGCGCGATTGCGGTCAACGCCGACCCGATACTTCCAAGGATCAGTCCGACGATCAGAACCGGTCGGCGTCCCAACCGGTCGGACAATGGTCCCCAGATCAAATTCGAGATCGCCATCGCGACCAGTGACAGGGACAGCATCAACTGCGCGGCGGCGGCAGGCACATCAAACTCTTTGGCAACCAACGGCAACGCAGGGGCCAGAGCATGCATGGCAAACGGGCCGATGGCCGTGACCGCGGCAAGCAGCAGGATCAGCCAGAAGTCCGTGCGCGCCCGGTTTGCATCACCCGAGATGTTGGTGGACATACGCGCGGCCTTTTCTGGAACGAACGCCCGGATGGCCGAGGCGTCAGGGCATGCCGTTTCGATGGACGGTGATATCGAAGGTCCGTTTCCCTTCGGTCAATGTCGCAGATAACACGCGAGGGACGCACTGCAAACGGAACGGCGTGACAGCGCGCGATTGATCAGACCTGTGCAAACGAAACGTTCGTCTTCTGCCATTACGCGGGGACTGTGATCATGCAATCCCCACGTCCAACCCACCCAAAGACCGCAGAGTGCCCGGAATGAACAATCTACGCCTTGCCCGCGCCTGGGCCGCCATCTTCCTTTGCGCAGCCGCATCCAGTGCAGGCGCCCAAGCCTGCACTGAAGATCAGGCCGCCGCGAAACAGGAGGAGTTGATCTCGTACCTCGACAAACGCCAGGAGAAGGCACCGATGGTGCTGGAAATCATCGAGGAGGTAGAAACAGACTACGGCGGTGAACCGAAAGGTGACGACGTCTGCGGTGCACTGGAAAAGGTTCTCGCCCGCATCAGAGAGCTTTGATCACGCGACCCGCCCGCTGTGTCAGTGATGCGCTTCTTTCGGGGGCAGAACAGCGCCCAGCACGGCCAGAACAGCGGCCAGTCCGCACATCCCGATCGGGAACATCGTGAACACATTGAAGTCGAAGCCGTAGTACATCGCCACGGTCGATGCCAGGATCAGCAATGCGGCGATTGCCGGGCGGCTCGGTGCCATGGCCCCGCCTGCGATCGCCACGATCGGCGCACCAAGACCGATCAGCTTTGTGGTCAGGGGGTCATCCACGACTTCGTCAACGCCGACCTCGCGCGCGGCCTGGGTGAATTCATCAAACATCTCGCCCAGGACGGCAAAGCCATACCCAAAAAATCCGACAATCATGCCGATGATGCCGCCGATTATGGCCAGGATCATTGCCGCGTTACGCATGTCGGGTCCCCGCTCGGTTTTTGTTGGGCGCGGATCGTGCCCCCAGCCCCGACCGTGTTCAACTGTAAATGTTAACCCCTTGACCTGCAGCGTCGGGAAGCCGACCTCACATGCAACAATCGGGAGTCTGTCTTGCAAAATCTCGCCCGCCCCGCTGGACCACCCCCGCTCTTGTGGGTGATGGCCGCCATCTTTGTCGGCTTTGAACTGACATTTGCCCTGGCAGAATCCGGCCTGTTCGGCCGGACCGATCTGCGGGTCGAGGTGTATCTGCGCGGTGCCTTTCTGGATTTCTACTTCGACCGGGCCCTTGCGGGAGAGTCGCCGCCGGGCTGGTTCTGGACGTCATTCGTCACTTACGCGTTTCTGCACGGCGGAATGCTGCATCTGCTGATGAACACGGCGGTGTTTCTCGGGCTGGGCAGTTACATCGCGCACGGGATCGGTCTGCCGCGATTTTTGATCCTGTTCGGTGTGACCGCGATCGCCGGAGCAGTCGCGTTCGGCCTGATCGCCAAAACGAACGGCCCGATGATCGGCGCATCGGGCGTCGTCTTCGGGTTTATCGGTGCGCTGAAGCGTTGGGAATGGAAGTACATTCAGAGGACCGGTGCGCCCGCGAACCGGTTCTGGGGCACCATCATCGCGCTGATCCTGATCAATCTGCTGCTGTTGCTCTATTTCCCGGGCGACGGCGGTCTGGCGTGGGAGGCGCATCTGGGCGGCTTTGTCGCCGGGTTCCTGATTGCCCCTCTTCTGGCCCCGCACGCGGCCGGGCCATCGCCGATCTAACCCAGCACGGCCTTCTGCACGTCTGCGGTCCATCCGACATGAACCGCATCGCCGCTGACGATCACCGGGCGTTTCATCAGGGTCGGGTGCTCTGACAGGACCGATGCGGTCTTCGCCGGGTCCATGGCGTCTGCGCGAACGCCATCCTCCAACCCGCGCCAGGTCGTCGAGCGGCGGTTGACCAGCCCATCGGCGCCGACCGCCCGCGTGATCCGTTGCATGGCGTCGGCCGGGATTCCGTCCGCGCGGACGTCGACTACGTCAAAGGCGGTTCCTGAAGCCTCGATGGCTTTCAGCGCTTTGCGGCAGGTGTCACAGGTTTTCAGCGCGTAGACGGTGATTGTCGACATGATAAGGCCCCTTTCGCGTCGGTCTTCCACGGGGCCGCGGCGAGGTCAAGCTTGCGCGGCGCACCCGGGTTCTCCAAGGTTGCACCATGACCGAAGCATGGATTTTGACCCCGCAATATTTCGAACAGCCAGAGCCTGCGCTCAGCGCCGTTGTCCCGGCGGGTGCCGCAGTCAATGGTCCGCACGCGATCAAGGATCGATCGCCGGACAGCATGGCCAGGCTGCACCGCCCGATCGCCGAGTTTGTCGAGGCCGCGGCGAAACGCGGTGACCGGCCGGTTTCGATTGCCGGGGACTGCTGCGGCTCGATCCCTGTCCTGGCCGGAATGATCGCGGCCGGCGTCACGCCCGCGTTCGTGTGGATCGACGCCCATGGCGATTTCAACACGCCGGAGACATCGCCATCGCAGTTCCTGGGCGGTATGCCGCTAGCGATGATGGTCGGGCGCGGGCCGCAGGACATGTGCCGGGCGGTGGGGCTGACGCCTGTGCGGGAAGACCGGATCTGGGCGATCGACCTCAGGGATCTGGATCCGCTGGAGCGCGAGGCCATCGATGCCTCGGCGCTGCGCCGAACCGGCATGGCGGGGTTTGAAACGCTGAAGGTGGCTGGCCCGGTCTATGTCCACATCGATATGGACGTCGTGGATGCGACCGAGGTCGGCGCGTTCAATTACCCGGTCCCGGGCGGCCCTTCGGTTGCGCAGACCGTCAAGGCCTGCAGATCTTTCGCCGCAAGCAATCGGGTTGCCGCCGTCTCTATCAGCGGCTGGACGGGGGCACTGGATACCGATGGTTCGGCAGCCCGGGCAACGGGTCAGGTTCTAAAGGCAATTCTGGGCGGCGCGCCCGCCTGAAATGCGGTCTGCGCCTGCCCACTGCGAATGCATATGTTCGGACGCTGTTAACTTGTTGCGCGCGCGCAACAAGTTAACAGAATACTGCAAACCTCATGCGGCTGACCCGTCCAGAACCGCCTGAAACTCGCGCCATTCCCGCGCGGTTAGGCCGGAATCTTCCTGGGTCACCGCCTCGCCCGCCAGCATCCGGCGCAGTGCCACCAGCGCGGGACCGGACAGGTGTGCCGCGTTCAGGCGGTAATCCTCGAACGCGCCATAGGCTGCCGGAACCCAGGCCTTGACCAGATCGCACATCGCATCGGCATAGACCCGGATCTCGTACTGCGCGTGCGGGTCGGCGCGCAGGCGCAGGAAATGGAACAGGTTGTGCAGGTCCACCTTCCAGTACCACTGGGTGTAGATGTTTGCGGGCAGGTTCATTCGTGCAAGTTCCCGCGCCAGCCCCTGCTGGCCGTCCTGGGACAGCATTTCCTCGTAGTGGTCATAGGACCGTCCGGCGTCTGTCTTCAGCATATCCAGAACCCGGGCGGCTTCCTCGCCCTGCAGCACGTCCCCGCGACCCTGATTGTTGACCGTGGATTGCGCCGCCAGATGCTCGGGCGCCGGGATGTAGAATTCGCGATCCAGAATGGAATAGCGGGCGGAGTACTCGTTCACATTCGCGGTCCGGTGCCGGATCCATTGCCGTGCCACGAAGACCGGCAGCTTCACGTGCAGTTTGATCTCGCACATCTCGAACGGGGTCGAATGCCAGTGCCGCATCAAATAGCGGATAAGCCCGGCATCGTCCGACACCTTCTTCGTGCCCTGCCCGTAGCTGACCCGCGCCGCCTGCACGATCGCGCTGTCATCGCCCATATAGTCGACGACCCGGACGAACCCGTGATCGAGGATCGGGATCGCCTTGTAGAGATGCTCCTCCAGCCCCTCGGCCACCACGCGCAGGGTTTTCTGTGCAGAGCCGCGTTGCTGATCGATTTCGGCCTGTTGCTCGGGCGATAGAGCCATATCTGGAACCGGATTGCTGAACGGGTGAGTCGAGCCCTTACCATATCTGGCGATGCTGGAGGGGGAAACCGCAATATGCAGGATATCCACAACCGATTGCCCGTAGAGCGCCGCTTGGGCGACTGGATGCGCGCCCGCCTGCCCTTCTGGGCTGCCGAGTTCGTTATGTTCGGGCTGAAACAGGGCTGGGCCTGCCTGTTCGGCGGGCTGATGCTGGCATTGCTGGTGCTGACAAAATGGATCTGGCAGCCGGACTGGGCCCTGACGCGCTACGATTTCCTGTTTGTCACCGCGTTGGCCATTCAGGCCCTGCTCCTCGCCTTTCGTCTGGAATCCTGGACCGAGGCGAAAGTGATCCTGTTCTTCCACGTCACCGGCACAGTGATGGAGATCTTCAAGATCCACATGGGATCGTGGGCCTATCCCGAAGCCGGTCTGATCAGGATCATGGAGGTGCCGCTCTTCTCCGGCTTCATGTACGCCGCGGTCGGCAGTTTCTTGTCCCGGGTGATCCGGATCTTCGACATGCGCTTCACCGGCTATCCGACCGAGTGGTGGACATGGGCCCTGGCGCTGACGATTTACCTCAACTTCTTTACCCATCATTTCGGGCCAGACCTGCGCTATGGCCTGATGGCCGCGACAGTCGTGATCTTCGGGCGCACGATCATCCGCTTCAGGATCAGCGACCGGCATTACCCGATGCCGCTGGTGATCGCGGCGGCCTTGTCCTGTCTTTTCCTCTGGATTGCCGAGAATGTCGGCACCCTGACCGGCAGTTGGGTCTACGCAGGTCACGAAACCTTTCATTGGACATCGTTGGCAAAGGCTGGGTCTTGGTATCTACTGCTCTACGTCAGTTTCGTTCAGGTCGCCGTTGTCCACCGGGACCGGCTGGACCCTGCCAACAGAACCAGAAGGGAGACGACCCGTGAAGATCAACTACCTGCACACCATGGTCCGCGTGAAGGACATCGAGGCGTCCAAGAAATTCTATTGCGACCTGCTGGGCCTGTGGAGACCCGCCGCAAGGATCTTGAAGGGGCCAAGGCAACGCTGGTTTTCCTGAGCCAGGACGGCGGCGGTCCCGGCAACGAGGTCGAGCTGACCTATAACTGGGGCAGCGAGGAAGACTATGGCGGCGGGCGCAATTTCGGCCACCTGGCCTACGAGGTGGAGAACATTTACGACAAGTGCCAGCAACTGATGGATGGCGGCGTCGTCATCAACCGCCCGCCCCGCGACGGCCGCATGGCCTTTGTCCGCTCGCCCGACGGGATTTCAGTGGAACTGCTTCAGATGGGAGACGCGCTGCCCGCGCAGGAACCCTGGGCTTCTATGCCGAATACCGGGGAGTGGTAGGCAAGCAGACGCAGTGGCGATCTGGCATAATCCCTTCGGCGGCGGTCAGCACGTGGTCTGTCCGGCCTGCAATGGCAGGGCGGTGGTGCTTGACTGGCAACTGACCTGCACCGCCTGCGCCCATCGCCGGAACCTTGGTGAACAGGGCGATGGCCGTCGATCTTTGCCGACGCGGTGCCCGGCATGCAACGCCCAGAGCCGTCCAAGGCGATCTGCCTACCGTCCACGGTGCCCCGCCTGCGGAACCGTCGTGACGCATCGGGAAACGCCGGGCCCGGAGGATGAGCCGCTGAGGTTGTGGGCAGAGGTGTCGACCCGGCACGGCGTGCTTTGGGCGATGAACCCGGAACATGTCACAGCCATGCGCACCTACATTGCCGGTGATCGGCAACGCACATACAACCCGGTCCGCCGCACTCATCGGCTGAGCCACAACGACTGGCGCGCACGCCTTCCAGGTTGGATGAAACGGGCGAGGAACCGTCGCACTGTTCTGAGGGCTCTGGACAAGCTGGAGGCGCGCTTTGCGCAGGATCGTTAGAAGTCTTGCCGCAGCGTTCTGCCTTGCAGCCGCTCCCGGTGCCGCGGGGGCCTGCGGTGTCGAGCTTGTTCTGGCGGTCGACGTGTCGAGATCCGTGATCAATCCGGAATTCAATCTGCAACTGAACGGCCTGGCCCAGGCGTTTCGCGACCCCGAAGTGGTGGAAAGCATCGGCTGGATCCAGGGCGGCGTGGCCGCGACCCTGATGCAGTGGTCTGGCCCCAGGTCGCAGAGCCAGAGCGTCGACTGGCGATTGCTGAGCGATCGTGGCTCGGCCCTGGCCTTTGCCGATGAAATCGCCGCCACCCGCCGCAAATTTTTCGCCGCGTTCACAGCTGTCGGGGAAGCGCTGTTCCAGGCAAACATCCTCAGCGCGTCGAACCCCTGGCAGTGTCAGCGCCGCGTGATCGATGTCTCGGGCGACGGCGCGTCGAACCGGGGGCGCGCCGCCGCGCCGGTCGCGGCGGGTCTGGCGGCAAACGGCGTGACGATCAACGCACTGGTCATTCGGGGCGCCAAGCCCGACCCGGTCGCCTACTACGCCGAAAACGTCATCGCCGGTCAGGGTGCCTTCATCGAAACGGCCGCCAGCTTTGATGACTATGCCGAGGCCATGAAGACCAAGCTGCTGCGCGAACTGCGCCCCGCGATGGCCTTGAAGTAGATGCCGACGGGGGCTGGAAAACTCGCCATCGCAGGAGCGCTCGTTGCCATCCTGTCGGGCCATGCGCACGCCCAGTGCCGTTTGTCGCTGGCGCTGGGACTTGATGTATCGTCCAGCGTCAATCAGTCGGAGTACCAGCTGCAGTTGATGGGTCTGGCCGCTGCAATCGAAAGCCCGAAGGTCGTCGAAGCACTGCTGGTGGACGAGACGACGCACGTGATGTCCATCACTTACGAATGGTCGGGCTATTCCCATCAGGTTCAGGTAACGGGCTGGCATCGTCTGGACAGCGAGGCCGCCATCGGGTCTTACGCCGATACGCTGCGGCGTCACACCCGGTCGCGCAGCGATCAGGCGACAGCCCTTGGAAAGGGCGTCGAATTCGGTGGACGGCTGCTGGCCGACGGACCGGACTGCTGGCGGCGGACGCTGGATATCTCTGGCGACGGGGTCAACAATATCGGCATCGACCCCTATTACTTCTATCGACAGCCGTATTTTCAGGACATCACGGTCAACGGGCTGGCGATCCTGGGTGCACATCCTGACCCGCTGCCATACTATCAACAACAGGTGAAAAATGGCCCTGAGGCCTTCATTGCGATTGCGGCAAATTTCGATGACTATCGACGGGCGATCGAGGAAAAGCTCTATCGCGAGATCACAACGCAACTGTTCATCGGAGCGGCAGAGGTGGACAAGGAATGAAACGTCTCGGCGCTTTGGCCTTGGCTGGGATGATCGCGCTGACGCCTGCGGGCGCGGCGGCGTGCGCGCTGGAATTGATCCTTGCGGTGGACGTGTCCGGGTCGATCGATGCCGAAGAGTTTGCCCTGCAGAACGAGGGCACCGCTTCTGCCTTTGAAAACCCCGAACTGATCGAGGCTGTCATCCATCAGGAGGGCGGCATCTACGTGACCATGACCCAGTGGTCCGGGGCGACGCGTCAGCGGCAGATCACCCACTGGCACCACCTGACCACGATCGAGAGCATGGCCGCATTCGCCACAGCGATACGCCGGGCTGGTCGCAACTGGCGCAATTATTCCACCGCAATCGGAGAGGCGCTTTATCACGCGCATCGCATCGGCAAGACGGTGCCGCAGCAATGCGATCGGCGGGTCATCGACGTGTCCGGTGACGGCGTCAACAACGAAGGCCGCGCACCACGGGCCATCGCCGACTCGCTGGTCGCGTCGGGCTATGTCATCAATGCGCTTGTCATTCGCGGCGATACACCGGATCCGGTCCGCTATTACGAGACCAATGTCGTGGCCGGGGATCTGTCATTCCTGGAAATCGCCGAGGGTTTCGAAGACTACCCGAGGGCCATCCTGCGCAAGCTTCTGCGCGAGGTGGAGAACCGGGCGTTGATCTCGGATGCCGGCACCGGGGAATAGCGCCTAAGGCAGGTCGCCGACCAGTCGCCGCAGATTCTCCCGCGCCCGGGCGTCGTGGCTCGCCTGGAACTCGTCGGTTACGAATAGCTTTTCACGCTCCAGGAAGGACCGCATGACGTTTTGTCTGGCCGGATAGAACAGCTCATCCGGGACCGACTGATATTCTTCCCTGATCCCGGTGTTGTAGGCATCGAACCGGTCACGGCGCGCGCCGAGGATGGCAAGATCCATATCCAGAAACAGCGCACAGTCCCGCGACAGCGCAGGATCGCCGGTCTCGGGCAGGGTATGCGTCTCTGTTGCCAGAACGATCGCCTCTGCCCGATCCAGCGTTACCGCGTCCAGATGTCCGTTCATTTCCGCCCGCAGACGCGCCGCACTCCGGCGTTCGTTGTCCTTGGCGCCCGGCACATAGATGACGTCGTGGTAATAGAGCGCGGTTTCCACTGCCAGCGGGTCTTCGAAACGGCCATACAGTCGCTCGAAATGCCCCAGCAGCGCCGTTACGTGGTCCCAATTGTGATAGGCATGGCCGCTGCGGATATAGTCCGCCTGCAACGCCGAAAGCTGGCGGGGAAAGCGATCGGCAAACCTCATCGGGACCACTCCGTCCGGCTGCGCAGGCGCGGTTTCAGGCGACCAGCTTCATGCGCCGCCCATACGCGATCAGCGCATCGTCTGCGGCCATGTCGATCGGCGTAAAATCCTGATGGGCCAGCCATTCTTCCCGGGTCGGCTGGCGGATGTAGTTCGAGCAGGCGTTCAGGGTCAGGTAGACGATGTTGCGCGGATAGGGCGTGATGTTCCCCGCCGAGCCGTGAACCAGATTGCCGTCGAACATAAGCATCGACCCGGCCTTGCCGGTCGGCACGACCAGGCCGCCTTCGTCCACCAGGCGTTCAACCGTCTCGGGCGATTGGGTGTAGAGCGGGAAGGACGTCGTTGCGGTGTCCTTGGTGCTTTCCAGCACACCGTGACGGTGGCTTTTCGGGATAAGCATCAGCGCGCCGTTGAAGGGGAAAACCTCGTCCAGGAAGACCGAGATGTTCATGGCCCGCGGCTCGGGCATGCCGTCTTTCTCCAGCCAGTTGCCGTAGTCCTGATGCCACTGCCAGACATCGCCCGTGAACTTGGCCTTGGCGTTGATCTTGTACTGGTGAAGGTAGACGCCTTCGCCCCACATCTGCATCAGCGGTTCGACCAGACGGGGGTGACGGCCCAGAATGTCATAGGCCTCGTTCAGCCGGTGCACGGCAAATGCGCTGCGCGGTGTGCCGTCCTTTTCCAGATAGATCTCGTCGCGTTTCAGCCGGAAGACGTTCTTTGCTTCGGCTTTCAGGATGCCGATCTCTTCTTCCGAGAAGTAGTCGGGCATGAAGATCCAGCCCTCGTCGCGCAACTGGGCCAGTTGGTCATCATTCAGCTTCATCGCCGCTCTCCCTGATCAGTGGCTGGCCCGACCCTACCAAAGGCTTGAAAGGATCGCCACCAGGTGCCGGTCGCCGCGGCGTTCGCCGCGCTACTTCAGCTGACTGTCTTTTGATCCTCGCCTGTTGATCCCGCCGCGCAGGACGGGCCGGGCATCGCGTTCCTGCTGGCATTCGATGCAGAGCTTTACACCGGGCAGTGCCTTCCGCCGCGCCTCGGGGATCTCTTCATCGCATTCGGCGCAGTGCTCCAGGCTTTCGCCGACAGGCAGTTTGCGGGCCGCCATGCGCTGCAATTCATCCTGGACCGATGCATCAATCTGATCCTGTACCGCACCGTCGCGCGCCCATCCGCCTGCCATGATCATCTCCTTCGGGGCCTAATCTTATCGTCAACGCCTGCCCGAAGAAAGCCGCGGGCCGGCAGGCCGGCCGACAACGCGCTTTCGATTTCAGGTGGAACGCGCTATGGCGCGGCCATGCTCGACGCAACCGATGACAGCGTACTCGAACGTCTCTACGCCAGCGCGCCCGACGCGCTGGAGTTCCGGAAGCTGCGAAAACGCCTGATCCGCGAAACGCGGGAGGCGATCGACACCTACGGCATGGATGATGGCGGGCGCTGGCTTGTCTGTCTTTCCGGCGGCAAGGACAGCTACACGCTGCTTGCGGCGCTGATCGAACTGCGCTGGCGCGGCCTTCTGAAGGCCGATCTGCTCGCGTGCAATCTCGATCAGGGTCAACCCGGTTTTCCGCAGGGGGTACTGCCCGGATTTCTGGGCGAGTTGGGCATTGCGCACCGGATCGAGTTTCAGGACACCTATTCCATCGTTGTGGACAAGATCCCGTCCACCAAGACCTTCTGCGCGCTGTGTTCGCGGCTGCGCCGGGGCCATCTCTACAGGATTGCGCGGGAAGAAGGCTGCACAGCTGTCGTTCTGGGTCATCACCGCGATGACATCCTGGA
>JBCCMP010000114.1:0-12466 GCA_039026295.1 Pseudomonadota bacterium | reverse complement strand
CCGTGAGGCGACACAGGCGCACAAGCACCCGAAACCGCAGGGCGTCCTGCCCTTCGCCTTGGACGAGCGGGAGTCGCGGGAGAAGATGAAGTCCTGGCTGAGCAGTCTATGGTTCGCGCCGTCAGCCCTGAAGAAGTACGCCGAAGCGGGCCGCCCGTTGTCGGGCGTCTACCTGCCGCACTACACCTACGACGCGGACGGAGATGCCGATTACTCGGGGCAGCGGGGCGATGCCTATTACGTGACCCGGACGCGCACGGTCATGGTCGACGGCCAGTCCAAGACCGAGACCTATCAGGAACGCAAGATCCGTTGGACGCCTGTCTCGGGCCATGTCCGTCACTTCTTTGACGATGTGCTGGTGCAGGCCTCGGACACGATGGGCCCGGCCAAGGACGCGGCAGAGTATGGCGGTCGGTCCTGGGATCTGGCGGCAATGGAGCCCTACCGGACCGAGTATCTGGCAGGGTTCCGGGCCGAGGTTCCGGCGATCAGCCTTGAAGACGGTTACCAGCGGGCAGAGCAGTTGATGGAGCAGACTCTGCGGCGCGACATCAAATTCGACATCGGCGGCGATGCGCAGCAGATCACGTCGATGAACGCGCGGTACGCAAACATCACCTTCAAGCACGTCCTGCTGCCGGTCTGGCTGGCCAGCTATCGCTTTGACAACAAGCCCTACCGGGTGGTTGTGAACGGACGGACCGGACAGGTCGCGGGCGAGCGGCCGTATTCCATCTGGAAGATCGCGTTCGCTGTGATTGTCGGGCTCGCTGTCGCGGCGGCGGTTGGATATTTCATCGCGATTTCGCAGTAACACGCAGGCCGGGATTAATCCTTTGTTGTGAGTCGTAAAGCGACTGTGGCCGGGACGGAGCCCGGCCATGCGCGATGTTTTTCTTGTCCATTCCCGGATCCCCTATGCTGGCGACGATGCGCTGACGGGGCGCTATCTGGTGCCGCGTTTCGGGGCGAGGGCCGTGCAGGATCTGGAGCGATCCGCGACCGCCGAGACATCGCGACTGCCCTATGACGCGCGGGCCCGTGCCATGCGCAGCTATGCAGCCAGCGGACCGGTTCCCTTTGGCTATTTCGACGCGATCTATCCGAACGCAGTCTATCTCTCTGCCCTTGCTGACCCCGTCGAGCGCTGGCTGAACTTTGCAGGCCGCGTTGCCCGTGACCGGCGGCACTGGTTCCATGCACATCTGGCGCAGATCGGGATCGATCCGGGCTGCGGCGGACCGGACAGAATGGCCTTGTTGATTCTGGCGGATAAAAGGTCGCGGCAAGTGTTGTGCAACTCGGTCTGCCGCCTTGCCAGCGGTCTGGCCCTGGAGAACCGGCAGGTGCTGACCGAGGATCATGCCGCGACGGCGCTGCGCAATCTTCTCTCTCCAAGGTATCTGGTCGGACAGGCAAATGAGCCCGCGGAACTGATTGCCCGGCTCAGCGCCCGTTTTGGACCGGCGCGGGATAAGACCACGGAGCGCCACGCAGACGATTGGCCCGTATGCAGCCGCAAGGACTTGCGCCCGGACGTCATCGATCGGATCCGTGCGGCGAACCAGCAGGATTGCCGGTTGTTCGAAGCGCTTGAAGAAAAGAGTGCTGCGTTTCGCAACCGGTCGGACCTGCGCCTTGTGGCATCGCCTTCCCGAATTCGGGCCGCGAGCCCGACATCCACTGCCCGACCA
The DNA here is from genome assembly GCA_039026295.1 of Pseudomonadota bacterium. Lineage (GTDB taxonomy): Bacteria > Pseudomonadota > Alphaproteobacteria > Rhodobacterales > Rhodobacteraceae > Thermohalobaculum. Next base: position 10,769 of record JBCCMP010000114.1, on the reverse strand, counting down.
GCGAGCGAGCCATTGACGGTTGCTGGCTAGAACGCCGTTTCCTCGCCGGGGAACTCAGGGCGCATCGCCGGTTGAGACGGCTACTGATCGCTGGGCAAAAGCGGCTTTAAGGCAGCTGCGCCTTCGGACAGCTCTGGCGAGGCGGCGATCTGCAGGTTGCCGGTTCCGCTTGCCTCTGCCATCTGCTGAGAGATCCGGGCCAGCCGCCTGGCGATCTGATCCAGCCGGGCGCTGATCATCTGATCCGAGCGGTCGATGGTCGACGAAAGCTCTTTGATCGCCGCCTCGGACTGAACCACCCTTTGCTCGAGGCTTTCGATGTCATCCTGTCCGGATGACAATCCGCTTGCTGTCGCTGCCAGTTCGTCCAGATCTGCGCGGATCGAAGACAGATCTGTCTTGATCCCTGACGAGCGCCGCGCGCGGTCGAGGCGCGCTTCCAGTTGGTCGATCCGCGTATCGACACGCGAGGTGATGCCCCGAACATCCGGCGCATTGAGATATCCGAGCAAAACACCGGTGCCACCGGCAATAACAGCGATCAACAGTCCGGTCTTGAAAGACATACCGCGCTCTCCACCATCTACTGTTTTGACGCTTAACAGAGAAGGACCGGGACACGAGTCTATTTTTGCATTTTGCATCAATTAAATGTCTGTGAGGTCAGACAAGGCCCGGGATATGTTGCTGGCGTCCCACAGCACAGTTGCTTAATCGCGAATTCTGCGCAGCTTTATACCGTTTAAGGCGAGGGGACGCTTCTCTTCGGGTTTTATCGCTGAATGATTTGGAGGCAGACTTGCGGCCCGGTCTGCCGGACATCCGCTTTGATCACGCGCCGCGCGTTGGCTCGCAATATTCTTCGTCATTGCAAATGACAGGGGCGCAAACGATTGGGGCGGCCCGTTCAGGACCGCCCCGCTTTGATTGCCATCCCGGTGGGATGTTCAGACCCTTGTGCGTCAGCCCGTCAGGTCGCGCAGTCGCTCCATGTTCCGGATCGACGCGAGGTGATAGTAGATCAACTCCAGCGCATCCCTTTCAAAGAGGTCTTTCACGACATCTTCGGGAAGCGCCTTGAGCCGTTCCTTTGAAATCACGTGGAAACCGGTCAGGGCGCGCTTCTGTCCATCCGGCATCGTGATTTGCGCATTGGTCGGATCGAGGAGCTTGTGCTCTTCCATCAGCTCGCAGAAGGCGACTGTGCGGCGCTGCTCGATCTCGAAGTTCTTGGCAAACTCCATCTGGGTGTTGAGGTAGTCTGTCGGCTGATCGTCGTCCTTGAACAGCTTTTCACCCTTTTTGCCGTCCTCGTGGCACCCATCGAACTGCTCGTCGATGCAGAGCGCGAAGGTGTCCTGTTCCGGGGCCTGCGCAAAGACGAACGGATAGCGGCGGATGAAGGCGGGGATGTAGCTTTTCCCCCAGACGCCGTCTTCTCCCACGAAGACGGATTTCTTCGGCTCGATCCCCAGAATTGCCATCGGTGCGATGCCGGTCTCGTTCTTTCCGAACACGATTGGGATATCGACTGCGGCCATTTGAAACTCGCTGACCATCAGCGGGCAGGAGTTTGCCCCGGCGGCGAAGTCATAGCTCGCCCCTTGCTCCACCGACCACTCCCGGTGGCGATCCAGCACAATCGGGACCACTTTTTCGTAAAAGATCAACTGCTTCGCCATGCCTTACCTTTCTGGTTCTCTGGCCTGCGGTCCGGCTGTGCGGCACGCGTCCCCTCGATTTGCGCGGACAATGCCAAGCCAATGCCACCGGATGCAAGCGCGGTCTTTGACGCAGAGGCGTTATCATGCGGTTATCAATCCGTTGCCCTCCCCGCAGTCGCGGCTTAGAAAACCGCTCAACGCAGCGAACGTCCGCGCACGGAGGAAGCCATGGCCACAACAGTCCGACTGGACCCGGCCGACAATGTTGTCACAGCCATCCGCCCGCTGGAGGCCGGGGTCGCGGTCGAGGAAACGAAGACCGCCGGCCTGATCCCGCGCGGCCACAAGATTGCCACGCAGGCGATCGGCATGGGCGACAAGGTGATCAAGTACAATCAGGTCATCGGCTATGCGACCCGCGACATCGCCGCGGGCGAGCATGTGCATGTCGATGAGTGCGAGTTCCGCGCGACCGACGTGGAGTACACGTTCGGGACGGATGTGCGCCCGGTCACCATGGTGCCGGAGGACACGCGCGACACCTTCATGGGGTATCCGCGCCGGGACGGCCGTGTCGGCACGCGCAATTACATCGCGCTGCTCAGCTCGGTGAATTGCTCTGCCACCGCCTGCAAGCACATTGCCGATGCCTTCGGACCGGAGGAGTTGGCCGCATATCCGAATGTCGACGGCGTTGTCGCGTTCACCCACGGCACCGGGTGCGGCAACTACGGCGAGGGGATGAAGGCGCTTCAGAACGTAATGTGGGGCTATGCGCGCCACCCCAATGTGGGCGGTGTTCTGATGGTCGGCCTGGGCTGCGAGGGCAATCAGATCGAATGGCTGATGGAGGCATTCGGGCTGGAAGTCGGGCCGACCTTCCAGTGGATGAACATCCAGAACGTCGCGGGCCTGCGCCGCACCATCGAAGCGGGCGTCAAGAAGATCCGCCGGATGCTGCCGATCGTCAACGAGATCCAGCGGGAGGAGTGCTCTGCCTCGGAGTTGACTGTCGCGCTGCAGTGCGGCGGTTCTGATGCCTGGTCCGGGATCACGGCGAACCCGGCCGTCGGCTATGCGTCGGACAAGCTAGTTGGGCAGGGCGGCACCACGGTGCTGGGCGAGACGCCGGAAATCTACGGTGCCGAACACCTGCTGGCGGCCCGGGCCAACGAGGAGCAGGGCAAAAAACTGCTGGGCCACGTGCAATGGTGGGAGGATTATACCCGCCGCAATTACGCGACACTGAACAACAACCCCTCCCCCGGCAACAAAGCGGGCGGGCTGACGACAATTCTGGAGAAATCGCTGGGGGCGACCGCGAAGGGCGGAACCTCGCCGTTGACCGCGGTCTGGGATTACGGCGAGCAGGTGACAACGCGCGGTTTCACGTTCATGAACTCGCCGGGTTATGATCCGGCCTCGGTCACCGGTCAGGTGGCAGGCGGGTCCAACCTCGTGGTCTTCACGACCGGGCGCGGTTCGGCCTTCGGGTGCAAGCCTGCGCCGTCGATCAAGGTCGCCACGAACACCGAACTGGCCACCAAAATGCCGGAGGATATGGACATCAACGCGGGCAAGATCATCACCGACGGCAAGACAGTCGAAGAGGTCGGCGAGGAGATCTACCGCTATTGGCTGGCCGTGGCTTCGGGACAGAAGTCGTTCTCCGAGGCGCAGGGGCTGGGTGATCTGGAATTCGTTCCGTGGCAGATCGGGGCCACCCTGTGAGCAGCACCGTTGCCGTCTTCGGTCTCGGGTCCATGGGCTATGGCATGGCCGCCTCGCTTCTGCGCGCCGGGCATGTCGTGCATGGCTTTGACGTGGTCCCGGCACAGGTCGAGGCGTTTCGCGCGGAAGGCGGTTCTGCGGGAGAGATAACGGACGCTGGACCCGCGCTGGATGCGGCGATTGTCGTCGTTTTGAACGCCGCGCAGACCGAGGCTGTTCTATTCGGCGAGGCCGGCGTCGTGCCCCTGATGCGGCCCGGATCGGTGGTGATGGCGTGCGCGACCGTGCCGCCGGAATTCGCGCGGGACATGGAGGCGCGCTGCGCGGCGCGCGGCGTGCACTATCTGGATGCGCCGATATCCGGCGGCTCCATCAAGGCCGCAGCCGGGGCGCTGTCCGTCATGGCCGCGGGCACGGCAGAGGCATTTGCGGCGGCCCGCCCCGTGCTGGATGCAACCGCCGAGACCGTGTTCGAGCTGGGTGACGCTGCTGGCGCGGGCTCTGCCATGAAAGCGGTCAACCAGTTGCTTGCAGGCGTTCATATCGCGACGATGGCCGAGGCGCTGACCTTTGGGATGACCCAGGGCGTCGCGCCCGGCAAATTCGTCGAGGTTATCAGCCAGTGCGCGGGATCAAGCTGGATGCTGGAGAACCGCGCGCCGCACGTTGTCGATGGAGATTACACCCCGCACAGTCAGGTCGATATCTGGCTGAAGGATCTGGGGATCGTGCTGGACATTGCGCGGTCGTCGAAATTCTCTGCCCCGCTCGCCGCCGCCGCGCTGCAGCAGTTTACCGCGGCCTCGGGGTCAGGGCTGGGGCGCGAGGATGATGCCGCTGTCGCCAAGGTCTATGCACGGAATGCCGGGCTTACCCTGCCGGGCGAGGACGCGTGACGCGTTTTTCGGCCAATCTGGGGTTCCTGTTCACCGAGCACGCCCTGAGCGATGCCATCCGCGCCGCCGGGGCGCACGGGTTTGACGCGGTGGAATGCCACTGGCCCTATGACGTTGCACCGGGCGACGTGAAGGCCGCGCTGGATGAGACCGGCCTGCCCATGCTGGGCCTGAACACGGTGCGCGGCAATCCGGGAGAGAACGGTCTGGCCGCCCTGCCGGGGCGCGAGGACGAGGCAAGGGCAGCGATTGATCAGGCGATTGCCTATGCCACCGCGACCGGGACGGCGAATGTTCACGTGATGGCGGGCTTCGCCGAGGGAGAGGCGGCACATCAGACCTTTGTCGCCAATCTGTCCTATGCCGCCAAGGCCGGGGCGCAGGCGGGCGTGGGCATCCTGATCGAGCCCCTGAACCACTACGATGCGCCGGGATATTTCCTGTCGACGACGGAACAGGCCGCCGCCATCCGCATCGAGACGGGCGCGGACAATATAGGTCTGATGTTCGACTGCTATCATGTGCAGTTGATGGAAGGCGATCTGATGAACCGCCTGCGAAGGCTGCTACCGATCATCGGCCACATCCAGTTCGCGGCCGTTCCTGATCGCGGCGCGCCGGATCACGGCGAGGTTGCCTATGGAGAGGTGTTCCGGTTCCTGGATGAACTCGGCTGGGAACAGCCACTGGGCGCGGAATACAAACCTGTCGGAAAGACCGTGGCATCGCTTGGCTGGATGCAGGATCTGAGGTAGCAACCTGGTCCAATTTCACAGATCAGCCCTCTTGCAGGCCCGAAGATTATCTGCCATATCCGCCCGACCCACGGACGCGGGCGTAGCTCAGGGGTAGAGCGCAACCTTGCCAAGGTTGAAGTCGTGAGTTCGAATCTCATCGCCCGCTCCAAAAACTCCCAGTGTTCTTGGCCGCACGGTAATGAAACACCCTTCTCGGTATCGCCCTTGATCCATCGCGCGAGAGACCGTTAAGGTTGTGCGCGCGCAAGCTGGTGGATCAAATGCGTTGGGTACTTCTTCTGTCTTTGTCTGCTCTGGCGGCCTGTGCCGCGCCGCGCCCGGGCGGCGTGGACTGGTTCGAGTATGTCGCTGACCGCAAGGCCGCCGGATATCTGCGCACCGAAACGCGTCCTGCGGATGCCGGCTACTCGGCGGAAACGCTGGCCCGAAACTTCGCGCTGGCTGTCCTGAACCCCGAGAACTCGCCTCTTGGCCGGCCACTGCCCGCGATCGGCGATGCGGATCGCCATGTCCGGCGGTGGAGCGAACCGATCAATTTCCTGGTCGTCGCAGATGTTGACGCGCGGCAAGAGAAGATGGACGCGCGTGTCGATGCATTCATGGGCCGATTGTCCGCGATAACAGGGCATCCAAGTTACAAGATCACGCGGGGCAAGACCCCGCAGTCGCGGCAAGCGAACCTGATCATATTCTATGGATCGCAATGGTTCATGCTGGGCGTGCCTGGCGGCCTGCGCCGCGCATTAAAGGCGGATGAAGACCCGGATCTGCAGAAATTCATGGACGGGTTCTCCCGTGACTTTCAGGCATGGCGGCTTGCTCCGTCGCCCTGTGCCGGGACGATCTATTCGTCATACGGGGACGACGAAACCGGCCCAAAAGGGACCATCCTGAGCGCTTTCGTCTACATCCGGAGCGAGATCCCTGACGATCTTCTGCAAACCTGTATCGAGGAAGAGCTGTCGCAAACCCTTGGCCCGATCGGTGATGACGATCGGATCCGGCCATCGCTGTTCAACGATGATCAGGAGTTTGCCCGTCTGACAGAGCATGACGAGCAGATCCTGAAGATCCTTTACGACCCCATGATCCGGCCAGGCATGGAGGAGGAAGAAGCCCTGCGATTGGCGCTGGAGATCGCCACCCGGAACGGCTTTGCGGAGGCGTCAGGCCGAAAGGAAGAGCTTGATATGGTGAGGATCGAGGTTCCGAAAGCTGCCACGGGCGTAACGGGTGCATTGAAAGAAGATAACTTGAAGCTTCGTGTACCCGTTTCCGCCACTCCGGTGCTGACCGAGGGGGAACCCCGATCACCGGAGCCGATAACTCTCCGTGCTCCTCAGGACAAATCTGGCTCAGAGGCTTTTTCTGTAAAGCACTTGGAGTTCGACCCGGAGGGCTGACCGCTTAGTCCGGCCGCTCAGCCCACCCGGCAAAGATGCGTTCCAGCCAGACGACGATGTAGAAAAGAAAGATCCCAAGCACGGCGAGGGCGATCAGAACCGCAAACATCAAAGGGTAGTCTGCGCTGATCTTACCGCTGTCAAAGAGATGCCCGAGGCCGCGGCCATGGGGTTCGACGATCTCCATCAGGTTGGTGCCGATGAAGGCGAGCGTTACCGCGACCTTCAGGGCACCGAAGAATTCGGGCAAGGTCTTCGGCAGAGCGATTTTCCAGAAGATGGTCATGCGCGAGGCACCAAGGGCACGCAGGATATCGCGGTATTCGGGTTCGAGCGTCGAGAGCCCGATCGAGACCGAGACGGCGATAGGGAAAAAGCTGATCAGAAAAGCGATCAGGATCGTGTTCATGTCGTGCTGGCCCACGAACATCAGCGCGATGACGGGTACGACCGTGGCCTTGGGGATGGCGTTGAAGCCCACCAACAGCGGATAGAGGCCATCGCGGATGGTCTTGGAAAACCCCATGATCATACCGAGCGCTGTCCCGAAGGCGACGGACAGCAGGAGCCCGGCGACGGTGCGCCAGAGGGTCTCCCACCCGTACTGCACGAACAACCAGCGGAACTTCCAGAATGCCGGTCCAAGATCGGATGGCGACGCCATCTTGTAGTTTGGCCAGTCGTTTACCCAGACAAGCCATTCCCAGAACGCCACGAACAGAACGATGGCAACGATTGGAATGCCGATCTTGCGCAGCATGCTCAGGCGCGCCCCTGTGCGATCTCGATCTGGCGGCGAAGATCGGCGAGCAGCGCAACAGCGGGCGGCTCGTAGAGCACACCGATGTCGCGGTCCGGCCCCAGATCGACCGGAACGATCTTCTGCACGGTCGCCGGGCGCTGCGAGAGAACCACGACCTGGTCCGCCAGAAAGACACTTTCACGAAGATCATGGGTGATCAGCATGCAGGTGAAAGCTTCCTCTTTGCGCAGGGCGTGCATGGTCTGCCAGAGGTCTTCTCGGGTAAAGGCATCCAGCGCGCCGAAAGGTTCGTCCAGGATCAGAACGGTGGGGCGATGGACCAGCGCCCGGCAAAGCGAAGCGCGCTGGCGCATCCCGCCGGAAAGCTCGGACGGGCGTTTGTCCTCGAACCCCTCCAGCCCGACCAGGGCAAGCAGGCTGCGCGCCCGGTCGCGGCGTTGCGGTACGCTGAGGCCGTTCGCCACGATTTCCAGCGGCAACAGCACATTGTCCAGGATGGTGCGCCATTCCAGCAGCACGGGGTTCTGGAAGGCCATCCCGACCGTTGGCCGGGGCGAGCGCACGGCCTGACCTTCCAGCTCGACGCCGCCCTGATCGGGGATCAGAAGGCCCGCGACCAGCTTGGTCAGCGTGGACTTTCCGCAGCCCGACGGTCCGACCACTGCAGTGAAGCTGTCCTTGGTGCAGGTGAACGTCAGCCGGTCAAGCACCGGCAGCGGTCCATCCTGCGTCCGGTAGGCATGCGTAATACCGTGGATTGAAATTTGCGGAATCATGCGGCGGACCGGGGCGGGGTCGTCTCCGCCCCGGTTCGTGCGTCAGTTGAGCGACAGGCTGCCATCCTTGGGCAGGTACGCGTCGGTGAAATAGGCGGCGGGGAAGACCCCGTTTTGAAATTCATAATTTTCCGCCAGCTGCTGCAGCGCTGCGGCGAAGCGGTCTTGATCGATACCGCCCATGCCATTCGCGGTGGTATAGTCGGTGACCACATTGGCATCGATGGCAAGCTGCAACCGTCGCTGTTCCAGCGCGACATCAGCCGCCGGGTTGCGCTTTCCGACCATTGCAGCACCGGCGGCCGGGTCCGCAATGACGTCCTTCCAGCCCTTGGCGACCGCGCGCAGGAAACCGGTCATGGCCTCTTTGTTTGCCGCCGCCCAATCAGTGTTCACGATGATCGCGTTGCCATAGAGCTTGAGCCCGTGGTCGGCCATCAGGATCGTGGAAATGTCAGACTCTTCAATGCCAAGGCGGACAAGATTCAGGTAGGATGAGAACGAGAAGCCGGTGATCGCGTCGACCTTGCCTTCGGCAAGCATCGGCTCGCGGGTCGGAAAACCGACCGGTTCGACGGTGATCTTGCTGACATCAAGGCCGTTTGCCGCAGCAAAGGCCGGGAATTGCGCCCATGCGCCATCGGGAGGTGGTGCGCCAAGGATGCGGCCTTCCAGATCCTTTGGCCCGCTGACGCCCTGGCTGACCCGGCCGACGACGGCAAAAGGCGGTTTGTCATAGATCATCATCACGGCGGTGACCGGCGCGCCGGGGTTTTGATCGAGGAACTTCACCAGGCTGTTGATGTCGGCGAAGCCGACCGGAAACGCGCCTGTCGCCACTTTCGGGATCGCGTCCAGTGAGCCCTTTCCGGCGGAAATCTCGACCTCCAGCCCCTCGTCCGCGAAGTGTCCGTTGTCGATTGCCGCGAAATAGGCGGCCGAGGGGCCTTCGAATTTCCAGTCCAGTGCAAAGGCGACCTTGGTGTCCGCAGTGGCCTGGCTTGCCATCAGTGCCAATGCGGCGACGGCGGCGGAGAGCGTTCTGATCATGTCCGGTCCCTGTCGGTTTCTTGTGCAACTGCGAAGACGATGCGCCGGAGGTGCCGAGATTGTCAATCTTGCGCACGATCGCGGATGGCCAGCAGGGCGAAGAAAACGGCAACATTGATCGAAGCGAGACCGACCAGCGGCACCGCGTAGCCACCGGACAGCTCCACGAGAGCCCAGATCAGCGGCGGGGAGATCATCCAGCCAATGGACAGAAAGGCGAAGGCGCGCCCGTTCAATTCTGCAAGATCATCACTCGCAACCTTGAAGCTCATGGCGGTCACGAAGACCGAGTTCCAGCACTGGCCCGCGATGCCGCACCCTGCGGCCAGCGGGATCAGCACCCAGGGCGGCGTTTCCGGCCCGACCTGCAGCAGCCCGGCAAGTGTTGTAACCGTTACCACGGCGATCCCGGCTAGCACCTTCTGCGGATTACCGACCCGATCTGTAAGCCAACCCAAAGCCGGACGTCCGAAAAGCGCCGTCAGGTGGAGGTTGGACGCGAAAATTCCGGCTTCGACGGCGGATAGCTCTGCCACCTCCAGCAGGTAGATGTAGCTGAAGGTCGTCACGCCGGTCTGGGTCAGTGCAAAGACCAGTCCGGTGCCCCAGAGAAAGCGCAGATTGCCGGGAATGACGAACAGGGCGCGAAACCGTTCGCGCGTCGATTTATGGCGCGCAGGGGCGGCCTCCACGTGAAAGAGCGATTGCGCGAGTAGGCTGAACATCAGCACCAGGGCAAGCACCCCTGCGATTGAGAGAACGCCCGACTGCCACCCTGCCATGACCATCAGGGGCGGCAGAAGCCGTCCTATTGAACTCGCGGCCAGTGGCACTGAGGAATGGCGGAGCGCGAGATAAAGCCCGCGACGTTCGGGCGGCGTGGCCTGGGTCACCAGTGTCATGCCGACAGGCCCCTGCGGCCCATAGCCAAGGCCGAACAGAAAGGCCGCGATCATGGTACCGGTCCAGGTCCCGCTCAGGGTCAGCAGGACCGCACCGATCATTGCCGCCAGAAACCTGACCATGGCACCCGGCCCGCCATAGCGCCGCACGAAGACCCCGGTCAGCGAACTGGATAGCAGGGTACCCATGAAAATGAAGGTGACGGAGAGGCCGAAATCCCGCTCGTTCAACCCCGTTTCAGCGGCGAGTTCCGGGGCCAAAAGGCCGAAGCCCCAGAACCCGACGGCCGCCGCGAATTGCGTCGTCGAGGCTGCGATAAGGACCGGAAGAGCGCGGGACGGGGCTGGCATGACCCGCGCACCCTAGCCGGTGCATGGCGGAATGCGTGCACCCATCTACGGTCGGCCACGGAAATCACCGGCATGATGGCGCAAACGCTGCCTTGACCGATCGGGGGTCAACAGGGTTGAAAGCGGTATGGCAACTCCCCCTCTTCCCCGGCAATCCGGCCCGCTGACCGGAACCCGTATCGTTGAGTTCGGCCATTTTATCGCCGCCCCTTTCGCAACGCGGGTGCTGGCAGATATGGGGGCCGAGGTCATCAAGGTCGAACCACCGGGCGGCGATCCGGTGCGCGGCTGGGGATCGCAGCTTGACGGTCAATCCCTGTGGTGGTCGACCCACGCCCGGAACAAGAAATGCGTGACGCTGAACCTGAAAGCGCCGGAAGCACGGCAGATCGCGCTGGATCTGGTCGCTGCCTCGGACGGGGTCGTCGAGAATTTCCGGCCCGGCCTGATGGAGAGATTCGGTCTGGGGCCGGAT
>JBCCMP010000113.1:0-12482 GCA_039026295.1 Pseudomonadota bacterium | reverse complement strand
TATCGGATTGATGAAGACCTGCCCGGAGAAGGCAGCAATGACGATCAGCCCCAACATGATGTTCGGGAATGTCAGGATTGCATCGACAATTCGGGACATGATGGCGTCTGTCCATCGACCAGCCACAGCGGCCGCAATACCCAAAGTGATCCCGATGAAATAGGCGAGCAGCGTTGCGGCAAACGAGATCCCGATGGTCGTGCGCGCGCCCCAGACGATACGGCTGAAGACATCCCGGCCCGTGTAGTCGGTGCCAAGATAGGTCGACACCTCCAGGCTGGGCACCATGAAGGTCGGATCGTCGAAAAACTCACCGGAGCGGTCCTCTTCGATGTAGTCCCGCTCGGTGTAGGGCGTCAGCCAAGTCCCGAAGATGGCCAGAAAGACCCAGAAGGCCACGACACAGACAGAAACCTTCCCGACAATCGACAGGCGTATCCGCTTTTTCGGCGGCGCGTCGGGTAGCTCGTCATAGATCGTCTTTTCCGGCTCTTGGCTTTCGACCAGGCCCGGTGCGGTTGAATCGGTCATTTCGGGTGCCTCAGGCGCGGGTTGGATGCAATCGACGCGATGTCGGCGATCAGGATCAGAACGACGTAGGTGCAACAGAAGATCATCCCGCAAGCCTGAACCAGCGGAATGTCACGGGTCTGCACCCCGTCAACCATCAGCTTGGCAAGGCCCGGATAGGCGAACACCGTCTCGATGATAACAACGCCCGAAACCAGGTAGGCCAGGTTCAGGGCGATGACGTTCACAATCGGCCCGATGGCATTCAACAGCGCATGGCGCAGAATGATCCGGCGGCGCGGGACGCCTTTCAGGATCGCCATCTCGATGTAAGGCGACGACATGACGTTCAGGATTCCGGCCCGCGTCATCCTGATCATCTGGGCAGATACGACAATGACCAGCGTCAGGATCGGCAGCGTCAGGATGTAAATCGACTCGAAGAAGCCGACATCTCCCGGCAGGTAAGAGACAGCAGGGACGAGCCCGAGCTGCACCGCCAGGAACAGGATCATGAAAATTGCCACGAAGAAGTCAGGCACGGCAATCAGGCCAAGCGTGCCGGACGTAATGATCCGGTCCAGAAGCTGTCCGGGATACATCGCGGCAAGAAGGCCCAGCACGACCGAAAGCGGCACCGATATGGCCGTCACGATAGCTGCCATGAACGCTGTATTGCCGATCACGTTGCCAATCAGGCTGGCAATCGTTGCGCCCCCGGCGGTGGAGATCCCCATCTCTCCGCGCAGCATGTTGCCGATCCAGCTGAAGTATTGAACGTAGAGCGGGCGGTCCAAGCCAAGCTGCTTGCGCAGGGCGGCCAGTGTTTCAGGCGTTGCGCTCTGTCCCAGCCGGATCTGTGCAGCATCGCCCGGCAGGACCTGGGTCAACACGAAGATCAGGACCGAAACGACCCAAAGCAGAATTATCCCAACGCCGATGCGTTTGAGAATCATGTTCCACATCATGGAGATGCGCCCCCCTCGGATCACCTAGGAAAATTCGCTCTGAACGAGAACCGCCGGCCCGTTGGGGGCCGGCGGCAGATGGGGTCGCCTAGCTGGAGTAGCCGATATACTCGGGCCACTCCATGCCGCCAAAGGCGGCAATCGGCACACGCGGGAAGCCGACGACATTCGTCGCCTTGGCGTCCATGTAGGCCGCGTGCGTCGGGATAAGCGAGCCGGACTCGGTCGCGCAAAGCTTCTGTGCCTCGCACATCATCTCGGCCCGCTTGGCTGCATCCAGTTCCCCTGCCGACATGGCCAGAAGCTGGTCGAACCGCTCGTTCTTCCACATGGCTTCATTCCATGGTGCGTCCGACTTGTTCGTCAGCGTCAGCATGATCTGCGCCGACGGACGCATGTTCCATGCGGAAACGTTCATCGGCTTCTTCATCCAGACCGCACCCCAGTAGCCATCGTTCGGCACCTTCTTGATCTGCAGATCGAAGTCGACCTTGGACGCCTCGCGCTGCAGCATCAGGCAGATGTCGGTCATGCCCGGGAACACCTCGGCCACGTGGATCTCTGCGCCCGTGATGCCCGACTTCTGGAAGTGGAACTTCGCTTTGTCCAGATCGTACTGATATGTGTTCGGATCGTTCGCAGCCTCGCACCAGCCTGCGCCGTACGCAGGCCCGACCGGCTGGTCGTTGCCCAGGGTGCCGACACCTTTCTGGACGACCTTCAGGATCCGGTCACGACGCTGCAGGTGCTTCATCGCCATGCGGAAGTCGGGATTGTTGCCCGGTTCCTTGTCCATCATCGCAGTGATCGTCGGATAGCGACCCGACGGCACGGCGAAGACTTCGGCGTTCTCGGCATCCTCGATCTGACCGATGGCCTTGGGGTCGAGGTTGGCGCACATCTGTATGTCACCGGCGATGAGAGCGTTCACGCGGGCTACCGAGTCAGTGATGCCGAATGCTTCGATCTGGTCCAGATACGGCCCTTCGTGCGCGTCGTTCCAGTAGTTGTCGTTCTTCTCGTGCACGGAACGCACGCCCGGCTTGAATTCCTTCAGCGTGAACGGGCCGGTTCCTGTCGGGTTCTGGAAGTCGGTGGTGCCGTTCTTGACGATCTTGAAGTGGAACGTGCCCAGAATGATCGGAAGCTCGGCGTTCGGCGCATCCAGCACGGCCTTGACCGTAAGGTCGTCCAGCTTGACCCACTCCTTAACGGAACCGACCAGCACTTTCGCCTTGGACGGGCTGTCCTCGCCGATGTGACGCATCATCGAGTAGACGACGTCGTCAGCCGAGAATTTCGATCCATCGTGGAATTCAACGCCCGAACGCAGCTTGAACGTCCATTCGGTTGCCGTCGAGTTGGCTTCCCATTCGGTCGCCAGCTCTGGCCCGACCGTCAGGTCTTCGTTGAAACGGCAGAGGTTGTTGTAGTGGATCCGGCCGCGGCCATAGTCCAGAGACGAGGTGAACAGGATCGGATCAAGCGTATCCGACGGGCCGTGAAGGTCCCATGCGAACCGCAGGCTGCCGCCTTTCTTCGGCGTCGCCGCCAGTGCGTCCGATGCCGTGGTGACAAACGCGCCGGCCATGCCGATCGTTGCACCGGATGCCATCAGCCATCCCATCACTTCGCGTCTGGTTGCGCCAGAGCGCAGGGCTGCCGTGATCACGTCCTGGTCATGCTGACCAAGATCGCGAAACTCAGGTCCGTCAGGACTTTTGATTTTCATTCAGGTTGCTCCTCTCTGATGAGTGTATTTGGGCGTCTTGGCGGCGCCTCTGGTCGGTCAGTTGTTCGACCGCATTTGGCATTGCACCCGGACTTGCGCCGGTTTGTGCATCCATGCCCTCCCTTCTCATATGTGATGATGAGCAGAGCATCGCGCCGGTTTCAACAGTAAATCGGCACGTCTTTTGGCGTTTTAACAGTTTTCTGGACGCGGCTCGCTACCGGCAGTTGAATGTCTGTTTGCGACATGGATTGTCGCAATGGTTGCACAATCCCCCAAATCGGTGATTGATCCAGAGATGCCGGTGTAGGAAATCTTACATCGGGTCGGTTTCGTTCCGATAAGAATCGCGCGAGTTTTCTGAACGATCGTTTCAACACAGGGGCATTTCATGCGGGTTTTCGCATCCATTTCGCTGGCCTTCGGGCTGATGGCATCCACGGCAGCGCTGGCAGCAGAACGGACGATCATTGTCCTTGACGCATCGGGATCGATGTGGGGCCAGATTGACGGCACGGCCAAGATCTCAATCGCGCGTGAAGCCCTTGGCGGCGTCGTCGCCGATCTGGATCCGGCACGGGAGGTCGGGCTGATGGCCTATGGTCATCGCCAAAAGGGCCAATGCTCGGACATCGAACTGATCGTCGAGCCGCAGGCAAACTTTGCCGACCGCATCCTGGACACCGTCGCCGGGGTCAAACCCAAGGGCAAGACGCCGCTGTCCGATGCGGTTCGACAGGCGGCCGAGGCGCTGAAATACACCGAAGACAAGGCAACCGTGATCCTGATCACCGACGGGCTGGAAACCTGTAACGCCGATCCGTGCGCACTGGGCAAAGCGCTGGAGGAATCCGGCGTCGATTTCACCGCACACGTCGTTGGCTTCGGGTTGACCGATGCGGAAAGCCGCGAGGTCGCCTGCCTGGCAGAAGAAACCGGGGGTCTTTACCTCTCGGCAGCGGACGGCACCGAACTGGTCGAGGCACTGGACCAGACCGTGGTCGCGGAAACACAGCCTGCCCCGGCCCAGCAGGAAGAAGAGCCCGAGCCGGTTCCGGAGGCGACGCTGACCGCGCCGGACGAGGCCGAGATCGCGGCCGTTGTCGATGTGGTCTGGGAAGGTCCGGGCGAGAAGTATGATCGGATCGAGATCTTCGACCCCAATTCCGGTCCGGACGGCAAGACGGTGCGCCGCATTTCTCTGAATGGCCCCGGCTACGACCAGAACACGGTCGCGATGACCCTGCCCGCGACCGAAGGCGAGTACGTCCTCCGTTACTTCAGCGGCACGCACCGTCAGGTGATCGGCACGCGGCCAATCTCGGTTGTGCCCGTCGATGTCGCGCTTTTTGCGCCAGAGACGATTTCCATGGGCAAAACGCTGAACATCGAGTGGATCGGGCCGGGCGCGAAATATGATGCCGTGGTGATCTTCGACCCGAATGCAGGCCCGAATGGCAAGAAGGTGCGGGACGGGCGACTGCAGAACAGCACCTTTGACGACAAGCTGGTATCGATGCCGGCACCGGCCAAGCCCGGCATGTACGAGCTGCAATATTTTAGCGGTCAGGACCGCAAGGTTCTCGCCACCCGTATGATCGAAGTGACGGAAGCCGTCGTTCAGATGACCGCTGAAGAACCGATGTCGGCGGGCAAGCCGATCATTGTCGACTGGATCGGCCCGGGGGCAAAGTATGATTCCATTCTCCTC
The DNA here is from genome assembly GCA_039026295.1 of Pseudomonadota bacterium. Classification (GTDB taxonomy): domain Bacteria; phylum Pseudomonadota; class Alphaproteobacteria; order Rhodobacterales; family Rhodobacteraceae; genus Thermohalobaculum. Next base: position 7,561 of record JBCCMP010000113.1, on the reverse strand, counting down.
TGGGACCCGAACGCCGGACCGGATGGCAAGAAACTGAAGGATGTGCGGCTCTCGTCCGGCGATTACGCCAACCAGCGGGTCACGATTTCAGGACCTGCAAAGGCCGGAAGCTATGAACTTCGGTATTACAACGGCGACAACCGGGCCGTTCTGGCAACCGAGATCATTGAGGTCGCAGAAACGGTTGTCAGCCTGACACCTGAGGGCGCGCTGGAGACCGGAAAGAACTTCAAGGTTGCGTGGGAAGGACCGGGTGCACGCTATGACGAGGTCCGCCTTTTCGATCCGAACTCGGGCCCTGACGGCAAGAGAATCCAGAGCAAACGCCTGAATGCCGGCGACTACGACAACCAGACGGTGACACTGCCCGGACCGCCGAAACCCGGCACCTACGAGCTGCGCTACTACAACGGCGACAACAGGGTCATTCTGGTGTCGGTGCCGGTGGAATTCACCGAGACACCGGTGGGTCTGGATGCGCCCGAAACCGTTCAGGCGGCCTCGAAGATCAAGATCGCCTGGGAAGGCCCGGGTGCCCGACGCGACGAGATCGTGCTTTGGGATGTCACGACGGATAAAAAGGTCACCAGCAAGCGGCTGACAAGCGACGATTATGACAATCGTAGTCTGACGCTGAGCGCACCGGCCAAAACCGGCGACTACGAGTTGCGGTACTTCAATGTCGACAACCGGTCGGTTCTGGCGTCACGTCCGCTGACGGTCGTCCCGACGATTGTTTCGCTGACTGCGCCCTCCACCATCGGGCAGGCGAAGTCGCTGACGATTGTCTGGCAGGGCCCGGGAGACAGACGGGACGAGGTTCAGATCCTCGCGCCCGGATCTGATCGGCCGGTGCAGAGTAAGCGGCTGATCAGTGACGACTATGACAACAATCGCATTACCCTTCCCGCCCCGGCAGCCATCGGGCCGTACACCGTGCGCTATTGGAACACCGACAATCGGACGGCGATGACGGAAATCACGGTCGAGGTGACGCCGGTTCCGACCTCGCTTTCAGGACCGGGCGCAGTCGAGCCCAAGACCCGATTTGCGGTGACCTGGGAGGGCCCCGGCGCACGGCGCGACCAGGTGCAGATCGTCAAAGCCGGTGAGACCAGGGTCCTGCTGGCGACGCGGCTGGTAAACGGCGATTATGCCGGGCGCAGTGTCGAGATCCGCGCACCGAACGATCCCGGCGACTACATGCTGCAGTACTTCAACACCGACAATCGCACAGTGTTGTTCGAGATGCCGTTATCGGTGAACTGACCCGAACGGTTCTCGCAGTCTTTCCCTCCCCCATCGTGGGGAGGGAAAGGGACCGGCGCCCGGAATCTTAGACGCCGTACAAAGCGCCGAATTTGCCGTTCAGATAGTCCAGCAGCGCCTGCTCGGTTGGCGCATGGCCAATCGCTTCGGTGATCAGTTCCAACGGCGTCAGGATCGACCCGCGCCGATGGATCGTGCGACGCAGCCAGTCGATGATGGGACCGACGTCTCCATCTCGGATCATTGCGTCGACATCGCCCAGTTCTTCGCGAATCTTCGACCAAAGCTCGGCGGCATAGAGATTGCCCAGCGTGTAGGTCGGGAAATAGCCAAAAAGACCCGCCGACCAGTGTACGTCCTGCAGGACACCATCCGCGGCATCCGTCACGGGCTGCCCGAAATCCGTCAGGAAGCGGTCGTTCCAGGCAGCCTCCAGATCACTCACCGTCAGATCTCCGCGGATCAGGGCGCGCTCCAGATCGAAGCGCATCATGATGTGGAGGTTGTAGTGAACCTCGTCCGCCTCGGTCCGGATGAACCCGGGCCGCACCCTGTTGACCGCTCGGTAAAGGGCGTCCGGGTCCGGCAACCCGAAGTCGCCGAACTTTTCCAGCATCTTCGGGAAAAGCCATTCCGCATAGGCCGCCGAACGGCCGATCTGGTTCTCGCAAAGCCGCGACTGGGACTCGTGAACCCCCATCGAAACAGAGCTCCCGGCGGGTTGCCATTCAAGATCTGGATCCAGCCCCTGTTCATAAAGGCCGTGGCCGGTCTCGTGGATCGTCGAGTAAAGGCAGTTGAACGGATCCGCTTCGTCCACACGCGTCGTGATCCGCGCATCGCCGCGCGTTCCTGAACAGAACGGGTGAACCGTAAGATCCAGACGTCCCGCGGCCCAATCATAGCGCAGACCGGTTGCCATCTGGCGCGCGATGTCCATCTGGGCATCGGCGGGAAACGTGCCGGAGGGGTCTGTTACCGCCACGCCGCTTTCCATGATCCAGGCGCGCAGGTCCACCAGACCGACACGCAGACGGTCAAAGGTCTCGGCGATCCCCGCTTCGGTCGCGCCCAGCTCGAAATCGTTCAGCAGCGCGTCGTAGGTGGACCGGTCATCGGTGGCCAGACACTCTGCTTCCTGCCGGGTCAGGTTGATGACCTCTTCCAGGATCGGCGCGAAGGATTTGAAGTCGCTGTTGGACCGGGCTTCTGCCCAGACCGTGGTGGCACGGGCGGTCAACCGCGATTGCGCCACCGCCAGATCGGCCGGCACCTTCATGGCGCGGTCGCGGGACTGCGCGGCAAGGCGGACATTTGCCCGGCCAACCGGGTCCAGCGCATCGGCATCGATGGCGGCAAGCCAGTCACCGACCCTGGGATCGGTCGCGCGGGCATGCAGCACGGCCTGCAGCGCGCCGGACTGCTCCCCGCGCTGATCGGTCCCGGCGGCAGGCATCATGACATCCTTGTCCCAATGCAAAAGCCGGTTGATCTGGCTCAGCGCTTCGGTCTGCTTCTGGTGATCCAGAAGCTGGTCGTAAGCTGAATTTGACATCGATGTTCCTTAGCGGTCGCGGAACGGGATCCCGGCGGTGCCCTGCCCGCGCAGGTCTCCGGCCGGTTTCCAGGTCTCCGGGTCGGTGATCAGGGCTGCGATCGCATCCGTTGCCTTGTCGATGATTGCCTGTCCCTTGGACGCCGTGGCCTTTTCCGGCCGCCCGGCGACACCGTCCGCGGTTTTCGCGGCGAAGGGTCGCCAGCGATAGGAGTTCTGACCCGCGCCCAGGAAATGCGCCTCGCCCTGTGTGCCGATCGCGCCAAGATCGGAATCGTCCACCAGATCCGGTTCCACCGCCATCATCATCGAGGTCTCCGCCTCGCAGGCGTGCTGCATGCCCTTCTGATCCTCCAGAATGTCGCCAAGCGCAGCGCCCATCTCTGTGGGATAGGTGGTGGCGACCAGTGTTGCGTCCAGGGTCGGGGCCAGTTCGTCGCAAATCTGGTTCAGGGCAATGATGTTGCCGCCGTGAGAGTTGGAGAGCAGGATTTTCCGAAACCCGTGCCGCATGACGGCCGCCACCAAGTCACGGATCACACGGCGGAATGTATCGTGGGACAGCGTCAGGGTGCCGCCGAAAGGCATGTGATGTTCCGACAGCCCGGACCAGACCACGGGGGTCACAACCGTCGGCTGGTCGGCAAAAGCCTTCTGCGCCGCGCCGACAGCCACCGCATGGCCCAGCCGGGTATCGGTCATTGTTGGCAGATGCGGCCCATGCTGCTCGATCGACGCAATCGGCAGGATCACCACCGCGTCCTCGGTCGCCAACAGACGCAACTCGTGCGCCTTCAGGCGCTGCCATTCGACTTCAGGCATTATGTCCTCCGGTCCCGGTATCGCGCCAAAGCACCACGGGACCGGAGAAATGGCAAGCGGGTCCTGACTTGTCAGCGCGCCCGGTCCATCTTCAGCGTCATGTGCGACATGCGAATGGCCTCGTCCCGCGCATAAAAGCGCCAGGGGCGGCCAAGGGCTGCCTCGATGTCCGTTCGGGTCAGCCCGGCGTCGCGCAGCAGGCGGTCGTCCTTTTCCAAAAGCCGGTTCAGCTCCAGCCTGTTGCGGAACTCTCTGCGCAGGTCTTTCAGGATACCGATCAGGGGTCTCAGCATATCCGTTCCTCCATCGCGGACGGCCCGGTGCCGCCCTTCTGAGACCAAGGTAGGGATGCGAGTTGATTCAGAAAAACTAAATCTATTGACGCCTGACATCAGCGATGCTTAATATACCCAATGAACCAGATGCTCCGTCCCCCGACCCCGTCCACGACCCTTGATGTCGATGTCATGCGCTCGTTCGTTGCAATTGCAGAAGGCGGATCCATTGCCGCCGCCGCCGGGCGTGTGGGCCGCACGCCTGCCGCCGTATCCATGCAGATCAAGAAGCTGGAAGAAACAATGGGCCGCACCTTTTTTGACCGGACGCGTCAGGGCATGACCCCGACCCCGGACGGGGAGCGCCTGCTTGAGCATGCCCGGCGGATGATCGAACTGAACCGCGCGGCATTGCAGGAATTCTCGATGCCCGAGCTGTCGGGGACAATCTCCATCGGGGTGATCGACAGTTTCGGCGGACTGCGGCTGATGGACGTTCTCGCGGGGTTTGCCCGATCCCATCCGAAGGTCCGGGTAGATGTATCGATGAACACGACCGTTCATTTGGGTCCGCTGCTGGATTCAGGCGACCTGGATCTGGCGCTGATCACACCCGGCTGCACCGAAGCGCTGCGGGAGACGGATGTTATCCTGCGCGAGGAGCAACTGGTCTGGATCGCGGCAGAGCGGAGCCGGGCTGCCAGGGAAACCCCGCTTCCGCTGGCCGTGGCGAACGACGGCTGTGCGTGGCGTCAGCTGGCTGCCGACGCCATACGCGACAATCGGATCGAGGCGCGAATCGCCTATGTCTCTGACTTTGACGAAGGGCAGTTGGCCGCGGCGCGGGCCGATCTGGCCATTGCCCCGATGCCGCGCAGTTACGTCACAGACGGCCTTGTCGAGCTGGGTGCAAAAGACGGGCTGCCGCCGCTGGGGCTGTCGCGGATCGTGTTGCGGCTGGGCGAGAATCCTTCTCAAGCGGTGCGCGCCTTGGCCGAGCGGATGGCAGAAACGTACGGGGTCTGCCTTCCGAACTGACTGCTTTGGGGTTGTATTGCGGCCATCGGGGGCGTATGTACCGCTCAACATCGCGGCGGCCTCGCTGGCACAGCGGGACCCCCACCGGGTTAGGCGAGGCGAACCGCGAGGTTCGCTTTTTTCGTCTTAAGGCCACCGCGGTGGCTGCCGGAGGATCAGATTGACCAGCATGATCGCCAAAGCGCCGATGGATCAGCGCCTTGCCGGGATCGTCACGCCCACCGTCGAGGATATGGGCTTCGAGATGGTGCGCCTCAGGCTGATGGCCGGCAAAAAGGCAACGCTGCAGATCATGGCAGAGCGTGCCGACGGGACGATGGAGGTCGAGGACTGTGCGAATCTCAGCCGCCAGCTGAGCGCCATTCTGGACGTCGAGGATCCGATCTCCGGCGAATACACGCTGGAGATTTCAAGCCCGGGCATCGACCGTCCGCTGACCCGGCTGGTGGATTTTGACCGCTGGGAAGGTCACGAGGCCAAGCTGGAGACGACCGAACTGATCGAAGGCCGCAAGCGGTTCAAGGGCATTCTGGCCGGAACCGATGGCGACGAAGTGCTGATCGAGATCGAGGAAGGCACAATCGGTCTGGAATTCGACTGGCTGGCCGATGCCAAGCTGGTGCTGACCGACGATCTGGTGGCGGAATCGCTCCGCCGCTCGAAAACCCGGTTCCGGGAGGAAGACTTCGACGAGGTTGTCGAAGACGACGATACACCAACAGAGGATGGACCCGATATGAAAGAGGACGCCTGAGATGGTCACAGCCAACAAGCTGGAGCTGCTGCAGATCGCAGACGCGGTAGCCCGTGAAAAGCTGATCGACCGAGAACTGGTGATCGAGGCCATGGAAGATTCCATGGGCAAAGCCGCACGCTCGAAGTATGGCGCAGAATACGACATCCGCGCCTTCATCGACCGCAAGACCGGCGAGACAACAATGCACCGCGCAATGGAGGTGGTCGAGGAGGTGGAGAATTACTTCACCGAGATCTCGGTCGAGGAAGCGCGCATCAAGAACCCCGACGCCGATATCGGCGATTTCATGACCGACCCCCTGCCGCCGATGGATTTCGGCCGCATCGCCGCGCAGACCGCCAAGCAGGTCATCGTGCAGCAGATCCGCGACGCAGAGCGGGAGCGTCAATACGAGGAATTCAAGGACCGCGTGGGCGAGATCATCAACGGCATCGTCAAGCGCACGGAATACGGCAACGTCGTGGTCGATCTCGGCCGCGCCGAGTCGATCATCCGCCGCGACCAGCTGATCCCGCGCGAGGCCTATCGCAACGGCGACCGCGTGCGCGCCTATATCCGCGATGTACGCTCCGAGACGCGGGGCCCGCAGATCTTCCTGTCCCGCACCGCACCGGAATTCATGGCCAAGCTGTTCGCTCAGGAAGTGCCGGAGATCTATGATGGCGTGATCGAAGTGAAGGCCGTGGCCCGTGATCCGGGCTCGCGCGCAAAGATCGGCGTGATCTCCTACGACAACTCGATCGACCCTGTCGGGGCCTGCGTCGGGATGCGGGGCAGCCGCGTGCAGGCCGTTGTGAACGAGCTGCAGGGAGAAAAGATCGACATCATCCCGTGGAATGACGATGCGGCAACCTTCATCGTCAATGCGCTGCAGCCCGCCGAAGTGACCAAGGTGGTCATGGACGAAGACGCCCAGCGCATCGAGGTGGTCGTCCCGGACGAGCAGCTCAGCCAGGCCATCGGCCGGCGCGGCCAGAACGTGCGTCTGGCCTCTCAGTTGACCGGCTGGGACATCGACATCATGACGGAGGCCGAGGAATCCGAGCGGCGTCAGGCGGAGTTCAAGGAACGCACCGACATGTTCCAGAACACCATGAATGTCGACGAGATGGTCGCGCAGCTTCTGGTGTCGGAAGGCTTCACCTCGCTGGAGGAAGTCGCGTTCGTCGAACTCGATGAGCTGATGGTCATTGACGGCTTCGACGAAGCGACCGCCGAAGAGTTGCAGGCGCGCGCACAGGAAAGTCTGGAAGAGCTGAACCAGCGCACGCTGGAAGAGGCTCGCGGCATGGGCGTCAAGGATGACCTGATGACCGTCGAAGGGTTGACCCCGCAGATGATCCTGGCCCTGGCCAAGGACGATGTGCTGGATCTGGAGACCTTCGCGACCTGCGCCGACTGGGAACTTGCCGGCGGCACGCAGATCATCGACGGCAAGAAGGTCAAGGATGACGGCATCCTCGAACCCTTCGATGTCAGCCTGGAAGAAGCGCAGTTCCTGATCATGAAGGCCCGTATCGAACTGGGCATGGTCGATCCGGAAGCGATTCTGGCCGAAGCTGAGGCTGCAGAAGCTGAGGCTGCGGAGGCCGAGGCGGAAGAGGTGGCCGAAGACGGCCAACCGGTCGAGGCGCAGGCCACGACGTGATTGCAACAAGGGAGACAGACACGCCCATGACGCGCGGCGGCAGACGCAAGGATCGGGACGGGCCAGAGCGCCGGTGCATCGCCACGGGCGAGACCGGCGCCACCGACCGGCTGATCCGGTTTGTCCTCGCGCCAGAGGGCGGTCTGGTCCCAGATCTCGCGGCCCGGCTTCCGGGCCGCGGGGCATGGCTGACCGCC
>JBCCMP010000112.1:0-12511 GCA_039026295.1 Pseudomonadota bacterium | reverse complement strand
GGAACGTAGCCCCTGCAATCGAATTTCGAGAGCACCTTCCATGCGCCGGCGCCTAAGATTCGCCGCATCCAAGAGACGGAGGCTGTCCATGCTGGAGAAGTTCGAACGCTACCCGCTTACCTTTGGGCCGACGCCGATCGAGTTTCTGCCGCGCATGACCGAGGCGCTGGGAAACAGGGTCGAAATCTGGGCAAAGCGCGATGATTGCAATTCGGGCCTCGCGATGGGGGGCAACAAGCTGCGCAAACTGGAATACATCGTGCCGGATGCCCTTGCGTCGAACGCGGACACGCTGGTTTCGATCGGCGGAGTGCAGTCGAACCACACGCGTATGGTTGCGGCAACCGCTGCGAAACTCGGCATGAAATGTGTGGTTGTGCAGGAATCCTGGGTTCCGCACGAAGATGCCGTTTATGACCGGGTCGGCAATATTCTGATGACACGGCTGATGGGGGCGGACAGCCGCATCGTCGAGGACGGTTTCGACATCGGCATCCGAAAGTCGTGGGAAGACGCAATCCAGTCGGTCAAGGATGCGGGTGGCAAGCCCTACCCCATTCCTGCCGGTGCGTCGGTCCACAAGTTCGGCGGCCTTGGCTATGTCGGCTTTGCCGAAGAGGTGCGCGAACAGGAAGCGCAGATGGGGGTCAAATTCGATTACATCATCGTATGCGTTGTTACCGGTTCGACCCAGGGCGGCATGATCGTCGGCTTTGCCAGGGATGGGCGCGCCCGGAACGTGATTGGAATAGACGCTTCAGGGACGCCGGAGCAGACACGATCGCAGGTCCGCCAGATCGTCAACAACACCGCGGAACTGGTCGAGCTTGGCCGCGAGATCAGTGACGAGGAGATCCACATCAACCCTGACTACGCCTATCCCGCCTACGGCGTGCCATCTGTGGAAACCAACGATGCCATCAGGTTCGCCGCGCAAACCGAGGCGATGATCACCGACCCGGTCTACGAAGGCAAATCGATGCAGGGCATGATCGATCTGGTGAAGAAGGGTTTCTTCCCCGATGGCTCGAAGCTGCTTTACGCGCATCTGGGCGGTGCACCTGCGTTGAACGGATACAGCTACACCTACCGGAACGGATAGGCGTTATTCGGTTATCGCCCTCTCGACCTTCTTGGCGCCTTTCTCCACGGCGACGCCTGCATCGTGGATATCACGTCCGACGCCCTGGACAGTGTTGCATGCGGTCAATGTGACCGCCGCCGAAAGTAAAAGGATTGCTGCACGCATATGCGCCTCCATTCCCTCGCGGCGTGATTTTAAACTGAAGACCGCCCGATTCAAAGCCGTGTTTGCGCGCCTACCCGGACAGACGCATCTGAAACCAGATGATCGATGGGTACGCGGCAAGCCACGTCCAGACAAAACGGTTCAGTCCGAACAGGCAGGCATTCGCCAGATGAAAGGCCAAGGCCATCGACAGGCCCGCGGCCATCAGCAGCGGATGCAGCAACACCAGCGGGAACATCAGCTCGAACCCAATCACCCAGCGAGATGCAGCCGTCATCAACCGAGGCTGATCCGCATATTCGCGAAGTGACAGACTGACCGGGTAGGCCGAGTACTGGAAAACGTCGCGCAGCGCGCGCCCGCTCTGCCATTCCAGGTTCTTCAGCTTCACCCAGCCGGACATGAAATAAGAGAGCAGCAGCTGCAGCGCCAGATAGGCGAACGCCAGTTCCCGCCAATCCGGCGCGAAATGCGCCGCGGTCAGTGTGACAAGGATCAGCAAAGCCATGCGGTCGCTGCCACCGTTGTATGGTCCGTCAAACCGGTGGAGGACTGCAAGGTAATGCAGAAGCAACGCCAGACAGATCCAGTTTGGGAACACTCCGAGGATCAGAAAGGCGCACAGCGGGAACCTGGGCAGGAACAGAAACGCCTCGGATCTCTGGCGCGAGACGAGGTGCTCCAGCGCCGCCTGCAGCAACACGCATGCCAGCACGATTTCCGTCAACCGGAGCGCAGTTTCGAGGCTCACGACCCTCTGACCGCGTAGATCGGCGACGTGTAGACGACTTCGCGTTCCAAGCGGTCCCCGACGCGCTGCACCAGGGTAATTCTGTACTGCACGACATCGATCAGTTTCTCCGGGACAATGCTGGCACGGATGCGGTTCAGGATCTCCTGTTTTGCATGCTCTCGGTCATCAATCACGATGCGCTCGGCGCAGCTGACGAGATAAAGTGCTTCGTTTCGCCCCGGGCTCCAGAAGAGACGCCAGAGCGCTGCCAGCGGCGATAACCGGTCTGGGGGCGGCTGAAATTCCTGCCACGACATGCATTCACCCGGTCGGTGAATTGCAAACTCGATCCTCGGCGAGGCTTCGATCGTCTGAAAGAACCGCCAGGACGGGACCAGCGCAGGCAACAGCAGTGCGAGGCTACGGAACATACCGGATGGATAGAGGATGCCAGATTGATGATGGCTTAACGTTAAGCTGTCCGCCCGGTTGCCCGGGCCAACAGGGATGCTACCCATGCTCAGGTTCGAAATGGAGCATTCCGTGACAGTCGAAATCTCACCAGAGCTGAAGGAACGGATCACCAGGGCGGTCGACGCAGGCTTTCAGGATCAGATTGCGTTCACGCAGGAGCTTGTACGCTATCCGTCGCTTCGCGGGCAGGAACACACGGCCCAGAACTTTGTTCACGATGCACTGGCGTCGCGTGGTTATTCGGTGGATCGCTGGAGGGTCGCGGAGGAGGATATCAAGCATCATCCCGGCTTTTCACCGGTTGCCGTGCCCTACGACAACACCATCAACGTTGTTGGCACTCACACGCCGAAGCGGGCGACGGGCAAAAGCCTGATACTGAATGGCCACATCGATGTGGTTCCGGAAGGTCCAAAGGACATGTGGTCCCGTCCACCGTTCGATCCAGCCATTGAAGGGGATTGGATGTACGGGCGCGGCGCTGGTGACATGAAGGCCGGAATAGCGTCGAACATCTTCGCGATCGAGGCCTTGAAAAGGATCGGTCTTCAACCGGCCGCAACGCTTTACCAGCAGTCCGTGACAGAGGAAGAGTGTACAGGAAATGGAGCGCTGGCCGCGCTGGTCAGGGGCTATCGGGCGGATGCCGCGATTATTCCGGAACCTTCGAATTGCGTTCTGACCCGTGCCAATGTCGGGGTGCTCTGGTTCCAGGTCGAAGTGCGGGGCAAGCCCGTTCACGTGCGGGAAGCTGGCACCGGGTCCAACGCAATCCTTTCGGCCTACACGGTCATGCAGGACCTCTATGCACTCGCTGAAAAGTGGAACGCCGAAAAAACGAGGCCATCGGTTTTCGAGGGCGTCCACCATCCGCTGAACATGAATGTGGGGAAAATCGAAGGGGGAGACTGGGCGTCCTCGGTGCCGGCGTGGTGCCGGTTCGACTGCCGGATCGGGATTTTTCCGGGCACCGACCCGAAAGATGCGGCGGCGGAGGTTGAAGCCACCGTTCGCGCCGCTGCGGCTTCTGACCCATTTCTGTCGAACTCGCCGCCACGGATAACCTTCAACGGTTTTTTTGCGCGCGGGTACGTGCTTGAAGAGGGGACTGCGGCGGAGGAGACGCTTGTGCGCGCCTATGCTTCCGCCACCCGGCAGACTCTGCAGTCCGAAGTGTCGACCGCGTATCTGGATGGCCGGGTGTTCGTCCTCTACGGCGATACTCCCTGCCTTGTGTTCGGACCGCATTCCGAAGCAATCCACGGCTTCGACGAGAGAGTCAGCATCGAGAGCATTCGCAAGGTCACAAAGACCATCGCTTTGTTTGTCGCGGATTGGTGCGGGCTGGAGGAAAAGTCCTGAGATGAGAAAAGCTGGTCTGGAGCCACGTCCTCCAGCGGTGGGCGCGCGGATGCGCGGCTGTAACATCTGTCACAGATCCAACTGCGTTCCAGTGATAGCTTTGTCCGATTACGTGGTCCAAAATCTTTTACGTGGTCCAAGACCTTTCATGACCAATCCCTTTCCGCGGTGCCGGGAAACTGGCCGACGCAAAGGTCGGTCCTGGGTTCTGGACTGCGGTCTCGACGCGGCGGCGGCGTTGGCCTGTTGAGGGTGCGCCGCCGCCGGGCATTCTGCCCTGTCGTCGGTATTGTTCTGTGACATCCAGACTACCCAGCCAGACATCTGCCGCTTAAGCTTGCGACCGGGCGATCGGGGACGCTGTGGTGAACATTTTTCTTGCAGGCGCGACTGGCACGATTGGCCGGACGGTTGCGACAACCCTCGTCGCTGCCGGTCATAACGTCATCTGCGCTTTGCGCCCGTCATCTGCGTTGCCGGTGACGGGCGTGTCCAAGGTCCGTTGCGATCTGAACCGGCGGGGCGATCTCTTGGGCGGGCTCGGCGGGCAGCGGATCGATGCGGTCATATCCTGCATGGCGTCCCGCAGCGGTGCTCCGTCTGACTCCTGGGCGGTGGAGCACGATGCCCAAATCGTTCTTCTTGACGATGCGCGCAGTGCCGGTGCCCGGCATTTCATTCTTCTTTCTGCGATTTGCGTGCAGAAGCCGAAGCTGGCCTTTCAGCATGCAAAGCTGGCGTTCGAGCAGCACTTGCAGAAGAGCGGCGTGGACTGGACCATCGTGCGGCCGACCGCGTTCTTTAAATCGCTGTCCGGACAGGTCGCCCGTGTGCAGAGCGGAAAGCCGTTTCTGGTCTTTGGTGATGGCCGCCTGACGGCCTGCAAGCCGATCAGCGACCGGGATCTCGCGGCGTTTCTGGTTGATTGCCTGACGGACGAGATGAAGCAAAATCAGGTCCTGCCGATCGGTGGCCCGGGCCCCGCGATCACACCGCTTGATCAGGCAGAAAGGCTGTTTGAGTTGCTGGGGCAAAAGCCGCGCATTCGCCGTGTTCCGGTTGCCATGATGACCGCGATCTCCAGGACGTTGGGGCTGCTGGGACGGGTCAATGCGAAACTGGCCGACAAAGCAGAGTTCGCCCGGACCGGTCATTACTATGCAACGGAATCGATGCTGGTTTGGGACGAGGAGGGCGCACGCTACGACGCAGACGCCACACCGGAATTCGGATCAGACACATTGTGGGATCACTATGCAGATCTGATTGCCGGGCGGGTGCAAACCGATCTGGGGGCACACGCGATCTTTTGAGGAATGCGCGCGGCTAGAGCGATACCAGAGCCTGCGCCTGCGCCTCGTCGACGCTTTCTTTCGCACCGCTCAGCACCACTTCGCCGCGGTCCAGCACGACGATGTCGTCGGCCAGATCCCAGGCGAAATCAAAGAACTGTTCCACAAGGACGATGGCCATATCGCCGCGTTGGCGCAGCGTCCGGATGGCCGATCCGATGTCCTTGACGATCGAGGGCTGTATCCCCTCTGTCGGTTCATCCAGGATCAACAGGCGGGGGCGCATCACCAGTGCGCGCCCGATCGCCAGTTGCTGCTGCTGACCACCGGAAAGATCGCCGCCGCGACGCCCCAGCATCTGCTGCAGGACCGGGAAAAGTTCGAAGATGCCGTCCGGCACATATCGCTGGTCTTTCGGCAGCCCCGCAAAACCGGTCTCGAGGTTTTCCCTGACCGTCAAAAGCGGGAAGATTTCACGCCCCTGCGGCACGATAGCGATGCCGCGGCGTGCCCGGTCCGACGACCGTAACCGCGAGATGTCCTCGTCTTCCCAACGGATCGCACCGGCGCTGATCCTTTGTTGCCCGACGATGGCGCGCATCAGAGACGTCTTTCCGACACCGTTGCGGCCCAGCACGCAGGTCACCCGTCCGGGCTGCGCCGATGCCGATACCGTGCGCAGTGCCTGGGCGGAGCCGTAGTGCAGATCGATCCCTGTGACATCCAGCATTTTCAGCGTCCCAAATAGGTTTCGATGACCTGCGGGTCTGAACTGACATGGTCGATGCTGCCTTCAGACAGCACTGATCCCTCGTGCAGCACTGTCACTTTCACGCCGAGGGCGCGGACGAAGTCCATGTCGTGTTCGACGACCATCACCGTGTGGTCGCCGGCAATTTCGCGCAGCAGATCTGCGGTTTGCATCGTTTCGGCATCGGTCATGCCCGCTGCGGGCTCATCGACGAGCAGCACCTTTGGATCCTGCGCGAGCAACATGCCGATTTCCAACCACTGTTTTTGTCCGTGGCTGAGATCCGCCGCCAGATCACTGCGCCGTTCGGACAGGCGAATGATCTGCAGCAGTTCGTCGACCCGCGCTGCCTCTGCACCCGTGACCTGGGCCCAGAGGGTTTCAAACACGCCGCGCTTTCCTGCCAGGGACAGCAGCAGGTTGTCGGCGACGGTGTGCGTTTCGAACACCGTGGGCTTCTGAAACTTCCGTCCTATGCCCATCCGCGCGATGCCAGCCTCGTCGTGACGCGTCAGGTCCACCGTTTCGTTGAACAACACATCGCCTTCGTTGGGCCGTGTCTTGCCGGTGATGATGTCCATCATCGTTGTCTTGCCCGCACCGTTCGGTCCGATGATCGCGCGCATTTCACCCGGTTCCAGCGTCAGCGACAGGTTATTGATCGCCTTGAAGCCGTCAAAGGTGACGGAGACGCCGTTCAGGTAGAGCATCGAATTTCTGGCGATGCCGCTCATGGCCTATTCCGCCGCCTGGGCGGCTTTGCCCGGCTTGCCTGCAGTGGCGGAGCTCTGAGTGACCCGGCGGCCAAGCAGGTCGAGGCCGCCGAGTACGCCGCGCGGAAGGAACAGCGTCACGCAGACGAACATCAGGCCCAGCACGAAGATCCAGTCCTCTGCGATCAAACCGGTCAGCAGCGTCTTGGCGACGTTGACCAGAATGGCGCCGATCACTGCTCCCAGCAGCAAACCGCGTCCTCCTACGGCGACCCAGATGACAATCTCGATGGACTTGGCCGGAGAGAATTCGCCCGGATTTATGATCCCGACCTGCGGGACATAGAGTGCGCCCGCAACACCTGCCAACATCGCCGACAGGACGAAGACGAACAGCTTATAGCCTTCGACCCGGTACCCGAGGAACCGCGCCCGGCTTTCCGCGTCGCGGACGGAAACCAGGACCTTGCCGGCGCGCGATGTGACAACGACCCGGCAGATCAGATATCCAAGGCCCAGCGCAATCGCAGAAGCGACGAAGAGCCCTGCGCGTGTTTCGTCCGAACGAAGGTCATAGCCGAGCACGTCCTTGAAATCGGTGAGGCCGTTATTGCCGCCAAAGCCCATGTCATTGCGGAAGAAGGCGAGAAGCAGCGCATAGGTCATGGCCTGGGTGATGATCGACAGATAGACGCCGGTGACGCGCGAGCGAAACGCGAACCAGCCAAAAACGAAAGCCAACGCGCCCGGGACAAGCAAGACCATGAGGCAGGCGAACCAAAACTGGTCGAATCCGTACCAGAACCAAGGCAGTTCCTGCCAGTTCAGGAACACCATGAAGTCCGGGAGCACCGGGTCGCCGTATACGCCGCGCGGACCGATTTCCCGCATCAGGTGCATACCCATTGCATATCCGCCCAGGGCAAAGAATGCCCCGTGGCCCAGTGACAGGATACCGCAATACCCCCAGATCAGATCAACGCTGAGCGCAAGCAGCGCGTAGCAAAGGTATGTCCCAAAGAGCGCGACGGCAAAGGATGGCAGATGCAGGGTAGAGCCCTGCTCCATGTACAGATTGCCTGCCGGGACAAAAACCGCCAGGGCAATCAGGAACAGCAGCACACCCTTGGTGCGCAGGTCGAGTGCGCCGCGGATCATTGCTCGACTGCCCGGCCTTTCAGCGCAAACAGTCCGCGTGGCCGCCGCTGGATGAACAGTATGATGAAGACCAGAACAAGCACCTTGGCGAGGACCGCACCGGCATAGGGTTCGAGAAACTTGTTGACGATGCCCAACGAGAATGCGCCCGCCAATGCCCCCCAGAGGTTCCCGACCCCGCCAAAGACAACCACCATGAAGCTGTCCACGATGTAGTTCTGACCCAGGTTGGGTGAGACGTTGTCAATCTGGCTGAGCGCAACGCCGGCCAGCCCGGCCACCCCGGCACCGAGACCGAACGTCATCGAATCCACCCAGCTGGACCGGATTCCCATGCTTTCGGCCATCCGCCGGTTCTGCGTCACCGCGCGCATCTGCAACCCCATCGGCGTGCGCTTCAGGATCAGCATCAGCATTGCGAACACGATCAGGGCAAAGACCAGAATCCAGAGGCGATTGTACGTGATCGTCAACTGTCCGACTTCGAACGCGCCGGACATCCAGTCTGGATTGCCAACCTCTTTGTTGGTTGGCCCGAAGATCCGGCGCACGGCCTGCTGCAGGATCAGACTGACCCCCCAGGTTGCAAGCAGCGTCTCGAGGGGACGACCGTAGAGATAACGGCAGATGCCGCGCTCGATCCCGACACCGACCGACCCGGAGACCAGAAATGCAAGCGGCGCTGCGATGGCCAGGGACCATCCGAACATCTCCGGGGCCGAGGCGCGAATGATCTCTTGCACCATGAAGGTCGTGTAGGCGCCCAGCATCACCAGTTCGCCATGCGCCATGTTGATCACGCCCATGACGCCGAAGGAAATTGCCAGACCGATAGCGGCCAGCATCAGGACAGACCCGAGGGACAGACCGTACCAGACGTTTTGGCCGAAACCCCACAGCATCCGTTCGCTTTCGGCTGCTGCCAGCGCCGCCGTCGCGGCCGCTGCGATTTCCGGATCATCGCCATTGGCGGCAGCCGTCATGATGGACAGGACCTGATCGTCTGCGCGCCGGCTCAGGCGCTCGATCGCGGCCACCTTTTCGGCGGTCGGGGCGTCGGCATTCAAGATCGATGCCGCACGTGCGTCGAGGAACGCCGCCTTGATCTCGAGGTCCTGTTCCGATGCAATCGCCGCATCCAGGGCAGGTATTTCTTCCGGGTCGCCGTTTTTCAGCTTCTGCGCTGCCGCCTCCAGCCGCCGCACCGGGTCGGGGCTTTGCAGCGTCAGCTTGCCTATGCCCGTGGCGATTGCGCGTCGCAGCTTGTTGTTGATCTTGATCTTGCGCAGCTTGCGTTTGCCCAGGGTCTCCAGCGCGTCCCCTGTCAAAGGATGGAACGTGTTGAAGTTCTTGCCGTCCTTCTCCACGCGGACAACGTCATCGGTCTTTTTGACCTGCATCAGATCGCCGTCGCCCAGCGCCTCCAGAATGCCGAGAGCACGCTCATCGCCCGTGTCCGCTATGGCCTCGATGATCTTGGCGCGGTCGTTGAACTTGCCCTTTGGCAATTCGACGATCAGTTCCTCAAGTGTCTGAGCGTCAGCCGCGATCGGGCCTGCCGCAAACGGCGTCACCAACGCGAGGACCAGTAAAGTCAGCAGACGCAGCAGCATCGGTCACCCCAATTTATATCGCCGGCTCTTCTGGCCTGGCTTTGACCGGGACGGATCATCCCGACCCGAAGTGCAGGGCGCGGCACTCCGCGCCCTGCCAATTCGCTTGGCTCAGTAGCCCTTTCCGCCACACTGATTCGTCTCGGTGTTGTAGTTGCCGCAGCTCAGCGGAGCGCGCCAGTCCGAAATCAGGGCCTTGGAGTCGGGCAGATAGTCCGACCACGCATCACCGACGACGAGGCCCGAGGTTTCCCAGACGGTTTCAAACTGCCCGTCGTCCTGAATCTCGCCCACCAGCACCGGTTTGGTGATGTGGTGGTTCGGCATCATCGACGAGTAACCTCCGGTCAGGTTCGGGACCGAGACGCCGACGATTGAATCGATGACTGCATCCGGGTCGGTCGTGCCTGCTGCCTCGACGGCCTTCACCCACATGTTGAAGCCGATATAGTGGGCTTCCATCGGGTCGTTGGTCACGCGGTCCTCGTCGCCGGTGAAGGCGTGCCAGGCTTCGATGAACTCGTCGTTCGCATCGGCCTCTGCGCTCATGAAGTAGTTCCATGCAGCCAGGTGACCGACGAGAGGCGCCGTATCCAGCCCGGCAAGCTCTTCTTCACCAACCGAAAATGCGACGACAGGGATATCCTCGGCCTTGATGCCCTGGTTGCCCAGTTCCTTGTAGAACGGGACATTGGCATCACCGTTGATCGTCGAGACCACGGCGGTTTTCTTGCCGGCCGATCCGAATGCGTTGATGTCCGAGACGATCGTCTGCCAGTCGGAGTGACCGAACGGCGTGTAGTTGATCATGATGTCTTCCTTGGCGACACCTTTGGCGATCAGGTATGCCTCGAGGATCTTGTTGGTCGTGCGCGGATAAACGTAGTCGGTCCCTGCCAGGACCCAACGCTCGACACTTTCCTCGTTCATCAGGTAGTCAACCGCGGGGATAGCCTGCTGGTTGGGGGCAGCACCGGTGTAGAATACGTTGCGCTGCGATTCCTCGCCCTCGTACTGGACCGGGTAGAAGAGCAGCGAATTCAGTTCGTCGAAGACGGGAAGCACCGATTTCCGCGACACAGAGGTCCAGCAGCCGAAGACCGCGGAGACACCGTTGACTTCGATCAGTTCGCGCGCTTTTTCGCCGAAAAAGCGGCCAGTCCGAGGCCGGGTCCACAACCACGGGCTCGAGCTTTTTGCCGAGCAGGCCGCCCTTCGCATTCTGCTGCTCGATGAGCATCAGCATGGCGTCTTTCAGGGTCGTCTCCGAGATTGCCATCGTGCCGGAAAGTGAATGCAGGATGCCCACCTTGATGGTGTCTTCGGCCTGCGCCGTTGCGCCTAGCGCGCCCGCCACTGCCAGACCGAGTGCGGTCTTTTTGAATAGGTTCATGGATCTCCTCCTGCGGTCTCGCAGCCAAGTCCCGCGCCCTTCGGCGTGGCAAGGCCGGTCCTCCGCAACTGTTGTTGCACGTCTTGCGGCGACTGCATGATCCGTCAGGACATCCAAGCGCCGCGCGTCTACCCCCGATGTGTCCTCTGCGATCTCAACGCGTAATCGACGGTCGCGCGAAACCATGCGGCCCCCCGGACGAATCTCAAGCGATTTCGCCTATTTTATAGACATTCTTTTTCGTCTGCCCCGTCGATGCGCGGAAATGCACGTAGATGCCTAATTTTTAAGCGATTTCCTGAAATTTCTGAACCAACCGTTGATTCTGCTTGTTACCGGACAGAGCGCATGCAGGACTTGGCACACTGCCGATCCACGTTCGGGGCTCGATGAAAGATACGATCAGCAACCCAGCGACAGCCTATGCAGCGGCGCAGCCCCGGGCGCGTGGAGCCGTTCGAATTTCAGCACGGCGGCGCGGCGATCGGTCGGTGCTGGGAACTCTTTATCAATCGGGGTCGACGAAGGCGCTGCTGCCGCGAACGCATACCGAGGATTTACAGGCTGTCTTGCTGAATACCGCCGGCGGCATCACCGGGGGTGACCGGTTCGACTATCGGGCAGATGTGCTGCGAGGCGCCAGGCTGTCCCTGTCTACCCAGGCCGCCGAGCGGGCCTACCGCGCCCATCCTGACGAGACCGGCCAGGTCGAGGTTGCGATGACCGTTGAGGACGGGGCGCGCCTGTCTTGGCTGCCGCAAGAGACGATCCTGTTCGACGGTGCCCGGCTGCGTCGTCGGCTTGCCGTTGACCTGACTGGCGACGCCCAATTCATCGCCGTCGAGGCGATCGTCTTTGGACGCACGGCGATGGGAGAGCGGCTGAATACCATGTCCTTTCGCGATACCTGGACCATACGTCGTGACGGCGCACTGATATTCAAAGATGCGCTCCGTTTCGAGGGGGACGGCGAAGAGATCCTGTCGCGACCGGCGACCCTTGGCGGACATCGGGCGATGGCCAGCATCCTGCTGACCTGCGCCGAGGCAGAGCGCCGCCTTCCCCTGTTGCGCGCGGCTCTGTCGGACACCGGCGGCGCCAGCCTGATCCGCGACGGTGTGCTGGCCGCCCGCCTGACCGCGCCCGACGGCTTCACCATGCGCAAGGCCCTGCTGCCCGCGCTGGAAACCCTGACCGGCAAAAGCCTTCCCAAAGTCTGGACACTGTAAGATGCAACTGACCCCACGAGAAAAAGACAAGCTTCTGGTGAGTGTCGCGGCCATGGTGGCCCGCGGACGCCTGGAACGCGGCGTGAAGCTGAACCATCCCGAGGCCATCGCACTGATCACGGATTACGTGGTCGAAGGTGCCCGCGACGGCCGGTCGGTCGCCGACCTGATGGAGGCAGGGGCACACGTGATCACCGCCGACCAGTGCATGGAGGGCATCCCGGAGATGATCCACGATGTGCAGGTTGAAGCCACCTTCCCGGACGGCACCAAGCTGGTCACCGTCCACCACCCGATCCGCTGAGGAGGCCGACATGATCCCCGGAGAAATCCTGACCGCCCCAGGCGACATCACCCTGAACGAAGGCCGCGAGGCGATCACGCTGATGGTGGCGAACACCGGCGACCGCCCGGTGCAGGTCGGCAGCCACTATCATTTTGCTGAAACCAACAGCGCCCTGGATTTTGACCGAGAGGCTGCCCATGGCACCCGGCTGGACATCGCCGCCGGAACTGCCGTTCGGTTCGAACCCGGCCAGTCGCG
>JBCCMP010000111.1:0-12545 GCA_039026295.1 Pseudomonadota bacterium | reverse complement strand
GGGCAGGGGCCCGACCGAAGGGGTATAGCTGGCCGTGGCACAAATCGGGCCGTTCCAGAAGTAGTCCAGCGGGATGCCCGCAAAGCCGGGGAAGCAATCTGCCAGCCGCCACGTCAGTTGATTGCGCATCGCATCAGATGATCGAGGCGCGCCGGTCAAATCACCGCGCATGCCGAACAGCAATCGCTTTTCTGGCAGCAGGCGCAGATAGACCAAGAGGTTCTTGCTGTCTGCAACGGGGTCATCGCCCAGCCAGGGGTGGCGGGCGCACTCGTCATTGGTCAGAACCCGTGTGACGCCGATGTTCGAGATCACAGGTACAGCCCGGCCATCGATGCCTGGGTGCAGGCCGTCCGGCGCAAACCCGTTCGTTGCCACGACGACCCGGTCAGCTGTGACAGACCCGGCCGGTGTAATCAGCCGATGTTTTCCGTTCTCGCGGTGCCATGCTGTGACTTCAGAGGCTGGGGCGACCCGAGCGCCGTTCGCAACCGCCCTGTCGCAAAGAGCGCGGACCAGGCGCAGGGGATGAATGCCAAAGCTGGGTGCAATCCGGATCCCGCCATGCCGAGCCATGTCCTTGCTATCAGATGGCGGGATAACGCTTTGATCTGTATGAGAATTATGGCCACTGATCAGTTCGATAAAGGCTTGAGGAGAATGCGCATAGATGTCTTCTGCCACACCCTGAACCGGCAGTCCTTCCTCTTCGCAGAACTGTCGCACCCAATCGATACCGCTTCGTAAAGCTGTCTGAAACCTGTCGCATTCTTCGGCCCCGTGACGGCGCTTCAAGGTTCGGACGGAAGCCTTGTATCCGCCATATCCCACCATCCCGCCGTTTCGACCCGACGCGCCCCAGCCGATTTCGGCCGCGTCCAGAACTGTCGCGCCGATACCTGCGTCGGCCAGTCCGATGGCGGTCGAAAGGCCTGCATATCCTCCGCCAATTATCGCGACATCTGTGCGGTGATCCCCGTCCAAAGGGGCAGGCCCTGTCCACGACGGGGCGGACGCACGCCACCAGCTGTCCGGCCATGTGGCGGTGTCATACATGCGTGGGTGAAGCGGACCTTGCATCAATCAATGATGTACAAGACGTATGGCGGTGTCGAGCCCGCGCTAATTCAGCAGCCTGTTGTCGAAAGGAAATTTAGTCATGTTTTCAACACCGTCTTCGGTGATGAGTACCTGATCTTCCAGCTTTATGGAGCAGCCCAGTTCTGCCGAGCCGATCAGCGCTTCGACGCAGAGCATCATGCCGGGCTCCAGGACATAATCGAATGCCCCCTCTCGCCAGTCCTCGGGGTAGACGATCATCGGCCATTCATCGCAGAGGCCGACCCCGTGCATCTTGCAGCTGTACCGTCCATCCACCCATTCAGGCTCAAGCTGGTGACCGCCGAACGTGATCTCTTTCAGAGACTTGCCGGGCGCGAGCAGTTCGGTGTTCTCGTGAATGTGGTCGACCGCGAACCGAAAGGCATCCTTGATGTCCTGTGGTGGCTCTTTATCGCCTATCCAGAATGTGCGTGAGAGGTCAGCGCAGAGTCCATAAGGCCCAACTAAATCAGTGTCATAGCCGATAATTTCATTGTTCTGTATGATGCGTGGGCCGCACTCTTGAAACCACGGGTAGGTGCGGGGGCCGGATGCCAGGAGACGACATTCGATCCACTCACCACCGCGTCGGATATTTTCGGCGTGCATCACGGCCCAGACGTCATCTTCGGTCATGCCTGGGGCGGCTGCCTGCTCCATCAGGCCAATCGAGACCTCTGTCGAGTGGATGCAGCAGCGCATCGCCTTAATCTCGTCCGGGCCTTTGATGGCGCGGGACTTTTCCGAAAGTTCTTCGCCATGCTCGATCTCGAAGCCAGCGGCCGAGAAGGCCCGGAAGCCTGAGATGGCGATCTTGTCGATGGCAAGGCGCATGTTGCCGCCGCCATGCTCGACGATCAGATCACGGATCTCGGCGGCGAAACCGCCTGCGTCTTCATCTTCCTTATCGCCGTTGACGAAGTAGAACATCGAAGCACCGCCCCGTACTTCGTTGACCAACGGATTGAAATCACTGAGAAAGTTCGCGGCCCCTTTGTAGTCGAACAAAACCATGTGGCCATCGGCACCGACGAAGACGGCCCGAAAGGCGTTGTGGGTGTTCCAGAGCTGCATGTTCGAGCTGTCGGTTGCGTAGCGAATGTTCAGCGGGTCAAAAAACAGCGCCCCACCGTAGTCGCGCCGATTGATGCCGCTGACCAATCGGCGATGCCGCCAGGCGCGCATGCCGGCGAGACTGGGTGCTTCCAGACCGGCCGCGGCCCATTCTGCAAAGGCCAGCGGTGTGGGGCCGATTTCAGCGCGGTCATTGTCGTCGGGTGAGCCATCCGGGCGGACCGGGTTGATCTTGCGGGTGTCGGAAAAATGCTGGTTCATTCTGGCCTCCGTCTCGATCAGAGTGGCGGATCAAAGGCCTGTCGCTTGTCAGTTTGCGGCGCGCCAAGGTCGCGTTTGCGCTGTCGGACAAGCCGTATGGCAAGCGTATGGCTTGCGTATGGCTATCTGCCCGACAGGAAAGTCGACTTCGACAGTGGATGATCAGCATCCTTGCCGTCGGAGTGAAAACCGCCAACATCAGGCATATTCGCGATTTGCGATAATGCCTTAAAGACAAACAACCATAAATTGTAGTGATTGCCACTGACGAAAAGCGCGCGGTGTCCCTACCCTGCCGTCATTGAATGCGGAGATCTTTGATGGACTGATTTTTACGAGGCCACGTGGCCGATTTCAAAAGGACTGATTTGATGTTCGGACTTGATTCAGGAAATCGAATGCACCTGCTGTTGGACGGTGATGCTGGACGGAAATCGTCCGCCGACCTGCATTCAACGCTGTCCTCGCTGCGAGCAATCGGCAGTCCAACGAAGGTGCGCAGCGTAATGGAGCGCCTCGGGTTTGGTGGGCTATGTCGTGCCGATGATGCGCGGCTGACCGCAGCTCTGGCGCAGCAGATCAGTTTTGGAGTCTATGGGCTTGTCAATGGTCTGCCACGTGTATCGGAGTCGCGCATTGAGTTGTCGCCACCCTTTTGCAAGCCTGTGCCGAAGGCGCCCGTCGAGCCTTACGCATGGGACGACATGCAGGTACAGGCGTTCGGATTGAAGATTGGTGGTTCGGCGCTTGGCAGGGAATTGTATCGCCGGTTGACCGGGCCGCTTGACTCGATGGTCGATCCTGACCTCGACCCAGAAGCTGAAGCACGGCGCCTGCGCCGCGAGGCACGTGAGCGGATCGCGGCCCGCATCCGCGGCCACACTGTTGTCCGACGGTATCAGCGCGACGTCATTTCTGCTCTGCTAGCAGTGAAATCCAGTGAAACCGGTGGTGCGTTGCTGGCAGAGATCCAGCGCAGTCCGGTGGCAAAGGATATCCTTATCATTCCCTACTTTTGTGAGGAGAGCGGCGATGATCCGAACGCTCAGGTGTCCGAGTTGGAACAGTTGCCCGAAGTGATAGAAGTGCACCGAAGAAATCGGACGGTCATCAAGAACGTGCGTCCGCCCTTGTTCGGTCCGAAACCCGCGCTTGTAGAGTTTACGCCGTCGCACTGGGGCGGCTGGGACCCTGCGCTCAACAGTTTGACCTGCTGCGTGGAGAACAACGATTGGGAGGGGCTCGGGCCAAGCTTTGTCCTGACCCATGAACTGGTCCACGTATTGTTCCGGGTCTCGGGCCAGAAATTGCGCCGCCGCGTACCATTTCAAGGACGGCGATATAAAACCCAGAGCCGTTTTCACCACGATGATGAGCGTCCGGCGCAACATGACCGCCACAAACACTGGCGCGGTCCGAATGAGATGAATGAGTTTATGGCCATACTGATCACGAATATCTATCGGTCCGAGCGCGGCCTGGACCGGATCCGCCACAGCCACCAGAACAGCGTACCGGTAAAGTTATCGGCGAAAGCCTTTCTGGATATCGGGATGAACCGATCACATGTGCGTCTGCTGCGCCGCCGTCAGCCACGGTTGTTCAACGCGCTCAAGGCAATCGACGTTCTTTGGAACCCGTTGCACCATTTTAACGAGGCAAATGTTCGATAGCGCGAAGCGTGCGCGTCGCGGCTTGGCGCTGTGCGTGATTTTTTCTGGGACAGCTGCTCACCAAGGCAAAGCTTCATGAGCAGCTGATTAGACTTTACGCCTAGGCCTGGCGCCATGGCAGACCGGCGGCCTTCCAGCCGTTCACTTTGCCCCGCTGTCCCTTGTCGTCCTGATCACCTTCGAAACCTTCTCAGATGTTCGTCACGTGAACATCGCGTCCGCGGGCATGCATCTGACGGGCAACCTCTCGCGCGGCGTTGATCGATCGCGACCCGGCGCGGCACATGAAGAAGATTCGGGTCGTCTTCGTAACATCCAGTTCCTGTTCAAGATCTGAGAGGAAGCCGAGATTGGGGGCCATTGTTGGCCAGGTCTCCCATTCGACGGTGACCAAGTCGCGCCCGATGGCGGTCAGGTCCGGCAGGCCCGCAAAGGTCCATTCCGGACGAGAGCGGACATCGACCAGAATGGTGGAATGATCCTGGGCGAGCACGCCCCATGCCTCTTGCGGCGTGGCCTCGTCAACGATCGGCGCAATCAAGTCTTTCATCTCTTATCCCCTGCAGCGTTTCGTGCTGACAGACACATGGGGAAGGCGCTGGCTTCGCGCGACTCACGGCCGGTCAATGGGTTGCGAGGCGTTGAAACAATACCGATCATGGATCTGTTGAAGGATGCACCATGGCTGATCCGGAAGGGCGGAATGGTGCCGCCCTGAGAAGCTGCGATCTTCCTCTGGTTGTGATATGGTCATCACATTGGCTTAGAGGAATTTCAGATGCTGGTGGAAATCGAGGCCGTTTGTCCAAGCTGTCAGAAAGCCGGCCCAATTCGCGTCTCGTCAGATGCGAACCGTACAACCGGGACTTTCTGTGCCAGTTGCAACGTCGTCATCATCACGATGACGCAGGACGACGGACATGTCTTGCTGTTCGCGGGGGAAAACGCCGAGAAGACCGGCCTGGCCTTCCTTCATCCGAAGATCGGTGATGCCGGGCCTGACGGCGGGTTCGCTGTTATCCTGCCGCCCGAGCGCTTTGGGCTTCGCAATGCTGACTACGGCAAGCCACCGAAACCGCACGGCCTGTCAGATGCCGAATTTAATGCCCAGATGATCGCATTGATGGGGCCTGACATGCTGTTCCGGCCCGACGGAAGTGCGCGCCCGGAACGGGACATTGTCCGAAAGATCGGGTTCCGCGGATTGTGGGTTACCCAGCTTGGCCACGAGATCCAGCAGCGCGTTTGCGGCGTGCCTGCGATGACATTCCCGCCGAAGATTTTTCTGTCCTATCGTTGGCAGGACGAGGCCAGAAACGCATGGGTCGCGGATCTGGCGGCGGAACTACAAGCGCGCGGATACGCGGTGATGTTCGATCGTGATCTGCCGCAAACCGATGACCCGAATGTCCCGCAGATCGTCTCTCGCGTCGCGGAATGCCGGTATTTTCTTGCAATAGTCGATCCCGGATATCTTGCCCGCATCGGCAGCGGGCTGCGCATGGAGGATGGCTGGGTCTATGACGAGCATCAGACGGCGCTAAGCTTTTCCAATGCTGGGCTCGTGCGTGTTCTGGGTTTTCTGCGGGAAGGCGACGGCGGCGGGGAGAGTTTCAAGACCGCAACGCCGGGCCGCATGGGGAACCTGTTGGATGTGCGCACGCCCGAGCGTCTGGCGAGCATTCTGAATCAGATTTTCCCGAGGCTGGATACTAAGCTGGAGCCCGCTGCCGCAGAGGAAGCACGCGCCGCAATATGTCTGTCGCACGAAGCGTTTGTGCGGGGAGACATCGAACAGGCGGTGCTGGCCGCGCAAACTGCGGCGGGAGCGCTGCCGCAGTCACCGGATGGTGCCCTGCAATTGATCCGCATTGCCCATCATGCCGGAATTCCGAGGCTTGGGCTTGCTGCGGCCAAGGAAGCCCTTCAGCATCACCCGTCCAACATCGAGCTTCTGATCGAGGCCGCGTCTTTCGCTGTTGCGGCAGGCGCGCCCAAGGCAGCAGCCGAGTTCGCGGCGCGGGCGTTGGAGCAAGACATTCGCGAACAAACCGTTCTGGCAGAGGCACACGGTGCGATGGGGTGGGCTTTGGACGAGATGGATCGTGTCGATGCTGCGCTGGGTCATGCCCGCAGCGCCGTGCGGCTGAACCCGGAACATCCGACAATGCGCACGAACCTTGGCTATATACAGCGCCGCCTCGGTGATCCGGCGGCGGCCGTGGAGACTTTCAGGGACGGTCACAAGCGGTTTCCAGACGATCTGCTTCTTTTGGAGAATTTTGCCGGTGCTCTGGTCGAAGCTGGGCAGTGGGATGACGCGGAGGTGATAATCATGCGTCTGCATCAGAAAGGCGGTCGAGACGAGGTCGTGGGCGCACTCGCCCGGGCCGTGATGCGGGGCAGGGAGACAGGCGAGGTCCCGAACCCATCGAAAGGTGCCGTGCCGGATTTTGGCCCCGACCGGATGTCCTGCGAAGCGTGCGGCACCTCTGTTGGGTGCACAGCAGACCAGCGAGAATTTTGTGCGGGCTGTGGAACGCCGGGCGGTGGATCGGGGACCAGCTGCGGCTATTGCGGGTACGAAGGCTGGATGACCGCGTTCACCCGCGAGGACCCCGCCAACGCACGATGTCCGTTCTGCCGGAATGGCGCGCTATCAATGATCCGCCATGGTCAGGACATAAGCCTTTCATCCCACGGATAGGTGGTCAGATTTTCGACGCCGTCGTCGGTAATCAGGACCTGATCCTCCAGCTTGATCCCGTCCCGGGCCCCGGGGATGCCCATATACGCCTCGACGCACAGCATCATGCCCGGCTGAAGCACGTAGTCCTGGCCGATGTCCGGCAGATCGATGGGCCATTTAATGGACGGCCATTCATCGCAAAGCCCGACCCCATGCATTTTCGAGCCATAGCGTTGGGGAATGAATTCGTCGGCCAACTCCCGGCCCGCATAGGTGACCTCGGCAAAGGTCATTCCGGGCTTCAGGGACGCGGTGTTTTCGACGATCAGTGCCTGGGCTTCGCGGTAGAGGCGGCGCTGCTCGGGAGAGGGATCTTCAGGCCCAATCCACCAGGTGCGGGAAATATCCGCACACATGCCGTAACAGCCGATCATGTCCGTGTCGAAGGCGAAGAGCTCGTTTGGATGCAGCACCCGAGGGCCGCATTCCTGCATCCAGGGGTTGGTGCGCGGGCCTGAGTTCAGGATGCGAGTCTCGATCCATTCGCCGCCCCGGACATGGTTGCCGTGTTGGAGTATGGCCCATGCGGCGACCTCTGTCATGCCGGGCCTCAGCGCGGCCTCCATCTCGTGCATAGCCTGCTCGCATGCATGCATGGCGCAGCGCATGGCGGCGATTTCGTCCGGGCCCTTTATGCAGCGGGTCTTCTCCATCATTTCTTCGCCTTCGCAGACCTGAAGTCCGCCTGCTTCGAAGGCGCGCACGCCGTCCAGCATCAGCTTGTCGACCGCGATGCGGTTGTTCTCTGACCCATGCTGTTTCATCAGGGCCTTGACCTGATCGGTCAGCGATTTCGCCCGTTCATGCATCTGGTCAGAGGCGGAGAAATAGAACAGGCCCGCGCCCTCTCGCACTTCCTGCACCAACGGGTTGTAGGCGCTGAGATGCGGCGTACGGGCATAGTCCCAGAGCATCATGTAGCCATCGGGCAGCAGCAGACAGTAGCGGAACGGGTTATGGGTGTTCCAAAGCTGCATGTTGGTGGTGTCGGTGGCGTACCGGATATTGAGCGGATCGGTCAGCAGGACCGCCCCGAAGTCCCAGTCATGCAGGGCCTGTAGCAGCTTTTCATAGCGGAATTGACGCATACGCTGGAGGTTTGGTGCCTCGATCCCGGCCGCGGCCCATTCATCGAATGCAAGCTGGGTTGGGCCGATTTCTACCCGGTCATTGTCATCCGGTGTTCCATCGGGCTTCAGGCGGGTCGGGTCGATCTTGCGTTGACTGGCGTAATGCTGGTTCATTGCGTTTCCTCTCCACCAACAACGGTGCAGAGAGTCTCAAAGCCTCGCAAGCCCGGATCGCGGCAATATCTGTCGTCTTTGACGCGATAGCGGCGTGATCACATCATTGGGGCAGAGGACTGAGCGGTGAAGACCCGGATGTAGTCGCCCGGCGACGATCCGGCCCAAAGAACCCAGAGCCGGTTGGGATCTGCTTCGTCGATCCAGATGTAGTCGCCCTGTTCGAGGCCGCGCAATTCCGGACTGATATAGGTCACAGCGGTGTTCGCCAGGAAATCGGTGGCCGCCATCGTGCCCTGGAACGCCGCAATGCCAAGGATTGGCGCGTCGAAATCGACATAGCCGTAATGCGCCCCGGCAAGACTGTCGAAGAACACGTAATGGCTGGCAACGACGGTGCCGGATGGGATCACGCCATCATCGCCCCCGACGTCCACGCGTATCGGTTGCGGCAGGACGATGTTCTGGTCTTCATCAAAAGCGTAGAGGTTGCAGTCGTCGAAGGTGTCGGCGCCGACGGCAAACGGCGTTTCCGTGCCCAGTTTTACAAAACTGCCGGTGCCGCGCTGACGCAGGATGCCGCCGTCCAGCACAACGGCACCGGCTTGGGCGGCGATAGCGCAGAACGCTGCTGCGAGTGACAGTGTCTTCAGCATCTTCGCCCCCTCTGATCTGCATCTGACGCTAGCGCGCGCATGCTGAATTGACCAAGCCTCCGGCCTGTTCTCGCTGAAACGTGATGGACAGAACGGGGCCAGCGCGCCGTTGACAGCGCCGCCCGGTCTTGAGACCAAGACTGGATGGATGCGGTTCGCCAGCAATACGAAGCTTTCCCCTATCCGGCCCGGGACCCGGCGGACGAGACAAAGCGCCTGATCACGGGATCGCCCTCGCACCCCGTTGAGATTGACCATTTCCTTTTTGCCGGGCGGCGCGACTGGTCGGAACCATTCCGTGTCCTCGTGGCAGGCGGGGGAACCGGGGACGGCTTGGTGATGCTGGCCCAGAAGCTCGCTGATCTGGGATGTCCGGCGGAGATAACCTACATCGACATGTCGGCGGCGTCCCGCGCCGTGGCAGAGGCACGCATTGCGGCGCGCGGATTATCAGTCCGGTTCATCACCGGTGATTTGCTGTCTGCGCCCGATCATGGTCCCTTCGATTATATCGACTGTTGCGGCGTCTTGCATCACTTGCCGGACCCAGACGCCGGTTTTGCAGCACTTGCTGCCGCCCTCTCATCGGACGGGGGCCTCGGCTGCATGGTTTACGCGCCCTTTGGTCGATCCGGCGTTTATCCGTTGCAGGATGCCTTTGGAGCTCTTTTCGAAGGTATGGCGCCTGAGGCGCGCATTCCTCTGGCGAGGGCGGCGCTGAAGCGGTTGCCAGAGGCGCATCCGTTTCGGCGAAACACGGTTGTTGGCGATCATCGGGATGGAGATGCCGGCCTTTACGATCTGCTGCTTCATTCGCGCGATCGGGCGTACACGATTGCCGAGCTTGTCGCGGCGTTGGAGAGCGCCGGGCTGGCCTTGGCTGGCGTGATTGAACCGGCGCGCTATGATCCGATGCAGTATCTGCCACAGGAATGCGGAGTGCAGGTGACCGCGCTGGAGCCGGTGGCGCGGATGGCGATCGGTGAAAAACTGGCCGGAAACATCAAGACCCATACGGTGTATGCGGTTCCGAAGGGTCGGGAGAAGACTGTCGCGCGCCCGATCAAGCCGGATCTGGTGCCATGGATTTCGGGCGTTGATCCTCGCGCCCTTGGCAATGAGGCAGCGCGAAAAGGAAAAGCATCGGTAACGCTGGATGGCCACCGGTACCCTCTGGATCTGGGGCCGAGAAGCGCAGGCGTGCTGACAAACGCAGTCGGAGGCGTCAGCCTGGGGGCGATTGCGGCCAAGGTGAAATTGGACTGGATGGCTTTTCAGACAGCTTGGGGACCGGTTCACAGGGCGATGACCGGTGTCAACCGGCTGCATTATTCGATTGGGGCACGGCCGTGAGGTCCGCGTCCGAGCCGCCGTGGGTTCTGAATCATGCGCCCTATACGCCATGGATGCACCGGCGAACCGCCGGGCCGCCGGGCATTTCGCCGCTGGACATGGAAGAGTGGACGGTACGAGATCAGGATTTCGATGCCCAGATGGCCTATCGCCGCCAGATACTGGCGCGCGACCCGGAGGCGGTGCTCGCGTCCACGACGGCCGGGGAGGAAGCCGGACTGGAACTACTCTCAATGGTATTGAGCCATCTTGGCGATGTGGCTTCGGATGGGTCGCCGCGCGCGCTAACTTTGAAAGAAATGTTCTGCCCGTTCACCGCCCTGAACAATCTGGTCGCGGAGGACTGGTGTCTGATGCAGCATGATCCGGAGATGGGCGAGTACAAGCTTATTGCCGCGATCCTGTGTTTTCCGGCCCGGTGGAAGCTGTCGGAAAAAATGAACCGGGCGATGATCCGCATCCACAAACCGGTCAAGGAATACGACGATTTGCTTGCCCGGCGCGTCGGCCGCCTGTTCGATGTGCTGGACGAGGCGCGACCGCTGGTGCGCATCAACTGGCTGGTCAACACCACCCCGGAACTGTTCCTGCCGCTTGGAGAGGAAGAAAAGGAGATCGGCAATATGCCGCCCGCGAGCGGGTTCTACGTGCGCACTGAACGCCAGACCCTGGTGCGTCTGCCGAGAACCCGTGCGGTGGCATTCGGCATCAAGACCTCTGTGACGCCGATCGATTGCCTGACTGCAGAACAAGCGGCGGGGATGCATGCCGCGATGTTGGCCAAGGACGCGGAGGTGCTGGAGTACCGCGTCGGCGATGACAAGCACTCTGAAACGCTACGACGTTTGGAGGCCATCGCGGCAGAGTAGGACAACAAAGTACGCCCGCCGATCCATCCGCCGGGTGATGCACCGGGACTTGCCAGCAGATCGTTGTGGGATCATGGTCCCGGCAAATATTCGCAGGAGAGTCGCCATGTCCGATCCGGCCAAGGATACCATCGTCATCGTCGGTGCCGCACGTACGCCCATGGGCAGTTTTCAGGGAGAGTTGTCCGGTGCCAAAGCGACGGAATTGGGCGCTGTCGCCATCAAGGCCGCGATGGAACGGGCAGGGGTGGCGCCCGCCGAGGTGGACGAGGTGCTGATGGGATGCGTGCTGCCCGCCGGTCAGGGCCAGGCGCCGGCCCGGCAGGCGTCGTTCGGGGCAGGCCTGCCGAAGGAGGTGCCGTGCACCACAGTCAACAAGATGTGCGGATCCGGGATGAAGACCGTAATGATGGGCATGGACTCGCTGCGCGCGGGTGAGGGCCGGGTTGTCGTCGCAGGCGGCATGGAGAGCATGACGAATGCCCCCTATGTGGTGCCGAAGATGCGCCAGGGCGCGCGTCTGGGTCATGCGGAGATGAAGGACCACATGTTCCTGGATGGATTGGAAGATGCCTACGAGGAAGGGCGTCTGATGGGCACATTTGCCGAGGATTGTGCCGAAAGCTTCCAGTTCACGCGAGAGGAACAGGATGCCTATGCCATCGCTTCGCTTGAGGCTGCGATGCGCGCCCAGAACGAAGGTGATTTCGAGCGCGAGATTGCCCCGGTATCGGTCAAGACCCGCAAAGGCGAGGTCACTGTTGCAACTGACGAGCAACCCCGAACCGCGCGGATCGACAAAATTCCGACGCTGAAACCGGCATTTCGGAAGGATGGGACCGTAACGCCTGCAAACTCGTCTTCCATCTCTGACGGTGCGGCGGCGCTGGTTCTGATGCGTGAAAGCGAGGTTGGCGATCATCCCGTCCGGGCGCGCATTCTGTCCTATGGCAGCCATGCCCAGGAACCGGCGCTTTTCACGACGGCACCCGTCAAGGCTATCGAGAAGGCACTGGACAAGGCAGGATGGAGCCGGGACGACGTTGATCTTTGGGAGGTCAACGAGGCCTTCGCCGTCGTCCCGATGGCTGCGGCGCGGGAGATCGGCATCCCGCGTGAAAAATTGAACGTCAATGGCGGTGCCTGTGCACTCGGCCATCCCATCGGGGCTTCGGGCGCACGGATCATCGTGACACTGCTGCACGAGATGGAGCGACGGGACGTCAAACGCGGCGTTGCCTCGCTTTGCATTGGTGGCGGTGAGGGGACAGCGGTCTGTATCGAACGGGATTGAAGGGGCTGTTTGTGCACGTCGTGGTCGAACGCTTTCCCAGCCTTATGTGTCAAACACGATGCTGATCCAGAACGGAGATAGAGAATGCTGCGCCGGATGACACTTGCCTCCATCATCGCCGCCTCGCTTGGGCAGGCGGCTGACGCCGCACCAAGGACCTATGACATCGATCCCGAGCATGCAGCGATTGCGTTCCTGGTCGACCACATCGGGTTCGCCAAGGTCCTGGGCCAGTTCCTGACAACGTCCGGCACCTTTGTCTTTGACGAGG
>JBCCMP010000110.1:0-12614 GCA_039026295.1 Pseudomonadota bacterium | reverse complement strand
CAGTTCGATCCCCTTGGCCGCGACCACCCGCATGCACTCTTCGACGATCTGCCAGCGCATCGGTCCCAGCCCCGGCGTGCGCGACACCTCGCCCATCCGCAAGCCGGTGATCGCAGACACCGCATTGATGCAGCAGTTCGTGATGAACTTCGACCAGAGCACGCCTTCGATGTTCCGGGTCAACTCGGTCGGGAAGCCGCCCGATGTCAAAGCCTCGGCCAGCCAGCGGGTCCGGGGAAGCGGGGCACCACTGAACTCTCCAAGTGTCAACGGATCCAGTTTGGTGATCCGGGGTTGCCCGGGCGCGGGCCGGTCGGCACTGGCCCGCGACGATCCCATAAAGACACGTTCCCGTCCCAGCGCCCGGATCAGCACCTCGGCATTGCCCAGCCCGTTCTGCAGCGACACCGCGGAACCGTCCGCTTTCAGGACGTGCGCGGCCGTTTCGGCCGCCGCGTCTCGTTCGTAGGTCGGAACCATGACGATGGCCAGGTCGAATGCTTCGGCCTCGTCAGGTTCGGTGCGCGCCGCCACGTGAACGGGCGTCTCGTCGCCCATCCCCAGCACCCGCAGACCGTCCGAATTGATCGCCGCCACATGTTCGGCATCGGTGTCGATGATGGATAGATCCGCCCCGGCCCGCAGCAGTGCGGCGGCCATCGACCCGCCCAGGGCCCCTGCCCCGATCATCACGCATTTGGGGTCCTGCACGGCGATCTCTCCGTTTATTGGTCAGCGCCGAAACAACCACATGAGATCGGAATGCGAAAGCCGGGGCCGTTACCGACAGCTCACCCATCACCAGCGTGAAACGGCGAATTCTCTAGGCAACACTGACGTAAAACACAGCCAATGCTGCAAGTGTCAGCACCGAATAGACCGTGTTCCAGCGATAGGTCATTTTCGGCCCTGAATGTCCGGAAATCCGGGCCAGCATGATCGGCCCGGATGCAAAGGGCGAAAACGTTGATGCGACCGCCCAACCCGAGGCAACCGCCACCGCCGTAAGCGTCGGATCGGCAGGCAGGCTTGGCAGTGTCCCCAGCATCGCACCAAAGAAGACCGCCATCATCACCGGCGACAGGGCAAACTGCGCCAGAATGACCACGGCCAGCGTGCACCCGAGAAGAAACTGCCATGGGCGCAGGGCGTCCAGCCCGATCCAGGCCGCCAGGTCTGCCGCGGGGATAAGCGCCGACGCAGCGATACCGACAAACCCGGCGCAGCCCAGCGTGACGGCCATCCCGGCAGACCGCGGCAGTCCTTCCTGCATAACGGTGCGCAGACGCGGGCCAAGATCGGCCCCCTGCGTGATCAGCCATCCAAGCATAACGATCGGGCTTGCCGCCATCAGGGCCGGGGGCACCGCCAGCCCGCTGATCACCATGATGCCGCCGGTCAGCCCCGCCAGCGCTGCCGTCACGGCCAGGAACTGCCATACGGCGCGGCGCGGCAGGTCCGGCCAGGCGCGGCCCTTTTGGGTGAAGCGTCGCCAGAAATACCTGTCTTCGGCCCAGCCGATCACCATCATGACCATCGCAATCCCTATGCCCATGGCAATCCACGCCCCCCGGTCGATGCCGTCCACCAACGCCAGAAAGGCCAACGGCGCAATCGCTGTCGGCGACCAGACGACCTGCCATGCAAAGCCGCGCAGCAGGGCATTCAGTTGCCGCCGCTCTCGGATCGGGGTCAGCGGGTCATCTGCCGCCTTTTCCGCGGCCCGCCGGATCAGTGGCGCCAGCAGGGTGATCGTGGCCATGTTGAAGACGACCGCCATGACCATTGTCCCGCCGAACAAACCGAAAAAACGTCTGCCGCCGGGCTGCCGCGCCAGATACATCCCGACATCCGATACCGCTTTGGAGGTCATCGCCGCTTCCTGGATCAGCGAGACCAGAAGAACAAAGGCTGCCAGGAACACGGCCTGATCCAGCGCCGTGCGCAAACCCTCTCCGGGCTCTGGATAAAGGACCCACAGCAGCGCGCCGAGGCTTGCGCTGAGGCAGAGCAGGTATATCTCGCGCAGCCCCAGCCTAGGGATTGCCAGCAAAGCCACAGCCAGCAGAGCGATATGCGCTCCGCCGCGCGCCCAGGCCATGCCCGCGAACAGATGCAGCAGTTCCAGCCCCATGACCGCAAGCATTGCGAGGGGCAGCAGCGCGCCCGCTCTATCATGCATCCGATTTGTCAAACGGGCAGGCTCCGGCAATTGCGCCAGTGGGGCGGGATCGGTTAGCTCAGCAGAAGGGGTGCCAAGAACACCCCGTCTGATGCAAGGGAGAAAGCTTTGCCCCGTTTGACGATCCTGGGCAGCCACCATCCGGACGCGATGTCTCTGCTCGACGCGCGGCCCGATGTTGCGGTCAATGTCGTGCCCGAGGCGCTGGCCCCGCGCGACGTGATCGCCGAGGCCATCGCGGGGACGGATGCAATTGCAGTCCGCACCGCAAAGCTGGATGCGGATTTGCTGGACACCGCGCCCGATCTCAAGATCGTCTCTCGCCACGGCGTCGGGACCGACAGCGTCGATGTCGCCCACATGTCCACGCGCGGCCTGCCCGTTTCGATCACGGTCGGCGGCAACGATCGCTCGGTCGCCGAACACACGCTGGGCATGATGTTGGGGCTGGCCAAGGATTTCGAGCGTCAGACCGGCTGCACGCGCGACGCCGACTGGTCGGTGCGCGAGACCCATAAGGCCTTTGACCTGGACGACCGGACGCTTCTGATCGTCGGCCACGGCCGCATCGGCAGCCGCGTCAGCCAACTGGCGCTGGCCTTCGGGATGCGGGTGCTGGCCCACGACCCCTACATCAACGATTTCCCGGAGGGGGTCGGCGTCGCTTCGACCCTGGAGCAGGGACTGGCCGAGGCGGACATCGTCACCGTGCACGTTCCAAAAAACGCCGAGACGACGGGCTTGATCGGGACGGATGCCATTGCGGCGATGCGGCCGGGTGCGATCCTGATCAACTGTGCCCGCGGAGGCATTGCCGACGAGGCCGCGGTGGCCGAGGCGCTGCACAGCGGTCATCTTCGCGGTTATGGCTGCGATGTCTTCTCGGTTGAGCCCTCGGGCCCCGACAACCCGATCCACCATGCGCCCAACACGATCCTGACGCCGCATTCGGCGGCGATGACCCCGCAAAGCATGCGGCGGATGGGCATGATCGGCATCCAGAACGTCCTTGACTGCTTTGATGGCAAGCTGCGGCCCGAAATGATCTTTAACCGCGAGGAGCTGGGCCTGTGAGCACCGACGTTCTGTTGCACCCAGAGGGCTTGGGCGATGCCCTGACACGGATCTTTCAAGCGGCCGGCGGGTCGGAGGAAGAGGCCCGGATCATCGCGGTCAATCTGGTCGAGGCAAACCTGGCAGGCCATGACAGCCACGGGGTCGTGCGCACCCAGCGCTATTGCCAATGGTCCGCCGACGGCAAGGTCCGCTTCGGGCAGCACATGACGACTGTGATCGACTCGGATGCCTTCGTGCTGCTGGACGGCAATATGGGCTTTGGCCAGTCCATCGGGATCCAGGCGGTGAAGCTCGGCATCGAAAAGGCGGGCAAGGCCGGTGTCGCGCTGGTTGGTCTGCGCAATGTCGGACATCTGGGCAGGATCGGTGAATGGGCGGAGACGGCCTGCGCGGCGGGCCTCGTCTCGATCCATTTCGTCAATGCCTACCACTCGATGCTGGTGGCCCCGTTCGGCGGGGCTGACCGGCGCATGTCCACCAACCCGGTCTGCATCGGCGTGCCCAACGAAGGCGGCGATTTCCTGCTGGACTTTGCCACCGCCACCGTCGCCGAGGGCAAGGTTCTGGTGGCCAAGCGCGGCGGAAAACCGGTGCCCATGGGCGCGCTGGTGGACGGTGATGGTCAGCTGACGACCGACCCGGACGCGCTCTACGGTCCCACCCCGCCCGGGGCCCTGCCCGATGCCCGCAAGGGCGAGGGCGCGCTGACCGCCATGGGCCTGCACAAAGGATCGGGCCTGTCGCTGGCCTGCGAGATGCTTGCAGGCGCGCTGACCGGGTCAGGCACCTGCGGGCCGGGCTTTGATTTCCACAACGGCATGCTGTCGATCTATATCGATCCGAACCGGCTGGATGACGGCCATGACTGGGCGTCAACGGTGCGCGACTACATCGATTACGTGCACGCCTGCAAACCCGCCGATCCCGATGCGCCGGTCTTGATCC
Organism: Pseudomonadota bacterium; assembly: GCA_039026295.1. Taxonomy (GTDB): domain Bacteria; phylum Pseudomonadota; class Alphaproteobacteria; order Rhodobacterales; family Rhodobacteraceae; genus Thermohalobaculum. The sequence continues at coordinate 8,410 of JBCCMP010000110.1, read as the reverse complement.
CCGGCGATCCCGAGCGCAAACGCCGTGCCGACCGCCGCGCCAACGGCCTGCCTTTGCCAGAGGCGGCCTGGGACTCCATCCTCACCGCCGGAGAAAAACTAGGCCTCAACCGCGCCGATCTGGCCGGCATGGCCGTGATGCCCGGCAAGAACTGAAGGAACGATCATGAACCCCAATGGCCTGAGAGCCCGCATCCTGTCCGGTGAAACACTCAGCGGAACCTTCGTCAAAACCCCGGCGCACGAAGTGATCGAGCTCCTCGCGCTCAGCGGCCTCGACTTCATCTGCATCGACTGCGAGCACGCAGCCAACGACCGCCGCGGCATGGATGCGTCGCTTGCCATGGCCACGGCGCTCGGCCTGCCCGCATTGGTCCGGGTGCCGGAGTTCACGCCCGCAAATGTTCTGATGGCACTCGACTCCGGTGCCTTGGGCGTTGTCATCCCGCATGTCACGTCGGGCGAGAAAGCCCGCGCCGTCGCCAAGGCCGCCCATTTCGGCCATGGCGGACGGGGCTTTGCAGGGTCGACCCGCTGGGCCGGAAACGGGTCGCAAAACATGGGTCAGGTGCTGGCACAGGATGTCGAGACGATCGTCCTCGCTCAGATCGAGGAACCGGAGGGCGTCGACGCGCTGGACGACATCGCCGCCACCGACGGGATAGACGGGCTCTTTGTCGGTCCGGCCGACATGGCTGTCAGTCTGGGCGTCAATGATATCACCCACGCGGATGTGCGGGACGTGATGCGCCAGGTCGGCGCGGCCGCCAAACGCCACGGAAAGGCTGCCGTCACATTCCAGCCGACCACTGCCACGGTGCCGGACCTGAAAGATCTGGGCATCTCGATGTTCTTCATCGGGTCGGAACACACCTTCATGCTGAAAGCGGCGAAACAGGTCGCCGCAGACATCGCGACGCAGAAATAACGAAGTCGCGCCCTCCTTGCTGCCTCTCCGCCTGCGGGGGAATGCGCGGGGCGAACCATCACCGTTCGATGGCGCAGCAACGGCCGAGGCCCGTTTGACCGAAAAGGACCGCCCATGACCAAAACCGTTCACATCGGCTGCGGCGCGGGTTTCATGGGCGACCGGTTCGATGCGTCGCTGCCGATCCTGCGGGACATGAAAACCCGCGCGGGCCCCAAATACCTGATGTTCGAGGTTCTGGCCGAGCGCACCCTTGCGGTTGCCCAGAATGTCCGGCGCTCCGACCCCGGCAAAGGGTACTCGCCTTATCTCGATCACTACATCAAACCCGCGCTGGCACCGGCCAAGGCGGGCGGCGTCACCATCGTCTCGAACATGGGCGCGGCCAATCCGATCGGTGCCGCACAGCGCGTGCTGGAAATCGCCGCAGAACAGGGCATTGCGGGCCTGCGTGTTGCAACTGTCACCGGCGACGATCTGCTCGCCCACATACCCGCCGCTGAAATCGCCGCGATGGAGACGATGGAAGGCATCGGCTTCGCAGGCCGCCCGATCGTCGCAGCGAACGCGTATCTCGGCGCCCGGCCCGTCGCCGAGGCCGTCGCCACCGGCGCGGATGTCGTGCTGGTTGGACGCACAACTGACTCAGCGCTGGCGCTCGGACCACTGATCCACGAATTCGGCTGGGCGGAAGACGACCTCGACCGGCTGGCCCAGGGCACCACCGCTGGCCACCTGCTGGAATGCGGCGGGCAGGTCACCGGATGCTATTTCGCGGATCCCGGCTTCAAGGACGTACCGGGCCTGTCGTCCGCGGGGTTCCCAATTGCCGAATGCCATGACGACGGCACCTTCACGATCACCAAGCCCGCCGGAACCGGGGGACTGGTGAACCGCCAGACCGTCACGGAACAATTGCTCTACGAAATGCACGATCCGGGCGCATATCTTGTCCCGGACGTCACGCTTGATTGCACACAGCTCGAGGCAACCGAAACGGGCCCGGACCGGGTGCGTATCTCGGGCGCAAAAGGGCACGCGCGACCGCCAACGCTGAAAGCCACGGTCTCGGTCGACGGTGGCTGGCTGGGCGAATCCTTCATGACCTATTCCGGCCCCAACGCGCTCGCCCGTGCCGATCTGGCCGGGCAGATTGTCCGCGACCGTCTCGCTGCCCACGGTTTGAACGAACCGGTCCGGGTCGAGACGCTTGGCACCGGCGTGACCCATGATGGTGGCAGCAGCGAGAAACGATCAGCGCGGGCCCTGCCAACGGATGGCGAGTACACCGTCCGGACCGCCACGCAGTCCGTGTCGAAGGACAAGGCTCAGATGATCTGCGACGAATTGATGATGCTCTACTGTTCCGGCCCGGCGGGCGGCGGCGGGTATCGTGGATCGGTCACCTCGCAGATCGCCACGGCATCGGTCCTGATCCCGCGAGAGCGGGTCGAGCCGCATGTCCGGATCGAGGTTCACCAATGAGCGATGTGCTGCACCTTCCCCTCCACGCGATCGCCCATGGCCGCGCCGGGGACAAGGGCGACACCTCCAATGTCTCGGTGATCGCCTACCGGCCGGAAGCCTGGCCGTATCTGCTGGAACAGGTCACGGCGGAAAGGGTCCTGGCGGTATTCGAACATCTCGGCGCGACGACGTGTCGGCGTTATGAACTGCCCAACCTCCATGCGCTGAATTTCGTGATCGAGAACGCCCTGCAGGGCGGCGTGAACGCCACGCTCGGCCTCGACCGGCACGGAAAGACGCTGTCTTTTCTGCTTTTGGGGGAGTTTATGGTCGATGTCCCCCGGGACGCGGTTCCCGAGGGATCACCCTATCTGAACGAGCCGTAGCCGGATCAGGCCGAAGCCAGGTGCTGGATCAGCGCGTCAGCATCGCCGTTGCGCCTGTCGAACATTGCGCCGATCTCTTCGCGCTGCGTCGCCGCCAGCGAGACGCCCTCCAGCACGATATCGACGACCTCCACGGTACCGCTTCGATCGCTCACCAACCACTCGACCATGATGATCCGGCCATCCGGCAGTGTCAGCGGGCTTTGCACCAGCATCCCCTTGCGGCCAGCATCGATGGCCTTTCCGACCTCGATCTTCGGCTCGCCGGAATACTCCGCGAACCGCCGCGCATAGGTAACGGAGATATAGTGGGTGAATGCCTCGGTATAACGCGAGCGCTGGTCATCATTCATGTCCCGCCAGTTGCGCCCAGCGCAGTACTTGGCGAGCAGCGGCAGATTGGACCGGGATTCCATGATCCCCCTCAGCGTGGTCGCCATCTGGCCCGCATCACCCGTCATCCTCAACAGAGCGAGGAGGTCGTTGACCGTTTGCTGAATGTGCGCCTTCGCGACATCTTCGCTGATGGCGTGGGCAATTCCACCACTGCCGACCGCAACGATTGCAGCGGCGCCAGCCAGAACTCCCCGCCGCGACACATTGGAATAAGTTGGCATGTGCGACCTCGTAGCTATCCGTAACTCTTTAACGACCGAGTGGGCCGAACCTGTCGGTCACTCCGAAAAAAGATCCGGCAACGCGTCCACATCCGTCTCTCCCCCGGATGCGAGCCGTCTGCGATTCTGCACATAGCTCGCGCGGACACTGACGTAGCTGTCCTCTGACCTGTAGAGCAGATCGTCGATTAATGCCGCGTTTCTTTCGCGAAGATCGACAATGCCAAGTCCACGCACGCCCGCCGTGACAAGCTGCACTTCGGTACCGCCCGTCAGGTAGGTTGTCGGCTGAAAAGCGATATCGACGACCTGCCCGACCGCATCGCGAGCCGTAGAGGGCCCCAGAAACGGCAGTTCGATGTAAGGCCCCTCGTTGACACCCCAGGTGGCCAGGGTAAGCCCGAAGTCGGTGTTTTCGGCGGGCAGCCCCCCTTCCGTGGCAGGATCAAGGACGCCCGCGCCACCAACCGTGTTGATGACAAAGCGTCCAAGTGTCGAGACCGCGGCATCGGCATCGCCCTGAAGCACGTTATTTACGAAAACGCCCGGCAGGCTCAGGTGACTGACAGCATTGCCGAACATCATCTTGAAGAGGTCCGGCGCGACGACGCCATAAGCCTGCGAGGCCGGCCGCAGGACCGCACGGTCAACCGTTTTGTTGAAGATGTGCGTTCCGCGGTTCAAACCCTCCAGGGGGTCGGACACCAGCGCATCGCTGTTGGATGTTCCGCCACACGCAGACAGCAGCACGGCGGGTAACGCCGCAAAGATCAAAGATCGGATGCGTTTCATCAGAACTGCCTTCTCCTTCGCTCTCCCGAAGTTCACAGGGAGCCGCCCGTCTTTCAAGACCATTTTTATGGCCAGAGTTCAAACCGCGCCATCCCGACATCAACAGTGGCGTCCACATCACAGATGCAACCGTGCAATTTGCAGAGCAACGACTCGGAGTTGCCAAATTGCGGCTTCACATAACAACGTGATCGTAAATCGCTCATTTCATGTTAAGTCTTTGGCCCAAACATCCCCGGGTTTTCCCTGGAACAGGACTTCTTCGTGTCAGACACTAAAAACGCTCAGGGCCTGAAAGAGCTGCGTTCCGGCATGCGGGAATGCCGATCGCACTTCAGGTCGGTCGCGGTGTTCAGTATTTTCGTCAATCTGCTGATGCTGACAGGCCCGCTGTTCATGCTGCAGACCTATGACAGGGTCCTGTCCAGCCGGTCGGAAGAAACGCTGGTTGCGCTGCTTCTGCTCGTGACGGGTCTCTTCATAATGTATGGCTTGCTGGAATACGCGCGTGGGCGCGTTCTGGCCCGGGCCGGGGCGCGGTTTCAAAACCTGCTCGATCTGCGCATATTCGAGGCCGTGCTGCGCCGATCGGTCGCCCCGGCAGACCGGGCCAAACCCAACACGGCGGCACGCGACCTCGATTCCGTTCGTCAGCTGTTGTCAGGGCCGGCGCCGTTCGCGCTGTTCGATATCCCATGGACGCCGATCTTTCTGGGGGCGATTTTCATCTTCCACCCCGTCCTCGGCTTCATCGCCATCGCATCCGGCCTTATCCTGATCGCGCTGACGCTGGTGAACCAATGGCGCTCGAAAGAGCCGAACAACGAAAGCCAGATTGCCGCGGCACAGGCTGACAATCTTGGCGAGGCACTCCGCCAGAATGCAGAAGCGGTCCAGGGGCTGGGCATGCGCGAACGCGGCATGAGCAGGTGGAGCGGGCTGCGCGGCAAGGCGCTCGACAGTCAGATCCTCGCCTCTGACCGGACTGCGAGCTATTCGTCGGCCTCCAAGGCGATGCGGTTCTACCTGCAAAGCTTCATGCTGGCCGCCGGTGCCTGGCTGGTGCTGCAACAGGAAATCTCTCCCGGCATGATGATCGCGGGCTCGATCCTGCTGGGGCGGGCCCTTGCCCCGATCGAACAGGCAATCGGTCAGTGGTCACTTTTCCAGCGCGCCACGCGCGGCTGGTCCTCCCTGTCCGAGTTGTTGGAGAAGACGCCGGTCGAGCAGCCGAAGACCGAACTGCCCGCCCCCAAGGGCCATATCGATGCAAAACAGATCACGGTTGTTGCACCCGGCGAACAGGTGCCGGCACTGCGCGGCCTGACTTTTTCGGTAGAGCCCGGGCAGGCTCTGGGTGTCATCGGCCCCTCCGGCGCGGGCAAGACGACCTTGGCCAAGGTGCTGACCGGGATCTGGCCACCGGCCGCGGGCAAAGTACGCCTGGACGGCGCAGCACTGGACCAATGGCCAACGGATGCTCTCGGCGGTCACATCGGTTATCTGCCGCAGGAAATCGGACTGCTGTCGGGTACCGTCGCAGACAACATCGCCCGGCTCGACCCCAACCCGGACCCGAAGCAGATCGTTCTGGCAGCCCAGCGTGCCGGTGCCCATGAACTGCTGCTCAGCCTGCCGCAGGGTTATGACACCGACATCGGCGCAGGCGGACAACGCTTGTCGGGCGGTCAAAGGCAGCGTGTCGCGCTCGCCAGGGCGCTCTATGGTGATCCGCCTGTTCTGATCCTGGACGAGCCGAACGCCAATCTGGATGCGCCCGGCGAACAGGCGCTGGTCGATGCCATTCGCGACGCCAAAAGCCGGGGTCGGTCGGTCATCATCATGGCGCACCGCCCCAGCGCGATTGCCGCCTGCGACGTCCTGCTGATGATCGACAAGGGCGTTCAGGTCGACTTTGGTCCCCGCGACGAAGTGCTGAAGAAGCGCACCCGCAACTACCCGCAGCTGGCCGCAAAACAGGCGCAGGTCGCGGGGCAGGACGTGCCGCAGCCCGCCGTTGCTGGCGGCGGCCTCGCCCCTCAATCCTCCGTCGCATTGTCCAAGGATAACTCGGCATGAACGCACCCATGATCGCAGGCCCTGACGGCGCTGCAAAAAAAGACGACGGCTGGACAGGCCGCGGCTTCATCCGCTTTGGCATGATCTGCGTGCTGGTCCTGGGCGGAGGGTTCGGCGGCTGGGCGGCGACGGCATCGCTGGCCGGTGCGGTCATCGCGATGGGGCAACTCCGGGTCGAGTCGAACCGTCAGGTCGTCCAGCACCCCGATGGCGGCGTGGTCGAGGAAATCCTCGCCCGGGACGGCGGCGTAATCGAAGCGGGCGCGGTTGTGATCCGGCTGGAGGCAACGCAGCTGCAATCGGAACTCAACGCCCTGGAAAGCCAGCTTTACGAGATCATGGCCCGGCGCGGACGGCTGGAGGCGACGATCGCGGGCCGCGGCGAGATCAGCTTCGATCAGGAATTGCTAGAACGCGCGGCAGAGGATGATGACATCGCCTCGCTCATGCAGGGACAGAACTCTCTGTTCGCTGCACAGAAAGCCAGCCGCAAGGCGGAATACGACATTCTGGGCGAGCGGAAGCTCCAGCTTCAGGACCAAATCACGGGGACCGACGCGCAGCTTGCATCGGTGAACTCGCAGGCCAACCTGATCGTACTTGAACTCGCGGATGTAACGGAACTGGTGCGAAAAGGCCTTGCGCCAAAGTCCCGCCAGCTTGCCCTGCAGCGTGAAGAGGCGAATCTTCAAGGCGAATATGGGCGTCTGCTGGCACAGTCGGCGGAACTGAAAGGCCGAATCTCCGAGATCGCGATCCAGCAGAGCCAGATGGACACGACCATGATCGAGGAGGCGAACGCGGAATCCCGCGAACTTGGCTTCCGGGAGTTTGAACTGTTCGAGCGGCGCCTGGCACTGGTACAGCGCCTGTCACGGCTGGAAATCCGCGCGCCGCGCGCCGGCACGATAATTGACAGCACCGTCCACGCCCTCGGCGCTGTCATCCGCCCGGCCGAACCGATCATGTACGTCATTCCGTCTGACGCGGCGCTGGTGATCGACGCCCGGGTCGAGCCGACCGATATCGATCTGATGTATGTGGGGCAGGAAGCTGTCCTGCGGTTTTCGTCGCTTAACGCACGTACCACACCCGAAATCTTCGGGGAGATCGCAAAGGTCGCGCCCGACGTTGTCACCGACGAGCAGACGGGCATGAGCTACTATCGGATCGAGGTGAAGATCCGCGCCGGAGAGCTGGAAAAACTGGAAGGCCAGGAACTTATCGCCGGGATGCCCGTCGAGGTTTACGTGCAGACGGGCGACCGAACGCCGATTGCCTATCTGATGAAGCCTGTCACGGACTATTTCAATCGGGCCTGGAAAGAAGAATAGTTCCTCGCTGCGGCGTGTGCGCCATTGCTTGTTGACCCGAACAGTTGCTGCGCCACATCCTGAGGCAACCCCTCAGGAGACCGCACATGGATGGCAGCGCCACGGTCGAGATCCGGGCAATTTCCGGCCTCACGGACATCTCTGCTGACGACTGGAACGCCTGTGCAATCCCAGAGGTCGCGGATGGCGGGCGGCCCTACTATCCCTTTCTCCGCCATGCCTTTCTGCTGGCGCTGGAGGAGAGCGGATCGGCCACAGCGCGGGCCGGGTGGGTGCCGCAGCATCTGGTCGCCTCGGTCGGCGGAACCATCTCTGCGGTGGCGCCGTTTTACGTCAAATCCCACAGCCAGGGCGAATATATCTTTGACCACTCGTGGGCGCACGCCTTCGAGCGTGCGGGCGGCCGGTACTACCCCAAACTCCTCTCGGCCGTCCCCTTCACGCCCGCCACCGGGCCGCGCCTGCTGGTTCGCCCGGACGGACCGGTTGATTTGAACACAGGGCGGTCCGCCCTGATCCAGGGCGCGATGCAGATCGCCGAAAACAATGAAATCTCGTCGGTGCACTTCAACTTCTGCACACCTGAAGAATGGGAGTTCGGCGGCGAGGTCGGTCTGTTGCAGCGCACGGATCAGCAGTTCCACTGGATCGACCACGGCTACGGCGACTGGCAGGGATTTCTGGAGGCGCTGTCATCGCGAAAGCGCAAGAACCTGCGAAAAGAGCGGGAAAAGGCGGTCGCGAACGGGATAGAGATCCACTGGCTCACCGGCGACGCGATCCAGCCCGAACACTGGGACGCGTTCTG
>JBCCMP010000109.1:0-12627 GCA_039026295.1 Pseudomonadota bacterium | reverse complement strand
CCTCGATGTAGTTGGGCAGACGCGCGACGCGCTCTTTCACCGGCCAGTTCGGGATGCCGATCATCCTGTAGGACGGATCAATTTCCAGCCCGATGCCCAGACCCACCTCGAAGCGCCCGCCTGAAAGATGATCCAGCGTCAATGCCTGCCGGGCCAGCATCGCGGGATGGCGCAGCGGGATCTGGCTAACATAGTGCGCCAAACGGATGCGGGATGTGTCCCGCGCCAGCCCGGCCAAGGCGACCCATGGCTCCAGCCACGGACGGTCGGGATCTGTCCAGTCAACCCAGTGATCCCCCGTCGTCAGCATGTCGAAGCCGGCCGCCTCGACGTAAAGGGCGCGGTCCAGCATGGTCCGGTAGTCGCTGTTCGGCATGACCGCGACCTGGAACCGGATCGGCTGCACCGCGCCTGACCTCTCAGATGGGTTCGGCGATGAAGACCGGGATCAGCCGATCCGTCTTTTCCTGATAAGGCGCATATTTCGGATAGGCTGCGACGGCGGCATCCCACAACATCTGTCGCTCCGGGTCCTCGGTGACCTCGCGCACGCGCATCTTCATCACCTCTTCGCCGTCTCGGATCTCGACGTCAGGCTGGGCGCGGATGTTGCCGACCCAGGACGGATCCTTCGGTGCCCCCCCGTACGAGCCGATCAGCACATAGCCCCCGCCCGCTTTCACGGTCATCAGCGGCGTCTTGCGCAGTGCGCCCGTCTTCCGGCCGATATTGTAGACGATGATGCAGGGAAGGCCTGTTTCGCGAAGGGTCGTGTACTCCTTGCCGCCGCTGCCCTCGTAGGCTTCGACATGCTCGCGGACCCAGTCGATGGTTGGGGGGATGTACTCGCGTTCCATTCTGGCCTCCTTTGGATCTGGCTGAGATTGCCAGCTTGAAGAATGCCACGGCCGGCGCAGAACCGACAAGGGCCGGGCCGTGCTCCCCGGCCTTCATCAGTCATGTGCGCCCCTTGGCCAATCGGTCTGCGCCGCATAATCTGGCCAAACCAACGAAAGGCAGCGCGATGATCGGCCTTCACCACCTGGCCTATGACAGCCCATCCGGCACGACGTCTGCAGTCGTGGTGCCGGGCTGGGGCGCGAATATCCTGGGTTTTTCGTACCGAGCGGAAGGCTGGCAATGGCCGGTCCCCGTGCTCGAGGCGGTGGATCTTGCGACGCTCGCCCTGGCGCCGTCATCGTACGGGGCGCCGCTTCTTGCGCCGACGCCCGGCCGGGTCGGTCAGAACCAGAACGGGCGATTTCGGTGGCGCGGGCAGGACCACACGATCTCGCCCACGCGCCACGGTTGGCTGCGCGGCGCGGTCTGGCAGATCGACAACGCATCGACCAGCCACATCGCCTGCACCGCCAATTTTGCGCCCGACTCGGCCAAGTGCTCGCTGCCCTTTGACTTCACAGCGCGGCACGACGTGCGGATCGGCGAGGCAAGCATTCTCAGCCGCGTCAGCCTGACCAATACCGGGGACATAGACCTGCCGCTGGATGTCGGGTGGCATCCTTATCTGCACCGCGAAGGGCCATGCCGCGTGATGATCCCGGCCAGCATGCTCTGGGAACTGAATACGATGCCCGAACCCACGCCGACCGGGACGTTACTGGAGGCAACCGGCGATATCGATTTCCGCATGGGCAAGGACGTACACGGGGCGCACTGGGACCACGTTTTCTGCGATCTCGAGGCAGACGCAAACGGCTGGGCCGACAACTGGGTTGAATCTGTCGAGACGATTGCCTTGAAGGGGGGCAGGGCCGAAACGCTGACCTTTCGCCGCCATGTCCGGATCAACAGTCAACCGGCAGACGCGGGAACAGCTGCCGTGAGGAACATGCAGCTTTTCACGCCGCCCGGCAGAAATGCGATCTCGCTCGAGCCGCTATCGTCGGTGCCCGACGCGCTGAACCTGTCAGACCTCGGCGTGCCAGAGGCAAGGCCGAATGTCGTCCGCCCCGGCCAGACCAGCGCCTTCGAGATGGAGATGGCGATCACGACCCCGGGCGCGTGAAAACGCAGCAGGCATCATAGCTCCGACGGCCAGATGTGGGTGTGATGCTCTGCGTCGACCGGGATGAAGCCCATGCGTTCCCAGAAGGGCGGCGCGACGTCAGTCCCGGCATTCACTGTCAACTCGCGGCCGGTCTCCAACGCCCTTGAAATCAGCGCCCCGGCCAGCGTCCCCGCAACTCCCGATCGCCGGAAGGCCGGACGCACATAGAAGCGCCGCATCCTCAGCGCGGCCGTGTCGAACGGGTCAATCGTGATCCCTCCGATGCCAGCAAGCTGGCCTTGGCATCGCGCAATCAAAAGTAGCTCCCCCGGTTTGTCGAAACGGGCCGCCCCTGAGGCCCATTCGTCCGCCAGCCGCTCAATAAACCGATACCCCTCGGCCTTTGCCTCTGACTGAAGCAGCGCCAGATCTGTCGGCAGGTCTTCCCCGACAATTTCAAGCGCGATGTCTTCAGCCGTCATAATCCGCGCCGCCAAAAGGGCCCGCCCGGCTGGGCCTTATTCCGCAGGGACAAACTCCATCGGCGCTGCCTGAACGCGTTCAACCAATGGCTCGACGTAAGGCGGATCGTGGTCATCGAAGACCTCGAGTTCTTCATAAAGAGTGTTGCGCTGCCAGGGCACCTGTCCTGCCGCGCGGATCAGGTCGACCATCTCGCGCGGGGTGATCTCTTGCCCGAACTTTGCGCCGGACGAGCGGCTGATGCTTTCGTTCATCAGCGTCCCGCCCAGATCGTTGGCGCCGCAGTTCAGCATCCGCACCGCCATCTCCGGCCCCAGCTTGACCCAGCTGACCTGAATGTTGTCCAGAACACCGTGAAGCATGACGCGGGCCACCGCGTGCATCTTCAGGTTCTCGTCCTCGGTCGGGCCGGGGCGCACATCGTCGCGGCGGAAGGACAGCGGGCTTTCGTAGTGGACGAAACCCAGCGGCACCAGTTCAGTGAACCCGTCGGTTTCGCGCTGAATGTCGCGCAGCAGTCCCAGATGCGCCGCCCAGTGGCGCGGCTGATCGATATGCCCGTACATGATCGTCGCGGTCGAGGGCATCCCCACCTTGTGCGCCGCCTTCATCACCGCGACCCAGTTATCGGTCGATAGCTTGTCCCGGGTCAGTTGCTTGCGGATCTCGACATCCAGGATCTCCGCCGCCGTACCGGGGATCGAGCCGAGCCCCGCTTCCTTCAGCCCGGCAATGTAAGGCGCGAAGTCCATCTTCGCCTGCCGTGCGCCGTACCAGATCTCGAACGGCGAGAACGCGTGGATATGAACGTCCGGGCAGTCTGCCTTTATGGCCCGGACGATATCGCGATAATGGGTCCACTTCAGTTTCGGGTTCAGTCCGCCCTGAATGCAGACCTCGGTGCCGCCGCGGGCCTGGGCCTCCTTTGTGCGCCGCACGATCTCGGCCAGGGTCAGGGTCTCTGCCCCTGCATCCTCTCTGCGTTTGGCAAAGCCGCAGAACTGGCAGCCCATGTAGCAGATGTTCGTGAAGTTGATGTTCCTGCAGACAACAAAGCTTGCCCGATCGCCGCGCGTCTCCAGCCTCAACGCATGGGCGGTGCGGAACAACGCATCCCGGTCTTCGCCCTGCGTGAAGAACAAAGCCTCGGCCTCGTCGACCGAGATTGCTCCGCCCGAAAGCGGCTTCTCCAATATCCGCGCGACCTCTGGCGAGGCCCGGCCGATTGCCGGGTCATGAATGTGCAGGACACCGTCCATCAGGCCACCTGCTCGGCCGCCAGGCCGTCCGCGCGCGCCATGCCTGACAGCTTCGCGGCGACCCCTGGCGCCGTGAATTCGTCGCCCAGATAATCGGGGTAAACGGTCAGCCGTTCTTCCAGCGCATAGCCCGCAGCTTCCGTCGTCCGGCGCAGGTTGTCGATCTCGGGCCAGGCATGATCGGGGTTGATGTAGTCGATGGTCAGCGGGGACACCCCGCCCCAGTCGTTGATCCCGGCCGCGATATAGGCCGCATGCCGGTCGCTCAGATTGGGCGGGGCCTGCAGCGACACCTCCGGCGGCAGGATCAGCCGCGCGGCGGCCAGGGTGCGCAGCATGTCGTCCAATGACGGCTCGGGGTGGTTTTCCATCTCGATCCCGGCCTTGGACTGGAAATTCTGGACGATGACCTCCTGTATGTGCCCGAACCGGCGGTGCATGTCGGCAATCGCCTCCAGCGCCTCGATCCGTTCGGCCCAGGTCTCGCCGATCCCGATCAGGATGCCGGTTGTGAACGGTACCTTGGCAAGCCCGGTTCTCTCCAAGGTCCTCAGCCGCTGCACGGGTGTCTTGTCGGGGCAGGCGTGATGCGCCATGCTCGGCCGGTTGAACCGGCGGGACAGGTTCTCCACCATCATCCCCATCGACCCGGAGACAGGGCGCAGCATGGCGACCTCGTCTTCGGCCATCGAACCGGCGTTGACATGCGGGATCAGCGACGTCTCCCGCAGCACCCACGCGCACATGTCCGCCAGATAGTCGGTCATCCGGGTATAACCCAGGGCCGCCAGACGCCGGGCTGCCGCCGGATAACGTTGCTCCGGCTTTTCACCCAGCGAGAACAGCACCTCCTTGCAGCCCAGCCGCTCGCCTTCACGCACGACCGACGCGACCTCATCCGGTGTCATGATCTTCGCCGATGCCAGATCCGGGTGCTGGACAAAGACGCAGTAGCCGCAGGTGTCGCGGCACATATTGGTCAGGGGGACAAAGACCTTGCGGGAATAGGTCAGCCGCCGGCCCCAATGGCCATCGCGCACCGCGGCTGCCCGCGCCATCACCTCGCGCAGGGAAGCGGCGGCCAGCATTTCGGCGGACAGATCCGGTTCCATGCCGAAACGCTAGCACCGGACGGATGCCCCGGCAAATGGAATGGGAAGCCGGGGCGCGGCGTACCGCGCCCCTCAGCGTCAGGCAGCCGCTTCGACGGGCTCCTGGCCGATGGTTCCGCGATCATAGGCGGACCAGTCATCGACGTCCGGGTAGAATTTCGCGCGCCAGCGGTCGACCCGGCGGTTCATGATCCAGAACCATAGCGGCGGATTGGTCGCGATGCCGATCATGAAGGCGTAGCTCAGCGGCAGTTGAGGCGCTTCGTTCCACGAATAGTGCTGCAACAGAGGAAACCGCCGGTCCGGCCGGAAATGGTGGTCGGAATGGCGCTGCAGGTTGATCAGCAGCCAGTTCGAAACCTTGTGCGCGGCATTCCAGGAATGGTGCGGCCCGACCCGTTCGAACCTGCCGTTTCCGATGTACTGACGCTGCAGGCCGTAGTGTTCGACATAGTTCACCGCCTCAAGCTGCACGATCGCCATCGCAGCCTGGATGGCGAACAGGCCAACGGCCCACCATCCGCCAAGCGCGAAGGCGATGAGGCAGAATGCCAGCACGCCGAGGCCGTAGCGCCAGAACGGGTTTGACTTGTGCCAGACCGGCCGCTCACGCCGCGCAAGCCGCTTGCGATCGATCTTCCAGGCAGAGATCAACGTGCCGGGGATCGCGCGGAACATGAAGGCGTAAAGGCTCTCGCCTTTGCGCGCGGAAACTGGGTCAGCTGGCGTGCCCACGGTAATGTGGTGACCGAAAACATGTTCCGTCGCAAAGTGGCCGTACCCGGTCGAGATCAGCAGAAACTCACCGGCCCATTTCTCCCACCTGTTGCGCTGGTGGATCATCTCGTGCGCGTAGACGATGCCGATGCCGCCGGTCGCGGCCCCCAGGGCCAGTGCAACGCCGATCGATTCCCCCGCCGTCAGATGTCCGGGGCGCGTCGCCTGCCAAAGAACGAAAACGATCAGCGCGAACTGCGCAGGCACCCAGGCCCACGTGACCATCTTGTGCCAGAAAAGCATGTCGTCGCGCAGTTTCGGGTCCATGTTGTCGGTGTCCAGACCGATGATCTTGTCCAGAAGTCCGACAGCTAGCCATCCCCATAGGAAAGGCACGGCAATCCACCAGCCGCCATAGATCGCAGCAAGTGCGACCAGCGGGATCATAAGAAAGGAAATAGAAAAGGGCAGAGCCTTCAGCAGCATGTAATTCCCCTGGTTCTCGCCGGGAGAATAGGCCACGCCAAACATCCCGGCAACGGTTTCGCTCGGGATGGGTCTTAAGGGGCAGTTAACGTTGAGAGGTTGACAAACTGTTAACTGCGCTGACCTGCCAGAGGACCTATTTGCGAATTAAAGGGCATTTCTTAAATTTCCACTCCTTTTAGCAGGCGGCAGGCCTTCGCAAACACCGTCGGCATTGCCTCGGCGGCCTCTGGAATGGCCCTGAAATCGCCCTCTGGCGCTGATTGCGCGGCCCGGACCTCCAGTTTCAGTTGAAAATGTGTGAACACATGCCGCACCTCGCCGATTGTGCGCCAGTCCGCGGCAATCGGCGGCACCTCGGCAGGCGCTTCCGCGAATTCCGAGGCGGGCAGCGCCAGCATTCCGCCCAACAGACCCTTGTCCGGTCGCCGCACACACATCACGCGCCCCGCGCCGTCCAGAACGGCCCAGGCGACACCCCGCCGCACCGGCTTGGCCGCCTTCGGTGCCTTTGCCGGCAGATCTGCCGCTATTCCGGCGGCCCGTCCCCTGCAGGGATCCATCCAGGGGCAGACCCCGCAGGCCGGGCTGCGCGGCGTGCAGACGGTCGCGCCCAGATCCATCACCGCCTGCGCATAATCGCCGGAACGGTCCGAAGGGGTCAGCGCGGCCGCATGATTCTTCAGAACCGGCTTGATGCCTGGCAAGGCGTCCGTTTCGGCGAACATCCGGGCCATGACCCGCTCCACATTGCCGTCCATCACGACCGCATGTCTGTTGAAGGCAATCGACGCGATCGCCGCAGCCGTGTAGGGGCCGATCCCCGGCAGAGCCTGCAGCCCTTCTTCTGTCTCCGGGAACACGCCGCCCAGATCCCGACTGACCGTCCGGGCGCATTTCAGAAGGTTTCGCGCGCGGGCGTAGTAGCCGAGCCCCGCCCAGGCCGCCATGACGTCCTCATCTGCCGCGGCGGCCAGCGCATGGACATCGGGCCAGAACGTCGTGAATTTCAGGAAGTAGTCCCGCACCGCCGCCACGGTGGTCTGTTGCAGCATGATCTCGCTCAGCCAGATCCGGTAGGGGTCCGGCCGAACGCCCGCTGCGTGATCGGACGGACCGATTCGCCACGGCAGCACGCGGTGGTGCCGGTCATACCAGGCGAGCAGCTCGCCCGGTTCCGCTCGCGTTGTTGTTATTGGTCGTGACACCCCATATCCTTATGCTTCGACCATCTTGGACTGAAGGTGTGCCAATCCTTCAGAGGAGCAACCCGGAAGATCATGGCCCGCAGCAAGACCGATCACAAGCCCGTCAAGCGCACCCGCCGCGGCTTTCAGCGTGCCGCAGCAACGGCGCGTCCGGTGGTCGACGCAATCGCCGGTCGCGCGGGCTTTGCCGAGGCGGACGTTCTGCTGAACTGGCCGGACATTGTGGGCACGGCATTGTCGGGCACCTGCCAGCCCATCAAGGTGACCTACCAGTCCAGGCGCTCGCTCGGCGCATCGCTCATCGTGCAGGCCACGTCCGCCCGCGCGCCAGAGGTCGAACATCGCGCCCCGCAGATCATCGAGCGCATCAACCAGCACTATGGCTATCGTGCGATTTCGCGAATCAAGGTCACGCAAAGTACCGGTCTGACCCCGGCCATCAGGCGGGAAAGGGCCACGGGTTTCGCGGAAGGCCAGACGCCTTTCAGCGGAAGCCCGGCCGGGTCTGGTCGCGCAGAACCGGACACTCCCACCACCAACGATGCCACGCGGGCAGAAGCGCTGGTGGCTGATATCCAATCCCCTGGCCTCCGCGCCGCGCTCGCCCGCATGGGCGCACATGTCATTGCGCAGGATCGCCGCAACGCCGCAAAGCAAGAGGACACACCATGACGATCAAGATGACCCGCCGCCATGCTCTGGCCACAGGCGCAGCCCTCGCTGCCATTCCCGGTGCCGCGCTGGCCCAGGCGACAACCGGCGACCCGACCTATGTCACCGGCGATGTTGCCATGGGGGCGGACGATGCGCCGCTAACGGTGGTCGAGTACGCGTCGCTGACCTGCCCGCACTGTGCCCGGTTCCACATCCGCACCTGGCCCAAGGTGAAGGAAGAATACGTCGACACCGGCAAGGTGCGTTTCATCCTGCGCGAGGTCTACTTTGACAAATACGGCCTCTGGGCGTCGATGACCGCGCGTTGCGGCGGCGAGAAGGGTTTCTATCCGATGATGGACACCTTCCTGAAGACGCAGTCGACCTGGACCAAGGCCGACGATATCGGCCACGCCATCCAGCAGATCGGCCGCCGTGCCGGGCTGTCACAGGGTCAGCTCAGTGCCTGCCTGTCGGACCAGGACTATGCCAAGACCCTGGTCGAGGCCTATCAGGACAACGCCGAGGCGGATGCCGTCCGTTCGACGCCGACCTTCATCATCGGTGGAAAGCATCACTCCGGCGACATGACCTTCGAGGACTTCGCAGCCCTGCTGGATGCAGAACTGCAAAGCTAAGCTGTTCCGAAATCGCCCTCTTCCTGCGGGAAGGGGGCTTTTTTGTGCCCGAAGGTTAATTGCCCATATATAGCTGTGTGAACCACATTTAGCGGCTTTTCTGTGGATAACCCCCAGATAGGCCCCGCGCTGCATTGACAGGAATCGGTCCCGCCGCTTGGATGGCTCCTCAAAGAAGAAGAGCAGGCGAAAAGAAAAGGGCAGGGCCACCGCGTGCAGTTCACTCGGCTCAAGTTGAACGGGTTCAAATCCTTCGTCGATCCCACCGATCTGGTGATCTCGACGGGACTGACCGGCGTGGTCGGCCCGAACGGCTGCGGTAAGTCGAACCTTCTGGAAGCGCTTCGCTGGATCATGGGCGAGAACCGCGCCAAGCAGATGCGCGGCGACGGCATGGACGACGTCATCTTTGCCGGAACCGACAGCCGGGCAATCCGGTCCTCCGCCACGGTCGAACTGGTGGTCGACAATACCGAACGGCTCGCGCCTGCCGCGTTCAATCAGGAAGACACGCTGGAGATCTCCCGCCGCATTACCCGCGAAATCGGGTCAGCCTACAAGATCAACGGCAAAGACGTGCGGGCCCGTGACGTGCAGATGCTGTTTGCAGATGCCTCCACCGGTGCCCATTCTCCGGCGCTGGTTCGTCAGGGACAGATCGCGGAACTGATCAACGCAAAGCCCAAGGCGCGGCGCAGGGTGCTGGAGGAGGCGGCCGGCATCTCCGGTCTCTATCAGCGCCGCCACGAGGCAGAGCTGAAGCTCAAGGGGGCTGAAACCAATCTCGCGCGCGTCGACGACGTGCTCGACCAGTTGCGCACGCGCCTCGCGTCGCTGGAACGTCAGGCCGGGCAGGCCCGCCGCTACCGCCAGATCGCCGAGGATCTGCGCCGGGCAGAGGCCATCCTTCTATATCTCCGCTGGCGCGCGGTAGAAGCAGAGCGCGCCGCGGCCGAAGGTCAACTGACCGGGGCGACCACGGCGGCGGCGTCGGCTGAAGCAGACGTCCTGTCCGCGGCCAAGGTCCGCGAAGCTGCCGATGCCGCGCTGCCCCCGCTGCGCGAGGAAGAAACCATCGCCGCCGCCGTCCTCCAGCGCCTGACGATCGAGCGGGACCAGTTGGACGAGCGGGAGGAACGCGCCCGCCGCGAGATCGACGCGCTTGCAGCCCGCGCCCGGCAGCTCACCATGGATATCGAGCGCGAAGAGACCCTGCAGCGCGACGCCGGCGGCACGATCGAACGTCTCGCCGAAGAACGCGACAGCCTCATGGCGGCGCTGGAAGCCCAGGCCGACGACCAGCAAAAGGCAGCCGATGCGGCACGCGAGGCCGGGAACAAGCTGGCCGAGCAGGAAACGACCCTCGACCGTCTGACCGAGGAAGCCGCCCGCCTCGCCGCCCGGACCGCTGCCGCGGAACGCAGGCTGGAGGAGGCAGAGACGGCGACCACCCGCCTTGCGATGGAAATCGCCGGGGCCGAGACGCAGATGGCGGCCCTGCAGGACGACATCGCCGCGGGCGAGGCCGACTTCGCCCGGCTGTCCGAAGATCTGACGGCCGCGCAAACCGCTGCCAGGTCTGCCGAGGAAGCTCTGACAATGGCGGAAGCCGCCCGCGCCGCCGCGCAGGAAACAGAAGGCGAGGCGCGGGCCGCCCTGTCGGACACGGAAGGCGAGGTCAGCGCGCTGTCCGCCGAGGTGCAGGGTCTGGAAAAACTTCTGACCCGCGATGCAGGCGACGGAACCAAATTGATCGACCGGATCACGGTGGAGCCGGGGCTCGAGACAGCCTTGGGCGCCGCGATCGGCGAGGAACTGAGCGCCGACGAAGTCGCTACGCTGACCGATTCCGGCTGGGTTGGCCTCGATCCCTACGCCGACCCTGCGCTGTTGCCCGATGGCGCGACCCCGCTTGCCAGTCACGTCACAGCGCCCGCCCTGTTGGATCGGCGCCTTTCCCAGACCGGCATTGTCGCTGCCGATCAGGGCGATGCCCTGCAGGACAGCCTGAAACCGGGCCAGCGGCTCGTCAGCCGCGAGGGCGATCTCTGGCGCTGGGATGGCTACCGGGTCCGTTCGGGAGAGGTCTCCACTGCCGCCGCCCTGCGCCTGCAACAACGCAACCGGCTGACCCGTCTGCAAGACCAGCTCTCCCGCGCCGAGGATCTGCGCGCGCGCGCCGGGCAGGCCTATGACGGCGCAAAGGCCTCGCTGGAAGACGCCAACCAGACCGAAGCGCAAGCCCGGCAGACCCGCCGCAACGCCGATCAGTCCGCTGCCGATGCCGCTCGTGCCCAGTCACGGGCCGAGGCCGAGATGGGCCTCAAGAAATCCAAGCTGACCAGCCAGGCCGATGCCCTGGAAATGCGTCGCGGCGAGCAACAGGCCGCCACTGACGCCGTCGATGCGGCACGCGCCGACCTCGACGGCCTCGACGACGTGGCAGAGGCCCGCAAGGCTGTTGATCTGCAACGCGGCGAGGTGGACCTGGCCCGCACAGCCATGCTGTCCGCCCGCAGTATCGCCGACGAGATCCGCCGCACCGGTGCCGCACGGGAACGTCGCCTGACCGAGGTCCGCCGCGAGCACGCCGTATGGGAAGACCGCCTGACCAATGCGGGCGAGCGGATCGAGGAACTGACAGCCCGCGCCGCGGAAACCAAGGCAAAGCAGGTCGAAATCGCTGACATGCCGACCGAACTTGGCGAGCGGCGCGCGAAGCTGGCTGGCGAAATCGAACAGGCGGAGGTCCGCCGCAAGGCCTCGGCCGAGGCTCTGGCCTCCGGCGAAGCTGAGCTGCGCACCGCAGAGAACGCGGAACGCGAGGCCGAACGCACCGCCTCTACCCGCCGCGAAGATCGCGCCAGGCTGGAAGCCGTCATGGAAGGCCTCGCCGCGCGCACCGAGGATGCGGCAAACGAGATCTGGACCGAAATCCAGATCGAGCCCGCGGCGCTTCTTGAACATCTCGAAGCGGATCCGGCGACCTTGCCCAATCTGGAAGCCGCCGACACGGACGTCGCACGCCTTCGCCGCCAACGCGACGCACTGGGCGCGGTGAACCTGCGCGCCGAAGAAGACGCAAACGAGGTTCGCGAAGAACGCGACGGGATAGAGGCCGAGAAATCCGATCTGGACGAGGCTATTGCCAAGCTGCGCCGGGGCATTGCGGAGTTGAACCGCGAAGGTCGCCACCGCCTGCTGGAAGCGTTCGAAAACGTCAACAAGCGCTTCGCAAACCTCTTCCGCCACCTGTTCAACGGTGGAGAGGCCCGACTGGTCATGGTCGAATCCGAAGACCCGCTGGATGCCGGGCTGGAAATCCTCTGCCAGCCTCCGGGCAAGAAGCTCAGCACGCTTTCGCTGTTGTCCGGCGGCGAACAGACCTTGACCGCGCTCAGCCTGATCTTCGCGGTGTTCCTCTCGAACCCCGCCCCGATCTGTGTGCTGGACGAGGTCGATGCACCGCTCGACGACAGCAATGTCACCCGGTTCTGCGACCTTCTGGACGAGATGTGCCGCCTGACCGAAACCCGCTTCCTGATCATTACCCACCACGCCATCACGATGTCTCGCATGGACCGGCTGTTCGGCGTGACAATGGTCGAACGCGGGGTCAGCCAATTGGTGTCAGTTGATCTGAAACGGGCGTCAGAACTGGTCGACGCTTGAATCCGGCGCGAGCGATTGCAAATCTTGCAACGTCAGGTCGTATTCCGCAATCAGAGCTCTTTTGTGGTTGACGTAAGGGGTAGGGCAGCCCGTACGTTCGGTAACCACGCAAAATCTGTCCCATAATGAAACATGCACGCGCTGCTCTCAACACCCGTCCACAGTACTGAAGACGCCCGTCTCGGCGCGCGCCGCCGACAGCCCAGACTGATTTTTGACTTCATCGATGGCGGCGCGGGGCGCGAGACGGCGCTGGCCCACAACCGGTCCGCCTTCGATCCGATCAAGCTGGACCCCAAGGTCCTGGTCGATATCGAAAACCGGTCTGTCGCGTCCGAGATCCTGGGCATGGAGACCGGCGTCCCGTTCGGCGTCGCGCCCATGGGCATG
>JBCCMP010000108.1:0-12694 GCA_039026295.1 Pseudomonadota bacterium | reverse complement strand
TGGCAGAAGAAGTGCCCGTAGTAGAGCTTTGGGCCAAGGGCGGCCTCGACGTCGTCCGGCAGCACCTCGAACCAGTCCTGATCGTTGCGGCGGAGCGCGATGTCGAGCGCGACGATATCCGCGACATCGCCCGGATTGACCGCAAGGTAACGAAGCGCCGCGCCCGCCGCGGCGAAGCGGTGCAGCCCGGCGATCTTTGCCTCGCGCGGGGTGCAGGCGAACCAGTCGCTGTCCGGGCCGGTCACGTGGGCTTTCAGGTATGCCTCTGCCTCGGCGATGCCGCCGTCGCGCATCTTCAGGATCAGGTGATGGGCATAGCGATCGCGGAAATCTTCCATGCGTTTGGGCAGGACGTTCGGCCAGATCCGTGCCAGCCCCTGCATGAAGCGGTCGGTCAACTGTTTGGGCAGAAGAGGCAGCTTGTTCAGCCGCGCGTCCAGCCAGCCCTTCATCGCGAAGATCTGCGGCAGGCGGTCGGTTCCCAGCTTGTCGATCATCACAAGCGTGTCCTTGCCGTAGCGCTTGGAGATGTCATAGGCCTCGGCGTGCATGTACTCGCCCGATACCGGCAGGCTTTCGAAGCCCGACAGTACCTCGCGCCTCAGCCGGGTCAGAACGTCGGTGTCGTTGGTACCGATGTAAAAGACCTGCTCCGCCTGGTTCTTCGGATAGGTGTCGAGACGCACGGCGAAGACCGCCAGCTTGCCTGCGCAGCCCGCGGCCTCGAACAGCCGCCGCTTGTCGGCATTGAACCGCGCCGGTGTCGGCGCGTCGACATCACGGACGCGCTGCTGATACTCGGTGTCGGACGCTTTGGCGTTGCTGTCCTGAACGTCGGCGTCGGTGTACTGGCCGTTCTGCAGGCGGGTAAGGATCTCTTCCTCGTCCTGCCCCAGATCGATGCCCAGATGATTGACGAGCTGAAGCTGCCCGTCCGAAGTGATCTGCGCGTAGAGCGACAGTTCGGTATAGGACGGTCCGCGCTCGACCAGTGATCCGCCGGAATTGTTGCAGACGCCGCCGATGATCGAGGCACCGATGCAAGAGGACCCGATCACCGAATGCGGCTGGCGGTCGAACGGCTTGAGCAGCTTCTCGAGCGAGAACAGCGTCGAGCCGGGGAAGCTGAGGATCTGCCGCCCGCCGCGCAGCACCTGGATCTGGTCCATGCGCCGCGTGCTCATGACGACGGTGTCGCGGTCATAGGTTCCGTTAGGCGTCGAACCCTCGGTCAGTCCGGTGTTCGACGCCTACATGATCACGATCTTGTCCGCTGCGACGCAGGCCTTCAGGACGCGCCACTGTTCCAGAAGCGTGCCGGGCCGCACGACGGCGAGGGCCGGGCCCTGGCCGGAGCGATAGCCCTTGCAGAACCGCTCCATCGATTTGGGATTCGTGATGACATGGCGCCGACCAACGATCTGCACGAACTGGTCTAGCAGGGCGGCGCGCTGGTCCATGGTCTCTCCGCTCGGGTCGGACGGTCGCTGCGATTTAACCGCAGCGAGCGAACGAAATGAAGCGAATTCGGCCGGGTGAGACGTTGTGGAACCGGCTGAGCACAGTCGCGGGCTCGGCCGATTTGACC
Organism: Pseudomonadota bacterium; assembly: GCA_039026295.1. Lineage (GTDB taxonomy): Bacteria > Pseudomonadota > Alphaproteobacteria > Rhodobacterales > Rhodobacteraceae > Thermohalobaculum. Next base: position 11,106 of record JBCCMP010000108.1, on the reverse strand, counting down.
GCGCGCCGCGGTCTCCCGGGCGCAGCAGTTGCCTGCGCCCGGGTCTTTGACGGTTCAGAACTGGATCTGGGCGATCAGACCGAACGACAGGGGATCACCGATCGTGGTCAGCGTTGCTCCCCGCTCTTCGGCGTAGGTGTTGTCGGTGACATTGTCGATGAAGCCGGTGATGGTGAAATGCTCTGTCTCGTAGCCCGCATTGAGGTTGAGAACGAAGCGACTGTCGGACCGAAGCGCCGGAGAGTTCGCTGCGTCGTTGAACGAGGCCGAGGTGTAGGTCGCATCCGCGCCGACAAAGAACCCGTCCAGGAAGTAATAGGTCCCGCCGATGGCTCCAGTGAACTCTGGCGCGTTCCGGAACTCGTTGCCAGCCAGTTGAACACCGTTCGACAGGAAGTCGTCAAATTCGGTGTTCACATAGCCGAGCGAGGCGTAAAGCGAGAGGCCGTCAGTCGGCTCTGCCCGCACCTCGAGCTCGCCACCGAAGCTGGTCGATGAACCCGCGTTCTGCGTCTCGGTATCCAGCGGTTGCGCGCTGAGTGCGACCACGACCTGCTGATCCGTCCAATCGACATAGTAGGCATTCGCGTTCACCGTCAGCCTGTCGTCGAACCACGTGGACCGGAATGATACCTCGTAGTTGTTGGTGAATTCCGGATCGAATTCGAATTGCTGATTACGTGCGAGATTAAAGTTCGCGCCACCCGCCCGATACCCGCGCTGAAACGTGAAGCCCAGACTGATATCATCTGTGAAGTTGTAGACGATCCCGGCCTTCGGCAGAAAGGCGTCGAAGCTCGCAGATGTCGTCTCCGGGGTGTCAGGCGGCAGGAAGGGTGCCAGAACCGGATCATCTGTCGTTGTTGTCGGGTTGCGGAAACGGTCCTGCGTTTCGCGGTCGTAACGGCCACCGACGATCAGACGCAGATCTTCGATAACCTCGACATCCACCTCACCGAAGACGGCAAAGTTCTCATTCAGGGTCGTGCCGAAACTGGCGCCTGTGACCGTTGAGCCCGGTGTGAGGAAAGGCAACGCCGAAGGCGGTGCGACCGAGAAAGAGGGCAGGATGCCCGCTGCGTTGCTGGTTTCGTCGGTTCGCGTGTAAAATCCGCCGATCACGGCTTTGATCCAATCGTCATCGTAGAGAAGTTTGATCTCTTGCGTGATCGATTCGCCGCGCTGATCGTCGAATGCTGTTGCCAACGGCAGCGGGCCGCCGTCAAAGTCGCCGTTGAAGACGTACTGCCGGTCGACATAGACCGTCTCGCTTTCAATCGACAGCTGGTCTGTGAACTCGTACCCCATCCGCAGATTCACTGCGGTGTAGTTCGAGCTGTCCTGCGTCAGCGCGTCCGTCGTGACTATCCTGTCCGGGAAGGATGCAGTTTCGCTGGATGCGAAGCTGTCGACATTGTCGAAATAGCTGAGCTTCAGGACGGACCAGAAATTGTCAGTCGGTTCGAATTTGACAGAACCGCGAAAGGTCAGATTTTCCACCCCTCCATCATCATCGCGGCCGGTGGTGGGGTTGTCGATGAAGCCGCTGGTGTGATTGAAATCGGCTGAAACGCGGATCGCGAGGGTATCTTCAATCAGCGGCTGGTTGGCTGCAAACGACGCCTGGAACGTTTCACCGCTGCCGATGCCTAGTCGCACTTTTGCTTCCGGTTCGAAGGTTGGATCCTTTGATCGGACGATAACCGCCCCAGCCAATGCGTTACGCCCGGACTGAGTCGATTGCGGTCCGCGCAGGAACTCGACCTGTTCCAGATCCCATGTGGACAGAAAGCTGGTGTTGATCCGGCCGAAGTCGCTGATGCGCGCGCCATCGATGGATGTTGTTATGGCGGTTGCCGACGAGCCGTTGGCATCAACGCCGCGTTCATCAACGCCGCGGATGACGAACCCGATGCCGCGTGAGCTGGTGGAGACGCCGGGCACGCGTTCGGCAACCGAGCGCAGGCTGGTGTCGTTCCGCCGCTCCAGCTCTTCACCGGTGACAACCGTGACGCTGGTCTGGCTTTCCTGAAGTGTGCGGTCCAGAAGCTCGCCTTCGACGACGATATCCTCGCCGACCAGTTCTTCGTCCCCTGTCTGTGCAAAAGCTGTCTGTGCAAAAGCTGTCTGTACAAAGGCCGTTTGTGCAAATGCACCGGCCGTCGTCAGCGCAGCGAGCGCTGTTCCCACAAGTCGAAAATGCAGCATGGCCGCTATCCCCCTGAAGACGTTTTTTTCTTGGCTGGCAGTCTTTTAGAGGCGCGGCTGAGCGAACTTTAGTATCAGCTCATATCTTGGCAAGGCAGGGGAAGACTATCTGCGATCACGTTTTCCCTGCGCTGGACCACGAATTGGTGACTGAATGTCTGATGCAGCGACTCGCGGTTGGAGTTTTGCGCAGGTGAACTTGTCGGGACTGGCCGCTGTTGCCCAAGCATGACGGGTCGCGGTGCAGGCCTTGTCGGTTGCGCCGTCATTGCTGTCCGCCAGCTCGTGGTGGCGAGGCGTCTCTGCCTCGCGGGGGATGCGGTTGTCCGGGGGACGTTTGCATCGGAAGTCCAGGCATTTTCGGCCGTCCCGGCTCGGGACGAGCAGCAGCACTGCTGCGGGCTCCGTCGCTACACGGCGCGCCCGAGGTCGTGGTTCGGTCCCCTGTCCGGGGACCCGCGGTGGCCTATGAAAGGTTCGCCCTAACGGTCTTCGGCCTGCCGCTCATCCGGATGCTGAGGGCCGGTTGGTTTTAATCGCCCGGCCCCGGTCGACGGCAGGGGTATAGCTTAAGGAAGCGTGGTGTTGCGCGAATTCCAGAGGAGCGCGCGGTGGGGTATCGAGCGGCTGCACCGCCAGCGCCGAGGCATACATCCTCGCAGGATTTCTGCCTTGGTCCCCGGTGCGGGCGATGCCGGGCACATCCGTATTGCGGCTGGGAATTTGATGTTATAAAGTAACGTTATCATGTCTTGCAGATCTGATACCGGCCTCGTTTCGCATTGCCCGGATGTCTCATCCCAGCTGCTTCAATGATTGCCGTTTCCAAAGGCCCCGACCCGTTCGCGTGAGCGGGACAGACCTTTGCATTGACGCTTGAACGGATCCATTGAAGGCCCACAGGACGGACGGAGTCACGAATGATCTATGACGGCGATATCGGTTTTCCCGATCATATGAACGTTGTGGTTGTGGGGGGCGGTCCCGCTGGTTTGGGGGTGGCGCGGGTATTGCGCGATCTGGCGATCCCGGATGTCTGGGTTCTGGAACGCGGCAAGATCGGCCAGAGCTTTCTGAACTGGCCGGCCGAGACGCGGCTGCTGACGCCGTCCTTTCCCGGCAATGTCTTCGGCATCACGGATCTGAACGCCATCAGCTTCGACAGCTCGCCGGGATGGTCGTTGCGCAGCGAGCATCCAAACGGGCAGGAATATGCCGAATACCTGGAATTCGCGGCCCAGGCGTTTCGGCTGAACGTCCAGTGCGGCATATCGGTCCAGGCAATCGATCCCGAAGACGACGGCTTTTCGGTGCACACCAGCCACGGCACCTTCACCGCCAATTTCGTGATCTGGGCCTGCGGCCACTTCAATGCACCCTCGGACGGGGCGTTGCCGGGGGCCGAGCTTGGCCGTCACTATGGCACGGTCAAAAGCTGGCAGGACGTGCCCGGAGACGTGGTTTACGTGATCGGTGGCTATGAAAGCGGGATCGACGCGGCCATCGGACTGGCGCAGACCGGCAAGAGCGTAGTCGTGCTGGATCGCGGCGCGCCGTGGCTGGACGGTGACAAGGATCCCAGCCGCAGCCTGTCACCCTATACACAGCAGCGTCTGAGCACCTTTCGCCAGTGCCTGTCGATCGAGTTGCTGCCCGATGCCGATGTGATCGCGCTGGAGCAGGAGGGCGACGGCATCCACATTCTTTCCGGCGACGGGCGTGCGTGGCTGTCGGACGGACCGCCGATCCTGTCCACGGGTTTTGGCACCGGCACGATGCTGGTTGCGGACTGGTTCGACTATAATGCGGAGGGCGTGCCCGTGCTGACGGCTCAGGACGAGTCGACCCGCATGCCAGGCCTGTTCCTGGTGGGGCCGGAGGTCTGCCACCAGGGCCACCTTTTCTGTTTCATCTACAAGTTCCGCCAGCGCTTCGCGGTGGTCGCGCGGGCGATCGCCGGACGCATGGGCGTCGATACCGCACCGTTGGAGATCTATTACGACAACAACATGTTCCTGGACGATCTGACCTGCTGTGACGATGACAAATGCCTGTGCTGAGAGAGTATCGCTGAGATGGCTTTGCGTTCTGTCACAGGCAGGGTTTCCCGATGACCCTTGAGAGCCCCGCCGCGCGGTTTGACGCCCAAGCCGAGAACGGGCCCGCAGGTGGTACGGCCTTGCTTCTGGTGGGTGCGATCGTGCTTGGATCGGTGGTCGGGCTGACAGCGCCTGCGACCGGCGCGGCCCTGTCCGGCGGTACGGACCTGACGCTGATAGTGATGATCAGCCTGCTGTTCTTCGAGCTGCGCCTGCGCAGTGTTGTGCATGCCTTTGCGCGCCTGCGGTTCATGGCGCTGGCATGGGGTGCAAATTTCCTGATCGTGCCCGTGATCGGCTTTGTTCTGGCCAGTCTGATCCTGCCAGCCGAGCCGGTCTTCTTCGCGGGGCTGATGCTGTATTTTCTGGCGCCCTGCACCGACTGGTTTCTGGGCTTTACGCGCATGGCCCGCGGCGACACCGAGACCGGCGCGGCGCTGATCCCCGTGAACATGATGACGCAGCTGCTCCTGTTTCCGCTGTGGCTGTGGCTGTTCACGACGCATACCGGGTTCATCGATTTCGCCGCGATCCCCGGAGCGCTGGCCGAGTGGTTTCTGCTGCCCCTGTTGGGAGTGCAGGCGTTGCGTCTGTGTCTGGAGCGGCTGTTGCCGCAGAGCCTTTTCGGGCGTCTTATGGAGGTGGTCGGACAGCTTGTGCCGCTGGCGCTTGGTGTGCTGATCCTGCAGCTTTTCGCCGGGACTGTCGGCCTGATCGGGGCGCATCTGCCGGTCTTTGCGATGATCGCGGTGGCGGTTTTTCTGTTCTTTGCCACGACCTTTGTCGTTGGCGAAAAGCTCGCGCAGCTTGGCGGGCTGGCCTATCCCCAGCGCGCATTGCTGGCCATGACCATGGCGGCCCGGAACGCACCGATGATGCTGGTGATGACGGCCGTGGCGATCCCGGAACAGCCGCTGATCCAGGCAGCCATCGTCTTTGGCATGCTGATCGAGATCCCGCATCTGACGGTCCTGAAGCAGGTCCTGCTGCGCCGCGCCGCCCATTGAAGCCAATGGGGTGCGCGGCTGATCGGGTCGTGACCGCGGGTTTGGGATCCTTGGGGCCCGCTGAGATCCTAGAAGCGGAGCGTGCCCCGGATCCCAAAGCGGCGGCTTTCGCCGACTTCGCCCAGTCTTGGTTCGCCAAAGAAATTCGCAGCAATGCCCGAGGAGTCCCCTGTCTGGTAAACCTCGTTGAATAGATTTTCGGCGAACAGCTCGAGCTCGTAATCTTCCGCCCGGACGCCGAGACGCAGGTTCACAATATTGCGGTCGCCGAAGGAGCGGTCGTTCTGCGGATCGTCGATCGAGTTGAAGTAGTCGCTGGTGTAACTGTACTCGCCGCGCAGGAAGAGGTCGGCCGTGCCCGATAGGACCGGGTAGTTGTATTCGCCCACGATGCTGAGCGTGTGTTCCGGGGCGTTGGTGAGCGTCTGACCGCTTAGATCGGAAGGGTTCAAACTGGAATTCGGGAAGGACACGAACTCGGCATTTGTCAGCCCGTAGTCGACCGCCAGGAACAGCCCGTCGACCGGTTCGGCCTGGACAGAAAGCTCGCCGCCAATGCTGCGGGCTTCGGCGGCATTTTCGATCAGCGATATCGGCGTTGTCGGCGTCGGGATGCTGGCGAAGACCTGGATGTCATCGTAGAAGATCGCGAAGGCGCTGGCATTGACGCGCAGGCGACCGTCGAGCCATGTCGACTTGAAGCCGCCTTCATAGTTGACCGCGTACTCTTCGTCGAAGCTCCGCCGGTCATCGGGAACGGGTCCCGCATTGAAACCACCCGAGCGGTATCCGGTCGAGAGCAGAAGGTAGGTGCTGAAGTCATCGGTCCATTCATAGCGCAGGCTGAGCTTTGGCGAGATACCGGTATAGCTGTCCTGTAGGTTGAGCGGCGTCGCTGCGGGCAACAGTGCTGCAACGTTAAAAGTTGAAGAGCCGGCGAAACGGGTGAATTCGACATCGTCGTAATTGAACCGAACGCCTGCGCCGATCTCGAGGCCGCTGGTCGGCTCCCATGTCAGGTCACCGAAGATCGCGGCGTTGAAAATCGTCTGTTCGCTGGCGGATGTGTTGACGCCGGTCGTGCCGCCGGACAGGAACAGGATCAGAGGGTCAGAGCCGGTCGTCAGCGTTGATGCGTTCTCGTTCTTGTTCCAGCTGACATTTCCCCCGGCAATGACGCGAAAGCTGCCGAGAAATCCGGTGTCCAGATCATCCGAGACAAACCGGATCTCCTGACCGATCGAGCTGGTCTCTTGGGATGCGAATGACACAAGTGCATCGCGCTGCGAAACGTCGCCGTCACCGACGCCTTCCGATTTGCTGGCCGAGAATGAGGTGGTCGAAATGATGCTGCCGATCCCCACATCATAGTCGGCGCGAAGGGTGGTCAGGAACTTCGATACCTCGAAACTTCCGCCGAAATTGTTCGGGTAGATCAGGGGGCCGTCGGTTTCGAAATTGTCGGCGATGATCAGATTGGAATCGACATAGCGGTTCAGCTCGTACGACGCGCTGAGATCCAGTGTCAGCGCATCCGTCGCCTGGGACCTGAGGGCGATGCGTGCACCGAAATCCTGAGTGTCGAGACCCTGATCCTCGGACAGGTTTGGCGTTTCGATGAAACCGTCCGACAGATCGGCGTAGAACGACGCGCGGGCGCTGAGGAGGCCGTCGTCGAGGATCGCACCGTTGATGAACCCGCTGGCCGAGGCATCGGGGCGACTGCCCGCCTCGACCGTGACTTCCGCTGCGAAATCCGGGCTTGGCTTTCGCGTCACGAAGTTGATCGCCCCACCGATCGCACCGCGCCCGAAGGTCGTGCCCTGGGGGCCATAGGCGACCTCGACCCGATCAAGATCGAACAGCCTTGGGTCGAGGCCGAAATTCGTGCCCGTGGGGTTCAGGATCACCTCGTCGACATAGATGCCGTTGACAGGTCCGCTGCCGCTGGCCCCGACGAAGTTCGACAGGCCGCGGATCGAGATCTGGTAGGTGTCGGGCGATCCCCCCTCGATGTAGTTCACGTTCGGCAGACGCAGGACATAGTCGTCAATGCTGTCGATGTTCGAGCGCTCCAGTTCTTCGCCCGTGATGGCGACGACCGATCCCGGAACGTCCTGAAGGTTTTCCTCGAACCGCCGCGTGGTGACGATGATGTCTTCGCCGATCAGTTCCTCGTTTCCGTTGGACAGCTGCGATGCCCGGGCTGATCCCGGGACCACGATGACGCTGCCGCCGTCACTGGTGCGATAGTCAAGACCGGTTCCGGAGAGGATGGTCCCGAGCGCCTGCAGCGGGGTCATTTGACCCGCGGCGCTGGTGCTGCTGCGGCCGGACACCAGTTCGGACGGCGCGAGGACCTGCAGCCCGGTCTCGGCGCTGAGTTCGGCCAGTGCGCCCGGCAGGGGTTGCGGCGGTACGTCGATGTTCTGCGCCTGGGCGGCGCTGATCCCTGGCAGAGCGATGACGAGTGCCGCTGCACTGGCACACGCGGCCAACATTGATTTCACGCGCATAAGGTCCCATGCGATGTCGATCCATGGACTGTCGATGCAACAACGAGCGGGGTCGGCCGATTTCCGGAAAAAAGTTCGGCGGCCTCTCAGTCGCCCGGTGTCACGACCGTCAAGAGCGGCGGGATGCTTGTGACATCAGCCCCCCTGACAGTGGCCAGAAGGCGGAGGGCCTGTTCCGGACGGGTCAGGTCAAGGCCACCTGCCACCGAGGATTCGGCCAGTGCAGAATCCGTGATCAGGATCGTGCCCGGCAGCCGCCGGTCGATGATCGCGGCAACCTCGGCAAAGGTCATGCCGTCGGTGACCAGTTGATCCCTGCGCCAGACCGCGACATCGGCGGCGTTCACGGTATCCAGCACGGCGTTGCTGGCCCCCGTCCATATCAGCCGTTGCCCCGGGCCGAGGGTCCAGCTTTGGCCGTTGGACGTCACCCGAACCTCGCCTTCCGCGACGGCGACGATCACGCCATCGCGAAGGCGGGCAACTTCGAACCCTGTGCCCAGCACCTGCACATTCAGCGGGCCCGCCGTGACCCTGAAGTCCGTGGACCCGGGCCGGACGTCAAAGAAGGCCGCGCCTTCCAGCAGGGTCACCTGCCGCGACGTGCCATCGGTTGCATCCGCAATCGCACTGCCCGCATCGAGATCGGCGATATCGCCCGACACAAGGGTGACCTGCTGCTGCTGTCGCCCTGTCTGATGATCGGCCAAGAGGAATATCCGGACAGGGTTTGCCACGAAGTAGAGCGTTGTCAGGCAGACCAGCAGCCAGATCACGAGGCTGCCGCGACGCGGGCGCGGTTTGCTTCGTGCCGCCGTCCAGGCGCGGTTCAGTTTGTCATAGGCGGCGCGTTGCGCCTCGCCTTCGGCCAGATAGGCGTCGCGTTCGGCCAGCAGGCTGGTGTTGTCAGGATCCTCGCGCAAACGGAGGAAGATCCGGGCTGCTTCGCGTACATGGTGTTCTTGATCCGGCTTCGGCATGATCTGGGTCTGGCAAGGGTCTGACACGGGTCTGGCAGTCGTCTTACACGGCGTTGGCTGATCGGCTTGGTCGCGGTTTGCCTTACTAACGAACGACGGCCGCTTTTGTCCGGACTATATCAGCCATCAAGCGCCAGCGTCAGATGCACCAGCGCGTCTGTGACCAGATCGAACGCCCGCGATCTCGACAGGCCAAGCCGCTCGCCGATCCGGGCATAGGTCAGCCCGTCGATGCAGTGCAGGTGAAAGGCTGTTCGGGTCCGGCGCGGCAGTTGCTTCAGGGCCCGGACGACGCGCAGCAGATCCTGACGGGCGATGGCCACCCGTTCGCTGTCGATCGCGGGGCCGAGGGTGGCGGCATGCTCGGCCAGCACCGCCTTTTCCGTGGTCTGTCGCCGGTAGAAGTCCTTGGCAAGGTTCGAGACGATGCGGCGCAGGATCGGCACGGCCTTTTGCGCGGGATAGCGCCGTTCCTGCCAGCGCAGCCAACTGTCCTGCACCAATTCCTCGGCGATGGATTCGTTGCGCACGATGCTGCAGGCCAGCGCGATGAGGTTGCGCCGCTCGTCCACGAAGGCCGAGAGTGCCTGATGATCTGCGTCTGCCGGCATGGCGTGCCCCGTTGCGTGCGAAAGCGCCCGGCTGATCGTGAGACTGGCTGGCGGGGCGACGCTAGCAAGTCGTGCCGGGCGGGTAAAGCCGGGGTCGAGGCACGGCCGTCGGCGTGCGGCTTTCGTGTTTCAGATCGCCGGGCGCGCTGGCCCGTGGTCAGGCGTCGTTGCGGTTCGCGCCGCCGTCTTCCAGTTCCTTCGGGCTTTGCCAGTAGTGGAACTGCGCGGTCCAGGCGTCGGGGCCTAGACCGGCGAGCGACAAGAGGTGCCAGACCGGGGAGTAGAGATCGCCCGGCCCGAAGGTCGCGCGGCCGCGGCGGCGGATGGTGTCGCCGTCCCGCTCGTAGATCGAGGCGCCGGGGATATCTTCCCATTCGCCCATGGTGCACTGTTCGGTCATGTAGGCACCGCCGCCATGGCTGGCGAGGCGGAAACGCCAGCCGCGATCGAGCGCCATCTGGCGTTGCACGGCGGGCGGGTCCTTGGAGACGAGCGCCACGGCCATCGCGTCTTCCAGATGCTGGAGCACGCCGTTCAGCCCGTCCGCCCACAGGGTGCAGTAGCGGCAGGCCTGCCCCATATTGTGAATGACCAGCAGCCGGTCGCGGCCGGTGAACAGGGCCGACAGGGTTGTCGTCCCGTCCAGCGTGGTGAAGGTGTAGTCGGGGATCGTGGGAGCCTCTGCCGCGCGGCGCATCGCGGCCAGACGCGCGGCCTTTTCGAATATTTCCCGTTCGAGGTCTTCGATTGCGGACATGAGGCAGTGTCGCATAAAACGGCATTCCGCGCCAGATCCGCGTGTCGGGTGGTGAGAGGCGGGGCGGCGGTGGAATGTTTGCGCTGACGGCGAACGTTGTCCCTTTGATGATTTCGAAAACCGCGCATGAATGCTTGCGCATTGTGCAGATGCTACCAGAGGTGGTAACGTTGTCATCTGGCCGGTTGGGCGGCCTTGAGAATTCTTCCGGGAGGGGACAATGAGATTTTTTATGGATATTCGGGCGGCTCTTCGGCCATTCGCCATTTTGATCGCCGCCGCAGGAGTGCTGGCTGCCTGCGCGCCGCCGCCGGGTGGCTTTCAGGGCCAGCAGGCCTCTGCCCCGCCCCCGCAGGAACAGCGTATGGACTGGCGCCAGATGTCCGGGTTCTACTGTTTCACGATGAATGGTCAGGCCATGACGAACGAAATCACGTTCGTCTCGTCAGAGGAAATTGTCGCCGCGCCAGTAAACCGGGCGGGTAGGACGGTCGTTTATCAAGTGGGGCAACGCGGTTATTATTATACCAATCTTGGCCCCTCGACATACAGATTCCTGTCACCGACCGAGGTCGAGTGGCGATCCAACAAATCCGACAACACCAGGCTTGTGCTGACGCGCTGCTGAAATGGCTGGCACTTACCCCCGGGCCGGAAGGCGGCCTTCACGATCGATGTGGATGACACGCTGAAGAATTCCGAGCTGGGCCAAATCAGGGTTTCAGGTGGGGAGATGCAGGGAGGCCGCGTCGCCGTACAGATCGCCGACGGGTCCCCGGTTCAGGCCGTGTTCGCGCAAGCCAACCGGGTCGATGTGCCGGTGAGTGAGTGTGTGGGTTTGTTTAGCGCTGTGCTGTCCCGGGCGAAGACCCGGGACCTCTTATAGCCCGCGCAGGTTCATGAGGTCCCGGATCAAGCCCGGGACAGC
>JBCCMP010000107.1:0-12926 GCA_039026295.1 Pseudomonadota bacterium | reverse complement strand
GGCGGAGCCAGATCAGGTAAATCTGCCCGTGCCCTGACGCTCGCGGCTGCACCGAAGACGTTTCTTGCCACGGCCGAGGCACTGGACTGGGAAATGAAGGACCGCATCGAGGCTCATCGCCTGGAACGCGGCCCGGACTGGGAGTTGATCGAGGAACCGCTCGAGATATCCGATCCGATCTCCCGCCACCCTGATGGCACGCTGCTGATCGACTGCCTGACCCTCTGGCTGTCCAACCTTATGCACGCCGAACGGGACGTGGAAGCAGCCGCTGAAGAACTCTGCGATGCCCTTCGCGCAGCGACAGCCCGGATCATCCTGGTCTCGAACGAAGTCGGCCTGTCGATCGCGCCGGAAAATGCCCTTGCCCGACGGTTCCGCGATGCGCAAGGCCGCCTGAACCAGCAGGTCGCAGCCGTCGCCGATCATGTCGAGTTCATGGCTGCCGGTCTTCCAATGGTCCTGAAGGGCTCACCTTGACCGCAGGGGTGATGGTCCAGGGAACGGGCTCGAATGTCGGCAAGTCAATGCTCGTGGCCGGCATCGCTCGGGCCTTTTTGCGGCGCGGACTTACCGTTCGACCTTTCAAGCCGCAGAACATGTCGAACAACGCCGCCGTAACGGTGGACGGCGGAGAGATCGGCCGTGCCCAGGCGCTGCAGGCCCGCGCCTGCGGGCTCGACCCCCACACGGACATGAACCCTGTCCTCCTGAAGCCGGAATCGGAAAAGGGCGCGCAGGTGATCGTTCAAGGTCAGCGGCTCACCACGGTGAAGGCCCGGGAATACGCCAAGCTGAAGCCGCAACTGATGGACGCGGTGATGGACAGTTACCGCCGCCTGTCAGACGGTGCAGACCTGATACTGACGGAAGGCGCCGGTTCACCTGCCGAGATCAATCTGCGCCAGGGCGACATCGCGAATATGGGCTTTGCAGAGGCGGCAGATCTGCCGGTCGTTCTGGCCGGATGCATCGATCGCGGCGGCGTAATCGCGCAACTCGTCGGGACCCATACGGTGCTTCCCGCCCCTGACCGCGTCCGCATCAAAGCGTTTCTGGTGAACAAGTTCCGCGGCGACCCCAGCCTGTTCGACGATGGCTATGCCGAAATCGCCAATCATACCGGATGGCGGGGCCTCGGCGTTCTGCCGTGGTTCGCCGACGCGCATCGCCTGCCGGCCGAAGACGCCTCTGATATCCGGGCCGCGACAACAGGCGAGTTCAAGATCGTCTGCCCGCAACTCGCGCGGATCGCCAATTTCGATGATCTTGACCCGCTTGGGCTGACGCCGGGCATCTCGGTCCAAATGATCCCGGCGGGCCGCCCGCTGCCCGGCGACGCGGATGTGGTGATCCTGCCGGGATCCAAGTCCACGACCGGGGATCTCGCGTTCCTGCGTCAACAGGGCTGGGACATCGACCTCGCCGCGCACCATCGTCGCGGCGGGCATATCCTCGGACTGTGCGGCGGCTATCAGATGCTGGGCAAGACGATCGCCGACCCTGACGGGATCGAGGGCGAACCCGGCACTATTCCCGGCCTAGGCCTCCTCGACGTCGATACCGTCATGGTCCCGGAAAAACGCCTCGCCCGGGTCAGCGGCACGCACCTCGCTACCGGTCTGCCCGTCACCGGCTACGAAATCCACATCGGCCGCACTGAAGGCCCCGACTGCACCCGCCCGGTGCTGGAGATCGAAGGCCGCCCGCAAGGCGCGTCATCCCCGAATGGCCAGGTCCAGGGCAGCTATGTCCACGGCGTCTTTACCTCCGACAGCTTCCGCGCCGCATGGTTGGAAAACCTTGGCGCGAACGCCCAGACCGTCGCCTATGACGCAGCGGTGGAGAAGACACTGGACGCCCTCGCCGATCATCTCGAAGCCCACATGAACCTCGATGCCCTGCTGGACATCGCCCGGCGCGGTTGTTGAACTCCGCCCGACCCGAATCACCGGAGAACCGAATGCCAACCCAAGCCCTGCGCGGCGTCATCGCACCCAACCTGACGCCCTTCAACGCGGATCTGACAATCGCCGAAGAGCTCTACCTCGACCATGCCGCATGGCTGATCGAACAGGGCTGCGTCGGCCTCGCGCCCTTCGGCACCACGGGCGAAGCGCTGTCCATCGGCATGGAAGAACGGATCTTACTTTTGGAGAAGCTCTGCGCGCGCATCGACCCTGCGAAGATCGTGCCCGGCACCGGCCTCACATCAGGCCCAGACACCGTCCGCCTGACCCGGCACGCCGTGGACATGGGCTGCGCAGGCGCGATGACGTTGCCGCCATTCTATTTCAAAGGCGTCTCCGACGACGGTCTCGTCGCCTACTTCACCTGGCTGATCGAAACGGTCGACCGGCCCGGGCTCAAAATCTATCTCTACCATATCCCGCAGGTCTCCGGCGTCGCGATCCCGCCCTCCGTCACCCGCCGCCTGTTCCAGTCGTTCCCAGATATCGTCGTCGGCATCAAGGACAGCTCCGGCGTCTGGGAGAACACGGAAGAACTGCTCTCAATCGATGGCCTCATCACCTACCCGGCGCAGGAGAACACGCTGATCGAGGGGCAAGCCAGGGGAGCGGCGGGCTGCATCTCGGCAACGGCCAACCTCAATCCCAATGCGATTGCCCGGCTGATCGACAGCATTGAGGCCGGCACCCCCGACATGACCCTCAACGAACAGGTCACCGCCTTTCGCAAGCTCGTCGCGGGCGCGGGCCCGGTACCGGCGCAGAAGGCCCTGCTTGCCCACTGGACCGGTGATGACCGCTGGTCGCGCCTGCGTCCACCGCTAATGCCGGTGGCCGATGCCTCAGGGATCATCGCCGCGGTGGATGCGCTGGACGGCTACCAGAAACCCCTCTGACCGGAGCCGAAAATGTCCATCCTGACCCCTACCGATCATTACGGCGAAGTCACCTGGCTGGGTCTCGTCCCGGTTGAACGCCAGAACATCTGCGCCGAACCCGTCGAGGAAATGACCCTGAACTGGGAAGGCCCGGTCGGCGAGCACCACGCGGGCCTGACCCGGCCCGCCTGCGTCCGGGTCAGACGCCAATATGCCCGCGACACCGAAATCCGCAATGTGCGGCAACTCTCGGTCCTGTCGGCAGAAGAGATAGCCGAGATCGCCGAATGTCTGGATATCCCCAAGATCAAGCCTGAATGGCTCGGTGCCACCCTGATCCTGAAGGGCATCCCGGATTTCACGCTCATCCCGCCCGCCAGCCGATTGATCTTCGAGGACGGCACGTCCCTGACAACCGACACCGAAAACGCGCCCTGCAAGTTCCCAGCAGAACAGATCGAGGCGGCGCACCCCGGCCATGGGCGCGCCTTCCCGGCCAAGGCCCAGCACAAGCGCGGCATCACCGCCTGGGTCGAGCGTACCGGCACCCTGAAGATCGGCGCGCGCTGCCGCGTTCACATACCGTCTCAGCCGGCTTGGCCCCACGCCTGATCACATCTGCGGGTGGCGATTTCACTTGCCCGGCTGCAGCCTTTCCGCTTGGCTGAGCGCAGTGGAAATCCATCAACCGGGGCACATCATGCGCGCACTGCTGATCCTGACACTCATTGCCCTTGCAGCCCCGGCGCTCGCCGACAGCCACAAAAAAGACAAGCGCGAGGGGTACTATTACCCGCCGGTGTCATCGGAAGAGATCTTTGCGCGCGAAATCCCCGGCGCGCCCCCCGCCGACAGGGGCGTGCGCACGAATTTCATCGTCGAGATGACGCGCGCCATGCTCGAAGCCCCGGACACACCGCCCTACGTCATCTTCGCAAAGGGCGGACAGGCCGAGCACATGGTCATCATCGGCCTGAACGACCAGATGTTCAAAACCCTCTACCGCGCCCGCGCCGTTCTTGCGCAGTTGACCGGCAACGCGCGCGGCACTGAATTCTTCCGCAAGAACAACCTCCAATCGGTCGCCACCTGGTTCGATTTGGCCAAGATGATGGATTTCGAGGACATCGTCATCTCCGATGGAGAGACCTGGTCCCACCGGGTGCGATTGGAATAGCCGCAATCACAGGCCCCGCGGGCTGCCTCGCGCCGCCAATGGCTTTAGCGAAAATCTGATGTTATCGATGGGCAGAGCAGTTCCGCAGCAAGCCCTCGCGTGACCGAATGGTGCCGGGCAGGATCCGCTCTCTTGTCAGAATCAGCAAGACAACCGGATGCGTAGAACGCGCTTCAGTGGCGGGCTGTGCTGTATCTGCGCAGCCATCCGCTGCATGAATGGTCGCCTGCGTAGCGCCTGATTAGCGTCGCTTCAGCCGCATGCGCAGTTCCGTTTTCGGCACCGTACGCGGCGCTGTACCTGGCTCCGTGCGTCGGCGCGGCTGTCGCACGATGAGCGCTGCACACGCCCTGCTTGTCAATTTTAATTACCGCCTGTAGTGTAAATCAAAACTGACACAAAAGGGCGGCACGGATGCTGGACGACACGAACCAAGCGGCAGAAGAAACGACAGTTCGGACCGTACTGCGCAAGGTGACGCAAACCCTTCATCGACAAACCGAAACGGTCTGGACGCCGTCCGGGCGTTTCGTCTCGGAGGAATCGTATCACAAGTTCCTCAGCGCCCTGCTTTCAGCGCACAAAGAGGTCGGACTGGCCGCAGCGATCGCGCGGGGCGATGACGAGGAAGCAGAAGAAGAAAGTCGCCGAATCGAAGCACTCACCGCCGATCTGCAACTCGACAGCCCGGTGTGCGCGCCGGTGCCCGGGATTGAAATGACGCCGGATTATGCGTGGGGGGTCAGCTATGTCCTGAACGGCTCGGCCCTTGGTGCATCGATCCTGCTGAAGGGCGACGCACTGGCCCCGCACTGGCCGCGCCGATACCTGACTCTGGGGCACCAATACGCCCGGTCTGGACGGTTGAAGAACTTCTTTGAACGGCTCAACACGGAAGCGGAACGTTCTCCCGCCGTTGAGCGCGGCGCGACAGACACGTTCTCGATCCTGTTCAAAGCCGCGCCAAAGCGGGCACGGGTGGACGCGTAACCCGGCCGCTGATCTGCCTGCAACGACGCAAGGTTTCCGCTCGCAGCGGCGCAATGGCCGCGCGAGCCGGTCGCAGGGCTGCGTCGCTTGGCCTTGAGCGCCGGGCTTCTAACTCACAGGCGGCGAGAAGCACCGTAGGCCGCAGCCGCAATCCATCCCGATGAGGCGTTGCTTTAAGCCGCCCGTGGTCTTTCGGTTGATACCCGGCGAGACGCTTACCCAATTGGGTAACGACAGCGTCGTCTGACGCCGATAGCCTTTTTCCCATAAGAGTTGTGCCGGGGCATCGGGTGCCTTGATCCTATAGTTTCGCCGCCATTTCAGTGCGGCCGCAGCGATAAGCCCGGCCCCGCACGGCACCCTGAACGGATATGTCCATTTGCCGGCCCAAAGGATTTTTGAATGCTTCGCGTGACGATTTGGAACGGCCTGACCTGCCAACACCTGGAAATCAGCGGAAACACCTGGAGCCTGACCAAACCCCACCCGGTCTACAGCGGAAGGCTGATCCAGTATCCCAGCGGAAAGGTGACCAAGCTGCGGATAGGAACGACCGGCACCTGGGAGTACTTTCTGCTCGGCGTCAACAACCGGAACCACGTCATCTCGCTCGGGGCGACGGCGTGGGGGGAATTGCCCGCGAACACGAAAGGCTGGTATCCGGCCTGGCTGATCACCAACCATGTCGCCAAAAATCGCAGTGCCAGACGGCTCCCGGCCTACGGCACGGCGAACCTCTCCTACGCGACCACGACGATCGTCGATCCGTCCAAGATCTATATGGGGGTCTTCGTCGTCGGCGCTCTGTCCGCTGAACTTGCCCGGTACAAGAAAACCCTCGGTTTTGTCTTCAAACTGGACGATCCGAAACAGCGATACATGGTCGAGGCGGAATGCGGGTCGCTCTGCTGGGGCCTCGGGGTCTCTGGCGGGATCGGACTGGGCTTTCTGACCGGTTTCTCCCGCGCCAAGGACATGGAGGGGTTCACGCAGTTCGAGTACGATCTGACCGCCGTCGGCGGCGCGGCAGGGCTGGGGCAACTGAAGACCGTTGCCAAGGGCAGCAATATCCTCGCGAAACTCAAACCGGCGCTCGATGCCGCCGAAGCGCTGTCCTTCACGATGGAAAAGCGCGGGCGCGGCGAGTCGATCAGGGACTATCTGACGCGGCTGACCCGGGCGTTGAAGGATCCCAAGGCGCACGGACCACGAGACACCCGCGCCCGGCTGGAGCTGATGAACCGCGCGCGCGAGGTTGCACATCAGGCCGGCCTTGCCGATGCCTCGATCAAAGCGGGCAAGACCATGTCAAAGGTCGAGATCGCAAAGCTACTTCTCACCTGCTTCGGGGTCGATGGCACCAAGAAGGCGATGTCCTGCATGATGATCGGCCAGGCCGGGGCGGAAGTATCCCTGCACGCGGGCTACAATTCGATCACGCAGATCACACCTTTTTAGGCGCAGCCCTACTTTCGGACGATCAGCGCCGCCGCGGCAAAAACCGCAGCGGCGATCAGATAGGAGGCCGCCCCCGACTGCTGATAGAACGCGCCGCCAATCGTCGGCCCAAGCATTGCGCCAACGCCCATGGCCGAGGAAACTGCACCCGCCGCCCTGCCCTGCTCTTCCGACGATACAGCATTCGCGGCATAGGCGTTGATCCCCGGAAACGCCCACCCCGCGCCAAATCCTGAAAAGGCGTAAGACAGGACCAGCGTGACCTCGGACGGGGCAAAGGCGGCGGCCAGCAGTCCCAGTGCCGCCATCCCGCTTCCAACCCGCATCAGGGCAGCAGGCGGCCAGCCCAGCCGTCTAACGGTCAATTGCGCCACCACAAGGCTCACGCCCACTGCCGCCAACGCACCCCCTGCGAGGCGCATCGCGGAACTCTCCGGCAGGGATAACCGATCCATGGCAACGAACCCGATGACGATCTGCGCGATTCCGACGGCCATCATCGCCAGCATGGCGACCAAAACCGGCCGGATCAGCCGCGCATCGCCCAGCGGCAACTGCCCGGTTGCGGCGGCAGCCTTGGGCGCATCCTTAGGCAGGGCGATCGCGGCAAAGGCCAGCGCCGGTATCGGCAGCAAGGCCAGCAAAAACAGCACCGTTGCCGGGGACTCGCCCGCCAGCAGCGCGACCGCGGCGGGGCCGAACAGCAAGCCCGACGCCTGCGCCGCCCCCAGCCGCCCCATCGCCCCCGCGCGATCATCCGGCGCGAAGCGGTCGGCGATCACGGCAGCCCCGGCGGCGGGCACCGCCGAATAGCTCAAGCCCATCCCGAACCGGGTCGCGACAAGCACCCCTAGGACATAAAGGGCGGGCACTTCCCACCTCACGCCCGCCACGACCCCGAGGCAGAGCAGGAAATACCCCGCGATAAACCCGGAAAGGCCAACCAACAGCACCGGCTTTCGCCCTGT
Organism: Pseudomonadota bacterium; assembly: GCA_039026295.1. Lineage (GTDB taxonomy): Bacteria > Pseudomonadota > Alphaproteobacteria > Rhodobacterales > Rhodobacteraceae > Thermohalobaculum. The sequence continues at coordinate 5,485 of JBCCMP010000107.1, read as the reverse complement.
CCTGTCCGCCGTCTTGCCCCAGAACCGCGCCGCCAGCACCCAGCCCAGTCCGCCCGCGGTCGCCGACAGGCCGATCTGCCAGGCCTCCAGTCCCAACGAAGCGGCCAGCGGCCCGGCGGCGGCGACAAAGCCCATCATCCCCATGCTGCACACCATGTTTGCCGCATAGATCGGCGCGAGACTGTGCTGGGGGGCAGCAGCGGTCGCCGTTGTCGGCGCCCGGTTCGATGTATCGGACATGTCAAACTCCAGGAACGTCTGCCCGGGATGCTGGAGTGCGTCTGGCGATCGGCAGGAGGATTTGCGTACATTGTACGCTTGCATGCTTCCGGCGAGTCGTCAACACTGCGCGCATGACCGCTCCGCAAACCCAAATCGACTCACCCGACGACGCTGCGCCGCGACAGCGAAACAGGCTGACCCGGTCGCGGATCGTCGATGCCGCACTCGCGATCGTCCGGGCTGAAGGTCTATCTGCACTGACGATGCGCCGGGTGGCCGCGGACCTGAAGGCAGGGGTCATGTCGCTCTATCGCCATGTCGCCGACCGTGACGACCTGCTCGTCGGCATGATGGACGAGGTCGCCCTCGGCATCGAGCCGCCCAAGCCCCAAACAGAAGACCGCGAAGAAATCGTCGCGATCATGATGGCCTTCCACCGCGAGTTTCGCCGCGACCATTGGTTGGTGCACGTGCTGCTGTTCGAAGGGCGGGGAAGCCTGAATGTCCTGCCGCTCTTCGACCGGCTCTTTGCCGCGATGACACGGCTGGGATGCGGCCCCGCCGAGTGCATCGAACTTCACAGCCTGCTCCTGCACTACGCCTACGGGGAAAGCCTGTCCTACCAGACAAAGGACACACGGCTTGCAGTGCGGCAGAACTGGGACAGCGCAGCCTTCGCAGACTTCCCGGCAGCCATGGCGGTAAACGCCGCCGCGAAGGACTGGCCCTATGACGAGTTCGAGCGCAACATCAGGCGCATCGTCACGCGCATCATCGCGCAGGTGTCAGTCGGTTGAGACAAACTCCCTGACCACCACTGAAAGCGACGGAACTGCGGACATCTGACGCCGCAGTGCACAAATCGGCGAGAGGCTGCAGATCACCTGATTGCCAGCTTACAGGGTCAGACCACGCCGAACGCCAGCATGGCGTCAGCAACCTTCTTGAACCCGGCTATGTTCGCCCCTTTTACGTAGTCGACGTGATCACCGTGATCACCCTGCTCGACGCAGGCGGCGTGGATGTCGCCCATGATCTTCTTAAGCGCCGCGCGTAAGTCCTCTTCACCGCGGTGCAGCCGCGCAGAGTTCTGGCTCATCTCCAGCCCCGACATGGCGACGCCGCCAGCGTTCGACGCCTTGCCGGGTGCGTAAGGGATTTTTGCCGTCATGAAGGCACCAATTGCATCCAGATCGCAGGGCATGTTCGCCCCTTCCGAAACGGCCATGCAGCCGTTGCCCAGCAGGGTCTTGGCCTCCTCCCCGTTCAACTCGTTCTGGGTGGCACAGGGAAGCGCGACGTCGCAGGTCACGCCCCACGGGCGCTGCCCCTCGTGGAAGGTAGCGCCCGGGAACCGGTCGACATAGGCCGATATCCGGTTGCCGCGCTGCTTCTTGTGCTCTTTGACCCAGCTGATCTTTTCCTCATCCAGCCCCGCAGGATCGTGGATAAACCCGCCCGAGTCCGACAGCGTCAGCGGCTTGCCGCCGCGGTGCACGATTTTCTCCGCCGCATGGGTCGCCACATTGCCGGAACCCGAGATCACCGCCGTCTTGCCTTCGATCGCATCGCCGCGATGGTGCAGCATGTTCTCCAGAAAATAGACCGCTCCATAACCCGTTGCCTCCGGCCGCATCAGCGATCCGCCGTATTCCAGCCCCTTGCCGGTCAGCACGCCTTCAAAGCTGTTGGTGAGGCGCTTGAACTGCCCGAACATGTAGCCGATTTCGCGCGAGCCGACGCCGATATCGCCCGCGGGCACGTCGATGTCAGCGCCGATATGCCGGTAGAGCTCGGTCATGAAGCTCTGGCAGAACCGCATGATCTCGTGCTGGCTCAGGCCCTTGGGGTTGAAATCCGCACCGCCCTTGCCGCCGCCCATGGGCAGGCCTGTCAGCGAGTTCTTGAAGGTCTGCTCGAAGCCCAGGAACTTCAGCACCCCCTGCGTGACATTCGGATGAAACCGGATGCCGCCCTTGTAGGGCCCGATCGAATTGTTGAACTGGACGCGGTAGCCGCGATTGATCTGCACCTCGCCCTGATCGTCGGCCCACGACACCCGGAAGGACACGATCCGGTCCGGCTCGGCCATGCGCTCCATCACCTTGATCTTGGCATAGACCGGGTTGTCATTGATGAACGGGATCACCGTCTCGGCCACCTCGTGCACCGCCTGATGAAACACCTCCTCGGCCGGATTGCGCTCCACCACCCAGTTCATGAAGTCGTTCAGGTTGACCTGATTTGCCATCGTTTATTGCCTCCCAACAGACGATCTGCCTCTTCGCTTCTGCTGGGAACGTAACCGGCAGACCTGCGAACCACCGATCACCTTTCCTTGCTGGCGAACCACATCTCCACGGGAGAATAGGATCAAACGCCCGTCAAGAACATCGCTTAAAGATCGACCGCGCGAAAGCCGCGGGCACGACCGATCTGATCACGCAGTCTAAGCCCGGACACACCGACCAGCAGTGCCGCCAATTGGCCTCGCCCAGTGCCCTGACATACCCGGAAAGCGAGCGCGGCCATGCCGCCCGTCGAGCAAGCGCATCACGTCTTTCAATTCCCCGGCGGCCTCGCTAAACCGCGCCGCATGACAGACCAGACACATCCGGATTTTTCCCACACCATGCTGGGCCAGGACAGCGCGCAGCCCACATCGCCGGACGAGGCGGTGCTGACCCCCGTGCCGAACCCGCATCCCGACGCGATGTATGTGGCGCGGTTCACGGCACCAGAGTTCACCTCGCTCTGCCCGGTCACCGGGCAGCCGGATTTCGCGCATCTGGTCATCGACTATGTGCCGGACCAGTGGCTGGTGGAATCCAAGTCGCTGAAGATGTTCCTGACCAGCTTTCGCAATCACGGATCGTTCCACGAGGGCTGTACGATCGATGTCGCAAAGCGAATCGTCGACGCGATAAAGCCCCGCTGGCTGCGCATCGGCGGGTACTGGTACCCGCGCGGCGGCATCCCGATTGACGTGTTCTGGCAAACAGGTGACGTGCCCGAAGGGGTCTGGCTGCCCGACCCCGGTGTACAGCCCTATCGCGGGCGCGGATAACAGCGGCCCGCCGCAAAGGGAGCAGACCGATGGCAGCGACAGTGATTGACGGCAAGGCCTTCGCGGCCAAGGTGCGAGCCCAGGTGGCCGAGCATGTAACCCGGCTGAAGACCGAAAACGACATCACCCCCGGCCTTGCCGTGGTGCTGGTGGGCGAGGACCCGGCCAGCCAGGTCTATGTGCGCAACAAGGGCAAGCAGACCCTCGAGGTCGGCATGAACTCCTACGAGCACAAGCTGGATGCCGCGACACCCGAGGAAGATCTGCTGGCGCTGATCGACACGCTGAACAATGACCCGGCCGTGCACGGCATTCTGGTGCAGTTGCCGCTGCCGGATCATCTGAATTCGGATCTGGTGATCAACTCGATCGATCCGGCCAAGGATGTCGACGGGTTCCACATCTCGAATGTCGGACTGCTGGGGACGGGGCAGAAATCGATGGTCCCGTGCACCCCGCTCGGCTCGCTGATGATGCTGCGCGACCACCACGGCTCGCTCAGCGGCATGAACGCGGTGGTGATCGGCCGGTCAAACATCGTCGGCAAACCGATGTTCAACCTGCTGCTGAAAGACAGCTGCACCGTCACGGTCGCCCATTCGCGGACCAAGGATCTGCCCGGCGTCGTCAAGCAGGCCGATATCGTCGTTGCGGCCGTCGGGCGGCCCGAAATGGTGACGGGCGACTGGATCAGACCCGGCGCGACGGTGATCGATGTCGGCATCAACCGCATCCCGGCCCCGGAAAAGGGCGAGGGCAAGACCCGGCTGGTCGGCGATTGCCACTACGAAAGCTGCGCCGCGGTGGCAGGTGCCATCACCCCGGTTCCCGGCGGGGTCGGCCCCATGACAATCGCCTGCCTTTTGGCGAACACGCTGACCGCCTGCTGCCGCGCCAATGGGTTGGCCGAGCCGGAGGGGCTGACCGCCTGACCTGAATCAGGACAAAATCCGTAACCCATCGATAGGCCGGGGGGCATACACACACCGCTTCTGACACAACATGGAGCGGAAAGAATGTTCCCCATGCCCTCTCTTGTCTCTCCGGAGAAACGACTTTTTCTGGCGGCATCGCAGCAGCAAGCCGCGCAAGAACCAGACCGGCCCGCCGGGCAGGCGTTCACGGACATCTTCTCTGCACAGTCCACGCCAGCCACAACCGCTGTCTCACCATCCGCCCTGCCGTTGGAGGCCGGCTGGTCCGACCCGGACGAGCCGATCTACCTTCCGGTCCGCGACGAGACCCTGACCGGCGAGGACGCGGCCAACTATCGCTCGGACACCCGGGTGCACGCCGTCTACTATTCCGGCGGTCAGATCATCGGCGCGGTTTTTGCGGACGGCGATGTCATGCTGCACGATGTCAACATGTCGGGGTGGGCCGCGCTGAAGCATGAGGCCCGGACGGCACTTGCGGCTGGCGAGACCACCACAGAGATGCTTCACCTCAAGCTTCGGGAGATGCTCCACCAGCACCAGGATGGCCATTTCGAGGAGCAGATGTTTGCCCCCGGCACGGCACCCACCGTCGATGATCTGCTGACGGCATGGGCGGACGGAGAGCGGGTCAAGCCGGTGAAGATCCCGTTGGATTACGCCGGGGCGGTCGACCATTTCGAACGCCGCTCGATCGAAGCTGTGATCGACAGTTCCGCTGAAGAGGCCCTGGCCGAAATCGAGGAGCGCGAAAACGACCCGGAAGACGCGACGGGCACGTCAACGGTTCTGAACGAACAGGAAGAACAGACCTCTGCGGACACGATCTCTGATAGCGCCGCACAGACGGCGTGACCGGATCTGACAGGATGTCGGTCACCCGTCAGGCGGCGTTGTCCCTGTCTTTCACTGGGCCCTCCACGCCAGGGCGGCCCGCAACCGGTCGTCACCCCAGAAAATCTCGCCATCCTCGGTCACGAAGCTTGGCGCGCCGAAGACGCCCAGTTGCGCCGCCTCGGTCGTCGCGGCGCGCAAACGGTCCTTGATGGTCTGATCGCCGCGGGCCCGCTGCAGAAGATCGGGTCCCTGCGCGCCCGAATTGGCAAGGCAACCGGCCAGAGCCGCCGAGTTCGCCGAGGGGCGGGATATCAGCGACCCGCCGGTTCTGGCCGGTTGCCTTGCCAATTCGGGCGCGCAGGGAACCGATCTTCTGCAGCGGGCCCGCGGCGATCAGACCATCAAGGACCGTTTGCGCGCCGCG